>NZ_JAMYVB010000017.1:0-144669 GCF_040323635.1 Mesorhizobium sp. M0037 | reverse complement strand
CCACCCCGACCTACACACTCCCTAGCGGCGGCCGCGTCAGAGGGGTATCAGAGCCCGCCCTGGCGCCGCGGCCCGCTCATAATACGCCACCGCCCTGGCGTTGCCGGCATCGCCCGGATCCTGCTGCACGAGCAATTGCGCGAAGTTGAACTGCGCCAGCCGGTTGCCGGCCTCGGCGGCGGCCTGCATCAGCGCAAAAGCTCCCTTCTCGTCCTTCTTGACGTAGCGGCCGTCGAGCAGCATCAGCGCATACTGGAACTGCGATTCAGGAATCCCCTGCTCGGCGGCCTGCGCATACCATTTGGCGGCTTCCGCTGGGTTGAGCGGCACGCCCAACCCGCGCGACAGGATCTCGGCCACCAGCGTTTGCGCCGCCGGGTCGCCATTCTGAGCCCGCACCAACGCTAGATTGTAGGCTGTCTTGTAAAGGCCGCGCTGGAAAGCGCCATAGGCGGGGTCCGCCGGCTTGGCGCCGAAACGTTCGGGGTTGATCGCGTCGGCCGACGGCAGCGGCGCGGTTGTCGCGGGCTGCGGCAGCGGCGTGTCGATCGGCTTGTCGATATGGACGCCGGAATCGGTGGCGCCGGCTTTTGGGGCACCCGCATCGGGGGCGACCGCATCCGGCACGCTGAGGGCGGGCGCGCTGGTGTCCGGCCTCGGCTGCGGCAGCGGAACGGTTTCCGCCGCGATCGCTGCCCCGCTCATCAAGGCCGCAACGAGAACCGCGAGAGGAAGTCCAGGTCGGCGCACGTCAGCCCTCGAAGCGCGGCGCGGTTTGGTCGAGCAGCGCATTGGCGGCGGCAATCGCCGCCTTCGGATCGGCGCCTTCGGCAAAGACGGCGCTGGACAGCGCCACGAACTCGGCGCCAGTGGCGGCCACCGCTTCTACCGAAGCGATGGCGGAACCGGCCATGACAATGCAAGGGATCTCAATCACGTCCGCCCACCATTGCCCGAGCGACAGGTTGCGCGGATGCGGTTCCGGCTTGTTGTCGTAGCCGAAGCGGCCGAAGAAGATGTAGTCGGGCCTGGTTTCGCCGAGTTCCAGCGCGTCGTCGCGCGTCTTGGCGCCACCGGCGCCGACCATCATCTTGCCCTGGAAGTGTTCGATGGTCTCGGCGAGCGCGTCCTTGGAAACCTCGACATGAATGCCGTCGGCCTGGACACGGCCGGCAATGCGGGTATCGCCGGCGATGATGACGGCGATGCCGGCCGCTTGCGCGGCCGGTACGATCTGTTCTGCGAAGGCCTGGAAGGCAGCCTCGTCCATGCCGTTTTCAGGCAGGATCAGGGAAGCGATATCACCGCCGTCGAAGGCAGCCGCAATGCGCTGCGCCGGAGCGTCCTTGGGCGCGATCAGCACGATGCGGCAGCGGTTGGGGGGTGTTGCGTCGTTCATTGGCTTTCGATCCCGGGTTTCGCCTATGCCGGGCGAAGATGGTTGCATTGCGGCATAGAACAAAGCGCCCGCCTTGAACAGGCGGGCGGGGAACGATGCGCTGGCTTTGGTTTACGATCGCCGGCGAGCAGACGCTCTGCGGCTCATTTGACGGTTTGCGGGCTTTCGGCCGGCGATTTGGCCCTCCACAAAGTCCAGCCGAGATTCATGCCGGCGGCGGCGATCAGGATGGCGGCTGCGCCAACGAGCTGGGCCGGATGCAGCCGGTGGCCGAAGGCCATCACATCGACCAGGATCGCAACGACAGGATAGATGAAGGACAGCGACCCCTGCAGATGCGTCGGCAGTTTCTGGATGGCGGCGTACATCAATATGTACACCAGGCCGGTGTGAACGACGCCAAGCGTGGCCAGCATGGCCCAGCTCCAGGCATCGGCGGGCAAATGCGAGAGGTTGGCGAAGGGCGCCAGCATGACGACGCCGACGCAGACCTGGATCAGCGCGATCAGATGCGGCGGGGTGCCCTTGAGCTTCTTGGCGACGATTGCCGCGACAGCCCAGAAGAAGGCCGCTCCGAGCGCCATGACGATGCCGATGACATAATCTGTGCCGGTTATGCCGGAACCGACACCCGCATCGGGCCCTGTCTGCACGATCAGCAGCATGCCGGCGAAGGCGATGCCGAGCCAGGTCAGCTTGGCCAAGGTCAGCCGCTCGCCGAAGAACAGCGCGCCGAAGCCGACCAGCATGAAGGGCTGCGTGTTGTAGACCGCCGTGGCAATCGAGATCGAGGCGCGGGAGAAGGCGCTGAACAGCAACAGCCAGTTGATGACAATGGCCGCGCCGCCAAGAGCGGCGATGGCAACAATGCGCAGCGTCAGCCTGCCGCGCAGCAGCCCGAGTGCCGCGCAGGTGATCAGCAGCGCCACCGCGCCGAAGGCGCAGCGCCAGAACACCACGTCCATGACGGGCTGGCCCGACATGACGACAAACCAGCCGATCGTGCCGACGATCGTCATCGCCGCCGTCATCTCGATCGTGCCGCGTACCGTGTTGTCCATGACAATACCTCTATCTGTTGAGGCCATAATCTCATGCCGCCTTGAGGGTTTATATGCCCTATGAAAGGTGATAAGCGAACAACACCTTATTTAATAAGGCGCGCGCTGCCCTTTTGCTAGGAGATGAAAATGCTGGACGAGTTGGACAGAAAGCTTCTCGACATCCTGATCCTGGATTCGCGGACTTCGTTGAAGGATCTGGCGCAGCAGGTCGGGCTGTCGTCGCCGAGCGTCTCGGAACGGCTGCGGCGGCTCGAGGAACGCGGCGTCATCCGCGCCTTCACCATCGAGATCGAGCCGGAGGCGCTGGGGTTTCCGCTGCAGGCGATCGTGCGGGTGCGGCCACTGCCGGGCAAGCTGCACATCGTGCAGAAGCTGATCGAGGAGATCCCGGAATTCGGCGAATGCGACAAGGTCACCGGCGACGACTGTTTCGTGGCCCGGCTCTACGTGCGCTCCATCGGCGAGCTCGACAAGCTTCTCGACCGCATCGCCGACAAGGCGGAGACCAGCACCGCCATCATCAAGGCGCAGCCGATCCGGCGCCGTCCGCCGCCACTGAATTAAGCTCCAGCTTGTAGCCGATGTGGCTGGCCTTGAAGCCGAGCCGGTCATAGAAGCGATGCGCGTCCTGGCGGCTCTTGTTGGTGGTCAGCTGGACAATCTTGCAGCCGCGTTCACGGCACTGTTCGACCGCCCATTCCAGCAGACGCTGTCCCAGCCGTTCGCCGCGGCGGTCCGCGGCGACGCGCACAGCCTCGATCTGGCCGCGCAAGGCGCCCTGCAGCGACAGCCCGGCGAGATAGCTGATCTGCAACGTGCCGATGACTCGGCCGCTATCCGTCATCACGGCAAGAAACTGGTTGGGGTCGGCGTCGATGGCGGCAAAGGCGTCGCGATAGGCCTTGGCGAGTGGCTCGGTCGCATCCTCGCGGCTGCGGCCAAGCGGATCGTCGGCGAGCATGGCTACGATGGCAGGCAGGTCGGCCGCTTCGGCGCGGCGGATGTGGGGTTCGCTCATTGTCAAAAACCTGGGGTCAAAAACCTGGGGTCAAAACCTGGGGCCAAAACCTGGGGTCAAAACCTGATGCATCGGACGGCGCCCTTATGCATCGGCGGCGATCTTGCCGTAAATCCGGAACCGTCGCTTTACGCACAGTTGATCGACACGGCCGGCATTTTCCCGGTCGCGGCGCAAGGGTTTCTGGGCTATTGCAGGGCAACCGTCTTCCCTCCAGCATTTCCAGTTCATGTCAGGTCTGCTCGCCGATCCGTGGTTTTATGCCGCCGCCATTCCGGCGGTGATATTTGTCGGGCTGTCGAAAGGCGGCTTCGGCGGCGCTGTCGGCTTCGTTGGCGTGCCTTTGATGGCGCTGGCCATGCCGCCGGTGCAGGCGGCGGCCATCCTGCTGCCGATCCTGTGCCTGATGGACATCGTTTCGGTGTGGACGTGGTGGGGCGTCTACGACAGAAAGATGCTGGTCGACATGATGCCGGGCGCGGTGATCGGCATTGGGCTCGGCTGGCTGACGGCAGCGCTCGTAACCGAAGAGATGGTGCGGCTGATCGTCGGCGCTGTCGCGCTGATCTTCGTGCTGCGCTGGCTCTATCTCCAGTTCCGCCACGGTTCCGACCATGCGGCGGCGCCCAACCGCATCGCCGCCGCCTTCTGGGGCACCGTCGCCGGCTTCACCAGCTTCGTCGCCCATGTCGGCGGGCCCCCCTTCCAGGTCTATGCGCTGCCGATCCGGCTCGATCCGAAGGTGCTGTCGGGGACATCGGCGATCTTCTTTGCCGCCACCAACGCGCTGAAGCTGATCCCCTACTTCGCGCTTGGCCAGTTCGACACCGCCAACCTGACGGCGTCGGCCGTGCTGATGCCGCTGGCGCCGCTGGCCACCATCGCCGGCGCCTGGCTGGTGCGGCGCATGCGGCCGGAGATTTTTTATCCCTTCACCTACGCGACCGTGGCCGTGGTCGCGGTCAAGCTGCTTTGGGACGGGATCGCCGGCCTGCTCTAAATCCCGCTCAGGCGGCTGCCGGTTTGGTTCGCGGGGCGCTCGCAAAGGTCAGCGATGCACCACCAACGACCACGACCGCCATGGCGCCGAGAGTGGCGATGTCGTGCGCGGTCGGCTTCAGCACCATGTCGGCGACGACGACGATCATGATGACGAAATCGAACTTGACGATCCGTATCATGCGGCGCCCAAACGCTATGGCAGCCGGGGTCATGCCGTCCGCGGCAAGCATTGTGGCAAGCTTTTCGAACGAAGGCTTCAGCACGAGGATACCGGTCAGAAACGCGGCGGCGTAGCCGCAAAGGCCGATGACGACCCAAAGGTCGGAGAAGCCGGTCCATAGCGAAGTCAGCACCAGACCAGAAGCCAGGGTCGCGATAGACGCCGGCACGAACAGACGCAAGCCGAGTTTGTCCGTCGTTCTCAGCATGACCATCAGCGTCTCGTCGTCGCCGTCGCGATCGGCGAGTATCGAAACCAGCAGCATGGCGAAACCGCCGCCGAGCCAGAGGATCGCTGCCATGACATGCAGGAATTTGAAGAGAGAATACCAGTCCATTGCCGCTCCTTGTGCATCGTTCCGGGGGTAAACGCTGCTTTCGCGCGTCTGCTTCCGAAGGAGGGCGGATTATCTCCGTACATGTATCCAGAAGATGCCGCGTGGGTGCCGGCTTGTTGCGGTGGCGCCGTCGCCGGATTTTACCGCCAGCCCGCACAATACCCGGCATTTGCCGGATAGACGCCGTGTCGGCATTGGCTGGTTTCGCGGCATGATCCTGAAACCTGCGGGGACTAAGCCGCTCGCGACCGACGCTCCATTTTGGCCGCGCGCGGTCGGACCAAGTCTGCAACAACCAACGAGGGTATCCCATGCAAGGCGTAGCACGAAATTTCTTCACCCTGGCCGTCATCTATTCCCTGTGCGGCATGGCGCTCGGCCTGCATATGGCGATCTCCAATGACCATGGGCAGATGCCGACCCACGCGCACACCATGGTGGCGGGCTGGCTGATGTCGGCGGTGTTTGCCTTCTTCTACCACCTGTTTCCAGCGGTCGGGCAAAAGACGATTGCCGTCGTGCATTTCTGGCTGACGGCAATCTGCGGCATCGCACTGATGATTGGGCTTTACTTTGAACTTGCCGGCCATCCGGAAATCGAGCCGGTGCTGGCTTCCTCCTCGATGGGGTTTTATGCGGCAATGCTGCTGTTCGCCTTCATTTCCTTGCCGGCTGTGTGGAAGAAGGCATGAACAAGCCGACGATCAGGCTTAGGGCACCGTTGTGCTGATACGGCACAGAAGGGCAGCGGTCGATCAAGAAATATCCGCGCCGTTAAGGGTTCATTAAGCTTTACAGGTGTTTACTATGTCCATCCAGTGATCTGGATTCTTACCGAGTGGTTGGAGCCACTTCGTTTGACGCCTCCCTGTTAAACTCCTGAGAGCCGCCTTATCCGCGGCTCTTTTTTTGTCTGCTTTTGGTCCGCTTGGCGCCCCTGCGCAGGCGTTAACCGTTTGTTAAACATGTGCTTGCCTTCACCGGCGGCGAAGCGCATTTTCAAGCTTCAGTCATCTAGGGTGCCGGCGTGACGGCGATGAAGCCGAATCAGCCGACGGGGCAGTGCAGGGGCGTATCGATGAACGAGCCTTCGAAGGGCAGCGCGAAAACCATCAAGCTGGCGGAACGCCGGGTTTTCTCCCAATCCTTCAAACCGCTCTACCAGGAAGGCATGGGCCTGGTTGAGCAAGCAGCGGAATATCTTGACGGCAAGGGCCGGGCCGAGGCCAAGAAGCTGTCCAGACTGGCGGCGACGCTCTATGCGGCCGAATCGATGCGGCTGACCACAAGGCTGATGCAGGTCGCCTCCTGGCTGCTTTTGCAGCGGGCGGCAAATTCCGGCGAGATGACCCGCGATCAGGTCGCTTCGGAAAAATCCAAGGTGCGTCTTGACACCGCCTCGGCGCATGACGAAGCGGTCGGCTGGGGCGAACTGCCGAAGGATTTCCTCGACCTCGTCACCCGCTCGCTGCGCCTGCAGGCGCTGGTGCGCCGCATGGACGACGAGATCTATGGCGGCGCGTTTGCCGAGACGCCGGTAGCAGGCCGCCGCGCCAATCCGGTTTCCGACCAGATCACGCTGCTGAACACGGCTTTCGCTCGAGGTTAAACGCCTCCCGTTTCCGGTTTGTTCACATTTCCCTGACATCGCTGTGCGCCGGAGGTAGACTTCGCGCATGAGGGAAGCGATTCGCATTATCGGTATCGATCCGGGGCTGAGGCGCACCGGATGGGGCATCGTCGAGAGCCTCGGCAACTCGCTGCGGTTTATCAGCTCCGGCACTGTACGCTCCGACGACAAGGCGGCACTGGCGACACGGCTCTGCCAATTGCATGACGGGCTGGCCGAGATCCTGCATGCGGCCATGCCGCAGGAAGCGGCCGTCGAACAGACCTTCGTCAACAAGGATGCCGTGGCGACGCTGAAGCTCGGCCAGGCGCGCGGCATAGCCATGCTGGTGCCGGCGCGCGCCGGCCTTGTCGTCGCCGAATATGCCCCCAATGCCGTCAAGAAGGCGGTGATCGGCGTTGGCCATGGCGACAAGAAGCAGATCCACATGATGGTAAAGGTGCTGTTGCCGAAAGCCGTTTTCGACACCGAACATGCCGCAGACGCGTTGGCTATCGCCATCTGCCACGCGCATCACCGGCAAAGCGTCGCCTACAGGATGGCGCTGGCATGAGGGATCACGCATGATCGGCAAATTGAAAGGCACGCTGGACGAGATCGACGAGGATTTCTGCCTCGTCGATGTGCACGGCGTCGGCTATGTCGCCTATTGCTCGGCGCGCACGCTGGCCGCGCTGCCTTCGCCCGGCGAGGCGGTGGTGCTGTTCATCGAGACCTATGTGCGCGAGGACATGATCCGGCTCTACGGTTTCCAATCGGTGCTTGAGCGCGAATGGTTCCGGCTGTTGATGAGCAATGTGCAAGGCGTCGGCGCCAAGGTGGCGCTGGCCATCCTGTCGACGCTGGCGCCGGCCGATATCGCCAATGCGATCGCGCTGCGCGACATCGCCATGGTCAGCCGCGCGCCCGGCGTCGGCAAGAAGGTGGCCGAGCGCATCGTCACCGAATTGAAGAACAAGGCGCCGGCCTATGCCGGAACCGCCTCCGGCGCCATCGGCCTTAAGCAGGAACTCGGGGAAGGCGTGGCGCCGGCGCCGATCACCGACGCCGTCTCGGCGCTGGTCAATCTCGGCTATTCGCGCGACACCGCAGCCAATGCTGTCGCGGCGGCGCTGAAGACGGCCGGCGAGGACGCCGATGCCTCGAAGCTCATTCGTTTCGGGCTGAAGGAACTGGCGCGGTGAGTGATTGCTTGTCCGGTCCTTTGCCCTGTGCGAGGAAGGCCGCATGAGCCTTTCACCCCGCCTCATTGCCCCGGAAAAGCGCGGCGAGGATGCTGAGCAGACCTTGAGGCCGCAGACGCTCGCCGATTTCGTCGGCCAGGCCGCGGTGCGGGCCAATCTCAAGGTCTTCATCGAGGCCGCCAAGGGCCGCAGCGAGGCGCTTGACCATGTGCTGTTCGTCGGGCCGCCGGGGCTTGGCAAGACAACGCTGGCGCAGATCATGGCGCGCGAGCTCGGCGTCAATTTCCGCTCGACCTCCGGTCCGGTGATCGCCAAGGCCGGCGATCTCGCCGCACTTCTCACCAATCTCGAAGACCGCGATGTGCTGTTCATCGATGAGATCCACCGGCTCAATCCGGCAGTCGAGGAGATCCTTTACCCGGCGATGGAGGATTTCCAGCTCGACCTGATCATCGGCGAAGGTCCGGCGGCACGCTCGGTCAAGATCGATCTTGCCCGCTTCACGCTCGTTGCCGCCACCACCAGGCTCGGCCTTTTGACCAACCCGCTGCGCGATCGCTTCGGCATTCCGGTGCGGCTTAATTTCTATTCGGTCGAGGAACTGGAGCAGATCGTGCGCCGCGGCGCCCGCATCCTGCAAATGCCGCTCGGCGACGACGGCGCGTTGGAGATTGCGCGCCGCGCCCGCGGCACGCCGCGCATCGCCGGCCGGCTGTTGCGCCGCGTGCGCGATTTCGCCTCCGTCGCCGGCGACGGCCACGTCGACAAGCAGATTGCCGACGAAGCTCTCACCCGGCTCGAGGTCGACGCGCTCGGCCTCGACGCGCTCGACCGCCGCTATCTCTCGATGATCGCGCGCAATTTCGGTGGTGGCCCGGTCGGCATCGAGACGATCGCCGCCGGCCTCTCCGAGCCGCGCGACGCCATCGAGGACATTATCGAGCCCTATCTGATCCAGCAGGGTTTCATCCAGCGGACGCCACGCGGCCGCGTGCTGACCTCCAACGCCTGGCGCCATCTCGGCCTCGACGCACCGAAGGATCTGGCGCAGCAGCAGATCAACCTGTTCCAGGAAGAGTAACGGAGATTTGTCCTCCGGAACGGGCTGTCTGCGCAGAATTTCCTCAAGCCTGCCAGCGTGAAGGCGCATTCCTGGATGCTATCGGGCGTCGTAGTGTCGGCGCGAACTGCTCCGATCAAGCGTCGGAGCCAGAAAAGTGATCACCAGACGCGGGTTCCTGAAATTCGTCGGGGGTTCGTTCCTCTCGCTGGCGTCGCTCAGTGCCTATGCGGTCGGCATCGAGCCGATGCTGTTGACCCATGTGAAGCGCTACCGGCTGACGCCGCCGCATTGGCCGGCGGGCTTGAAGCTGCGCGTTGTAGCACTTGCCGATATTCACGCCTGCCGCCCCTGGATGACGCCTGAGCGGATCGCTTCGCTCGTCGAGGGTGCGAACGTGCTGCAGCCCGATCTGATCGTACTGCTCGGCGACTATATCTCAGGCATGTCCCTGGTGACGAACCGGGTGGAGGCCCATGAATGGGCGCCGGCCTTGTCAGGACTGAAGGCGCCGCTTGGTGTCCTGTCGATCCTCGGCAATCACGACTGGTGGCACGATCCTTTCGCGCAGCAGGCCGGAGCGGGGCCGACTGTGGCGCGCAAGGCATTGGAGGAAGCCGGCATCTCGGTTCTGGAGAACGACGCTGTGCGTCTGGAAAAGAATGGATACGGCTTCTGGATCGCCGGACTCGCCGACCAGCTGGCCCTGTTACCGAACAAGGCCGCAGGCCGCGACAAATTTGAAGGCCTCGACGATCTCGACGGCACGCTGGCCAAGATCACCGACCAGGCACCGATCATCCTGCTTGCGCATGAGCCTGACATTTTCCCGAAAGTGCCGTGGCGGGTTTCGCTGACGCTGTCGGGCCACACACATGGCGGGCAGGTCAGGCTGTTCGGCTATTCACCGGTGGTGCCGTCCCGCTTCGGCAACCGCTTTGCCTATGGCCATGTCGTCGAGAATGACCGCAATTTGATCGTGTCAGGCGGGCTCGGCTTCAGCATCGCGCCGGTGCGCTTTGGCATGCGGCCGGAGATCCTACAGATCGACCTCGGTTAGAGCATGCCGGTATTCAGGTGATGCCGGCCTGCAAATGAGGTGTTCCTGCGCTTCCGGTAGTCACGGACCAAAGTCCGCTCCGTTCCGGTTCTCGGACCCCTCATTTCCGACTCGGCCTGATCTGGATCTCGACATGCCCTAGGGCTAATGGAGCGAGCGGATTGCGTCCATCACGGCGGGTTCGGCCTTTTCGCCGTTGAAGGCATCGACGATGCCGAAGGCGCCGCCAAAACTCCACACCGACCATGAGAAGCCATGCGCCTCGGCGCGCGCGATCATGTCTTTGACATAGGCGGCGCGGTATTTGGGCGGCATCACATAGGGGTTGCCATACTCCTGGCGGATCATGCCGAACTCGCCCAGCGTGATGTTTTCCGGCTTGATGGCGTTGGCCTTCGCCCAGGCCTCGACCTTTTCGAACGGCGCATCCATGACGCCGAGCAGCTTTTCGTCCGTGTCCATGCTGGCGGCTTGTTCATCGAGATAGGCGAGCAGGCCGTTCCGTCTGGTCCATGGCGCCTCGGCTTTTATCTTGGCGCGGATCGCATCCAGCGTCGCATCGAGCTCGGCGCGCGGCACCGCGGTCAGCGGATAGGGCAGCCCGGTAACATAAAGAATGAAATCGCCGGCCCAGGTCGCGCCCTGATGCGTCAGCAGGAACGGGTCGTAGGAGTGGAAGGTCCAGATGAGGTTGTCGTCGGGGATCGACTTTGGGTCGATCTTGACCAGCGAAGCCGCATTGGAATAACAGGCGCCGGTCAGGATCAGCGTCAGCCTGGTGGCCGAGGCGCGCGCGGCGGCGAACAGCTTTTGCTGACGCTCCGGCCACAGGCTGGTGCCATCGCTGTCGCAGTCGACGATAGGCTCGTTCATCGGCTCGAAAGCGACCTGCGCCGGGTCCTCGGTGGCCAGCGCGCGCGCCATTCTGCGGATCACCTCGACATAGGCGTCGAAGGTTGCGGGATCGTCCATCACCTGGCCCATGCCGATCTCGCGGCCGCCGCCGGCGGGGATCAGGTGCATGTCGACGATCACTTTCAGACCGGCCCGGCTGATCATGCGCGTCGAGTCCCGCACGCTGGCATAGAGGTCGTCGCGCAGCGCCAGCGTCTGATCCGACATAAACGGCGAGGGATCGACCGGCATGCGCAGAAAGTCGAAACCGGCGGCCTTCAGCGCCTTGAGGTCATCCTCGTTCAGGAACTTGCGCCATTCCGGATAGGGCAGGATGGCTTGTCGGTCGTTCCATTTGTCTTCCCCGACCCAGGTCGTCCACTGGTCGAGGTTGAGGCCGCGCTTCATCGAAAAGCTAGCGGCCTGACCGGGAAGCGCAGACGCCGCCAGCACCAGCAGCGCTGCCATCACGGTCTTGATCATCGCCGTCAACAGTGCCATCCGGTTTGCTGCGCTGGTGATTTTGGCAAGACAGGTGCCCCGCCGGGGGCAAAAAGGAAAGCGCGATGGACGATCATGGTGAATCGGCGGCGCTTGCCGGCGGGCTTTCCGGAGCCTTGACGGAATTCGGCCATCGGCTGATGGCGCGAGTCTATTATGCCGACACCGATTTTTCCGGCGTCGTCTACCACGCGCGCTATCTCGAATTCTTCGAGCGCGGCCGCTCGGACTATCTCAGGCTGGCGGGCGTCCACCACACAGAACTTCACGAAGGCAAGCACGGCGAACGGATCGTCTGGGTGGTGCGGCGGATGGAGATAGATTTCCGCTCGCCTGCCCGCATGGACGACATCCTGACCATCGACACATCAACGCAGGATATTTCCGGCGCCCGCATCGTCATGGCGCAGCAATTGAAACGCGGGACAGAGGTTCTGGTCGAAGCAAAGGTCGAGGCGGCGATCATCGGCGAGAACGGCCGGCCGAAGCGCTTTCCGAAAGAATGGATCGCGGCCTTTCTACCAGGAGCAAGCTGATATCCAGGCCTGCCGGCCGGCAACGAGCGGCCAATCGGCAACGCATTCGATTGTGGATGGACGGCCAGCGGCGTCGCTGGGCGCGGCAATGCGCCGCGCCATATTCCTAACCCATCCTTAACCATAACGGTTCATGAAGAGATTGATGAAGATTGGAAGAATCCGCGCGCCTTCCTTTCACCAATATTTGCCCTGAAAAGGCCGCCAACGGTGCATTTTGGGGTTAATCCGGAAGCCAAGCGCGAACGGACCACAAGGGATGCCCATGGGCCAGCCGCCAGCGATGCCCGGAAAATCTTAAGGACTGAAGCATGGAAACTACCGCACTCGCCGATCCGGCAGCGCAATTGTCGATTTGGGCGCTGTTCACACAGGCCAGCTGGGTGGTCAAGCTGGTCATGATCGGTCTGCTCTGCGCCTCGGTCTGGACCTGGGCGATCATCGTCGACAAGCTGGTCAGCTATGCCCGCATGCGTCTGTCGCTCAATCGCTTCGAACAGGTGTTCTGGTCGGGGCAGTCGCTGGAAGAACTCTATCGCACGCTTGCCGACCGCAAGACCACGGGCATGGGTGCGATCTTCGTCGCCGCCATGCGCGAATGGAAGAAGAGCTTCGAGAAGGGGGCCAAATCGCCGCTCGGCCTGCAGACCCGCATCGACAAGGCGATGGACCTGGCGTTGACGCGCGAGATGGAGAAGCTGGAGGGCCGTCTCGGCTTTCTCGCTACCACTGGTTCGGCCGCACCCTTCATCGGCCTGTTCGGCACCGTCATCGGCATCATGACCTCGTTCCAGGCGATTGCCGGTTCGAAGAACACCAGTCTCGCGGTTGTTGCACCCGGCATTGCCGAAGCGCTACTGGCGACGGCCATCGGTCTTCTCGCCGCCATACCGGCGGTTATCGCCTACAACAAGCTGTCATCCGACGCGAACAAGATCGCCGTGCGGATGGAAGGGTTCTCGGACGAGTTCTCCGCCATACTCTCGCGCCAAATCGATGAAAAAGTAGCGCCTAAGGGCTGAGGTAAGAAGATGGGTATGTCGGTTGGCATGGCAGGACGCGGCGGACGCGGACACAGGCGGCGCGGCCGCCACCATGCATTGATGTCGGAAATCAACGTCACGCCGATGGTCGACGTGATGCTGGTGCTCTTGATCATCTTCATGGTCGCCGCACCTATGTTGACGGTCGGCGTGCCGGTCGACCTGCCGGAGACTAAGGCCAAGGCTATGAACGCCGACACCCAGCCGATCACCGTTTCGATCGACGCGGCCGGCAAGATTTTCCTGCAGGAGACCGAAATCCCAAGGGAAGAGCTGGTCGCCAAACTGCAGGCGATTTCCAAGACCGGCTACGAAGAGCGCATCTTCATCCGAGGCGACAAGGCGACCAACTATGGCGCCGCGATGGAGGTCATGGCCCTCATCCAGGCCGCCGGCTACAAGAATATCGGCCTGATTTCACTGCAGCAACAGGATCAGTAGACGCACGATGAAGACCGGCCTCACCACATCGGTGATACTGCATACAGTGGCACTGGCTTTCGGCCTGTTCACCCTGTCGGCGCCGGCCGCGCTGCCGTCCACGGATGTCGAGTCCATAGCGGTCGACATCGTTCCCATGGAAGCCATTGCGCAGACGCTGCAGGGCGACAAGAAGGCGGTGATGCATGAAAAGCCGGCGCCGATGCCGACCAAGCGTCCCGACATCGTGCCAGATGCACAGAAGATCGGCGAGAACAGCGTTGATACCGACAAGCCGGTGACGGACGAGCCCAAGCCGAAGCCGGTGGAGAAAACAGCGACGGCTGCTCCGGCTCCGACGCCGACCGAGAAGCCGAAACCCGAGGACGCGCCGAAACCGAAGGAAGTGCCGAAGCCGACGCCGGCGACGGAGGTGGCACCAACGCCGCAGCCGAAGGAAGAGGTCAAGCCCGAGCCGGTGAAACAGGTTGAACCGAAGCCGACCCCGGTGAAGGAGCCTGCACCAACACCGCAGCCGGACACGACCGCCGCCATAGAGCCGAAGCCACGCGTGAAGCCCGACGCGGTCGCCGAAGCCATATCGGATCAGCAGCCTCTGGAAGAAGCGCAGCTTCCGACTTCCGCTCCTGCTCCGGAAGCACGGCCGAAGCCGCAACCGGCGCAGGCTGAAAGCGCGAAGGCTCCGGACCGCAAGGACGCCGACAAGCCGGTCAAGGAAGCCTCGTCGAAGCCGAAGTCCGAGGAAAAGCAGTTCAATGAAGGTGAGATCACTGCTCTGCTCGACAAGCAGAAGCCTTCTGGCGGCGGCGCCAAGCGCTCGACGCAGCAGGCGTCGCTCGGCGCCGACAAGACCCAGGGCCAGAAACTGTCGCAGGCCGAAATGGGCACTTTGTCGGATCAGCTGGGCAATAGCTGGACCCTTCCGGTGGGGGTTGAGGGCTCGGAAAACTTCGTCGCCGTGATCGTGTTCAATCTCGATGCCTCCGGCAAGCTCGAAGGCCGTCCGACCGTCGAAAAATCGAGCGGAAACCGCCAATTCGACGAGAGTGCGGTACGTGCCGTCCAGAAGGCAAACATGGCTGGCCTGCAAGTTCCTGCCGGCAAGCATGATATCTGGGCCCAGGTTCGAGTCACTTTCGACCCCAGGGAGATGCTGGGGCTCTAGGCCTGGTATCCACAAAATCAGTTACGAGAAGCGAGAAGACATGAAATCTATCCTCAAGCCGCTCCTGACGATTGCAGCCATGGCGCTGGGCATGACTGCCGTTGCCACCTTGCCGGCGCGAGCACTCGTCGAGATCAACGTCAACAAGGGCAATGTCGAACCGTTGCCGATCGCAATCACCGATTTTCAAGGTGAGCTTGGCGCCCAGATTTCCGATATCGTCAGCGCCGACCTGAAACGCTCAGGCCTGTTCGCACCGATAGACAAGAACGCCTTCATCGAGAAGATCGCCAATCCGGATGCGCAGCCGCGCTTCGACGACTGGAAGGTGATCAATGCGCAGGCGCTGGTTACCGGCAGTGTCGCAAAGGAGGCGGACGGCCGCATCCGCGCCCAATACAGACTGTGGGATACTTTTGCCGGCCAACAGATGTCGGGCGAACAGTTCTTCGCCAATGATGCCAATCAGCGCCGCGTCGCCCACATCATCGCCGATGCGATCTACGAGAGGCTCACCGGCGAGAAGGGCTATTTCGACACCCGCGTCGTCTTCATCGACGAATCCGGCGCCAAGAATGCGCGCAAGAAGCGGCTCGCCATCATGGACCAGGACGGCGCCAATGTGCGCTATCTCTCGGACGGCCGCTCGATCGTGCTGACACCGCGTTTCTCGCCGAACCGGCAGGAAATCACTTACATGTCGTACGAAAGCGGCCAGCCGCGGGTCTATCTGCTGCAGATCGAGACCGGACAGCGCGAACTGGTCGGCAACTTTCCCGGCATGACCTTTGCGCCGCGCTTCTCGCCCGACGGCCAGAAGGTGATCATGAGCCTGCTGCGCGATGACGGCAATTCCAACATCTTCGCCATGGATCTGCGAAGCCGCTCGACCACCCGGCTGACCAACTCGACCGCCATCGACACCTCGCCCTCTTATTCGCCCGACGGCAGCAAGGTGGTATTCACTTCCGATCGTGGCGGCCGTGCGCAGATTTATGTGATGGGCGCCGACGGCTCGGGCCAGACCCGCATTTCGTTCGGCGACGGCGTCTATTAGACGCCGGTGTGGGCGCCGCGCGGCGACCTCGTCGCCTTCACCAAGCAGACCGGCGGCGAATTCCAGATCGGCGTCATGAAGACCGACGGTTCGGGCGAGCGCATCCTCTCCTCGGGCTTCCAGCAGGAGGGACCGACCTGGGCGCCCAACGGCCGCGTGCTGATGTTCTTCCGCGACTCCGCCGGCGGCCCAAAACTGGTTTCCGTCGATCTCACCGGCCGCAACGAACAGTCGATCCCGACCGCGAATTTCGCGTCGGATCCCGCCTGGTCGCCGCTGCTGGAGTAGGTTCGGCCGAATTGCCACACCTGCTAAAAAGGGGCCCGTTTGGCCCCTTTTCCATTCATTAGTCGCGTTTCGGCCGCATTTCCGCCTAGGGTCCGCGCCAACTGTGACCGTGGATTTGAAGGTCGTGGACGGTCGATCGAAACCAAACATTAACCGTATTTCTTGAATGCCGGTTAACCCAAACGTGGTTACTGGGTGATCAACGAAATCACTCGAAATACGATCACTCGAATACGAAGGAGAGGCGGCATGGGCCGTATCGCAGCACTTACCAGAAACCCGGCGATGATCGCCCTGATCGCGATGCTCGCCATCACCGGTTGCGCCTCGAAGAAAACCCCGAACAACGCTGCCGATCTCGGTCTCAATGGCGCGGGCGCCGCAACGCCGGGCTCGGCGCAGGACTTCACCGTCAACATTGGCGACCGCATCTTCTTCGACACGGACTCGACCGCGATCCGCGCAGATGCGCAGACGACGCTGTCGCGCCAGGCACAGTGGCTCAACCAGTACAAGCAGTACGCCATCGTCGTCGAAGGCCATGCCGACGAACGCGGCACGCGTGAATACAATCTGGCTCTCGGCGCCCGCCGCGCCGCCGCCACTCGCGACTTCCTGGTCGCCAGGGGCGTCTCGGCGAGCCGATTGAAGACGATTTCCTACGGCAAGGAACGTCCGGTCGCGGTCTGCGACGACATCTCCTGCTGGTCGCAGAATCGCCGCGCGGTCACCACGCTCTCCGGCGCCGGCTCCTGATAGGCAAGACGGCGGCGCCTTAGTCGCATAATTGCAACACCTCCATGCGAAAGGCGGCCTTGTGGCCGCCTTTTTCACTTTCGGTCCCGGAAACAAACCCGGAAACAAAATTTGGCCGAAGTCTCGCCTCCTGCTAAGAGCCGAGGGCGTCGTGCCGGTCCCACTTTGATCGGAAGGCGCGAACAGGCTCACGATTTTCACGGCGAGAGGCACATGCATTTCAGATCGGTCTTGAGCGGCACGCTCGCGCTGCTGCTCGTATCAGGCTTCGCGGCTTCTGCGAGCGGCACCGGACAACCCGCGGATAGCGGCTTTTCCTTCCATCTGCCGACGCTCGGCATTTTCGGCAAGAAGGAGAAGCCGGAGCAGCAACAGATCGCGCAGCAGCAGGACGGCACCGCCGCCGCGGGGCTGGAAGATCAGCTCCGGCAGATGAACGGCAAGCTCGAGGAACTCAACTTCCAGATCCTGCAGATGCAGGAGCAGATGCGCAAGCAGCAGGAAGACAACGAGTTCCGCTTCCAGCAGTTGGAAGGCGGCTCCAGCGGGCAGCCGCCGGCCCAGAAGAAATCGGAGGCCGCGCCGCAGGACGGTGGCGCGGGCACCGGCGTCGCCGAGGCCCCGGCAGACCAGGCGCCGGCCGATGCCGGCGCGCAGCCGGATGGCGGCCAGAGCGTCGGCGAGGTCATCGTCGAATCGCAGACCGGCGATCCCGGCAAGGTGATCAACGGCACGCCGCCCAAGACCTTCGGCACCATTACCGTCGACAAGAACGGCAATGTAATCGACGCCGGCGGTAACACGCAGGCAGCGGCGCCGGCGGAAGGTGCGGCTCCCGCCGCCGAGGCGCCGGCTACCGGGGCTAAGACCGGCAAGTCCGACGGCACGGTGGTGGCGGCGCTGCCTGCCACCAACAACCCGGAAGAGATCTACCGCAACTCCTACCAGTTCATCCTGTCGGGCGACTACAGCACCGCCGAGCAGGGTTTTCGCGACCACATCGCCCGGTTCCCGAAGGACGCCAAGGCGGCGGACGCGCATTACTGGCTTGGCGAATCGCTGCTTGGCCAGCAGAAGTATCATGACGCTGCCGAGGTTTTCCTCTCCGCCAGCAAGGACTATCCGAAGGCCAAGAAGGCGCCTGACATGCTCCTGAAGCTTGGCGTGTCGCTGGTCGGCCTCAAGCAGAAGGATGTCGCCTGCGCCACCTTCGGCGAGATCGGCAAGCGCTATCCCGATATTTCGGCCGCGCTCAAGGAACGCGTCAAGCAGGAGAGGGCGCTGGCGGCGTGCTAGTCTTTGCCGTGTTGTCCCAGAACCGGGACCACTTTTGCGCGACATGCATTGATGCTCGATACCGAGCCTGACCTTTCGAATTTTTCGCAGATCGACTTTACCAACGGCGCGCTTGCGGCCGTGTCCGGCGGCAGCGACTCGACCGCCCTCCTTCTTCTCCTCAAGGCTCACCTCGGCCGCAGCGCCCCGACAGCCCGGCTGCTGGCGGTGACGATCGACCACGGCCTGCGTCCGGAAGCAGCAGCCGAAGCGCGCAGCGTGGCAAAGCTTTGTGCCGAGCGCGGCATCGCGCACCGGACGCTCAACTGGTCCGGCACCAAGCCGTCGGCCGGCCTGCCCGCGGCGGCGCGCGAGGCGCGCTACCGGTTCCTGGCCGAGGCAGCGCAGGCGCAAGGCATTGGTGTGATCGTGACCGGCCACACCGCCGACGACCAGGCCGAGACCGTCCTGATGCGAGCCGCGCGGAATGATGGGCGAGAGCTTGCAGGCCGAGGTCTGGCCGGCATGGCGCCTGCCACTCTCTATGACTGGCGGACCTGGATCGCGCGGCCGCTGCTCGGCGCTCGGCGCGCGGCGTTGCGCGCCTTCCTGCAGCGCGAACATGTCGGCTGGGTCGAGGATCCGACCAACATCGACACGAATTTCGAACGCGCGCGCATCCGCGCCGTGCTCGGCGAAGACCGGAGCGGGCAGCGTTTTGCCGAAGCGATCGGCCTGGCCAGGCGGGCCGCCGGCGAGCGCGAACAACTCGGTCGCCGCGCCGCCGCCCTGATCGGTGAATTTGCCAGCCGGCCGGCGAGGGGTCTCATCCGTCTCGATCCCGGTCTTGCCGAAGCTGACGACACGCGAGCCGCGGTCTATGCGCTGCGTGTCCTGCTGGCGGCGACGGGCGGCACCGCCTTGTTGCCGGACCAGGCGCGCGGCGAAGCGCTGTTCGAGCAAATGCGGGCCGGACCGCTTTGCGCCACATTGTCGCGGACGGTGGTCGATATCAGGCGAAACGGCATCTTCCTGCGCCGTGAATCGCGCGACCTGCCGCGTTCCGCGCCGGCAGCTGGCACTCTGCTCTGGGACGGTCGCCGGCGGATCACGCCAGACATCGAAGCCGGGGCGATCACATTGGGCGACAGTCCGGGTGCATGGTTGATCGCGCCGCTTGGCGCCGCTGCCGCCGCCAAAACGCCGATTGCCGGGGATGGCGCGCCGCCAAGCCTTGTGCGCGCCGCCCTGGCTGCGGAACCGGCGCTGTGGCGCGGCGGCGAATGCCGTGGTTTTGCAGAGGATGTAGCGTGGGCGCCGGCAGCCGCCGTCAGCCCCGCCGTTGCCCCCTTTGCCCGTTTCCTGCCGTGCTTCGATCTGGTGTTGGCGCAGGCCGTCGCCGAGTTGATCGGCGCACCGCCTGTCCCGGCTTGCCCTTTGGCCGCCACAGTGCCGGTTGATCATGGCGCGAAAGCTTAACCCAGACGTGCTGTTATGCTTGGCAAGGGGGGGCGCTCTCCCTATGTTAGGCGCAAGTTTCCTCTCATGACGCGTGTCCCAGCGGGCACCAACGGGACAATTGATGAATCCGAATTATCGCAATCTCGCGCTCTGGGCGATCATAGCGGTCCTGCTCATTGCTCTCTTCAATCTGTTCCAGACGCCGCAGACGCGTGGGGCCTCCACCGACGTTCCCTACTCGCAGTTCCTGCAGGAGGTCGCGGCGGGCCGGGTCAAGACGGTGGTCATCACTGGACCCCGCATCACGGGCACCTATAGCGACAACGCCAACGGCTTCCAGACGTATTCGCCTGGCGATCCGCAGCTGGTCTCGCGGCTGCAGGACAAGAACGTCACCATCAATGCGCGCGCTGAGAACGACGGCTCGGGCGGGTTGATCAGCATGCTCCTCTCGTGGCTGCCGATGATCCTGATCCTTGGCGTGTGGATATTCTTCATGCGCCAGATGCAGTCCGGCTCTGGCCGCGCCATGGGTTTCGGCAAGTCGAAGGCCAAGCTTCTCACTGAGGCGCATGGCCGCGTCACCTTCCAGGATGTCGCCGGCGTCGACGAGGCCAAGGAAGATCTGGAGGAGATCGTCGAGTTCCTGCGCGATCCGCAGAAGTTCCAGCGCCTCGGCGGCAAGATCCCGCGCGGCGTGCTTCTGGTCGGACCTCCCGGCACCGGCAAGACGCTGCTCGCCCGCTCCGTCGCCGGCGAAGCGAATGTGCCGTTCTTTACCATTTCGGGTTCCGACTTCGTCGAGATGTTCGTCGGCGTCGGCGCAAGCCGTGTCCGCGACATGTTCGACCAGGCCAAGAAGAATGCTCCCTGCATCATCTTCATCGACGAAATCGACGCTGTCGGCCGCCATCGCGGCGCCGGCCTCGGCGGTGGCAATGATGAGCGCGAACAGACGCTGAACCAGCTGCTGGTCGAGATGGACGGATTCGAGTCCAACGAGAGCATCATCCTGATCGCCGCCACCAACCGGCCCGACGTGCTCGACCCGGCGCTGCTGCGTCCGGGCCGTTTCGACCGCCAGGTGGTGGTGCCGAACCCCGACATCGTCGGCCGCGAGAAGATCCTCAAGGTGCATGTGCGCAACGTGCCGCTGGCGCCGAATGTCGACCTCAAGGTGATCGCACGCGGCACGCCGGGCTTCTCGGGCGCCGACCTGATGAACCTGGTCAATGAATCCGCTCTGATGGCGGCGCGCCGCAACAAGCGCCTTGTCACCATGGCGGAGTTCGAGGACGCCAAGGACAAGATCATGATGGGCGCCGAGCGCCGCTCGTCGGCCATGACCCAGGCCGAAAAGGAACTCACGGCCTATCACGAGGCCGGCCACGCCATCCTGGCGCTCAACGTGCCGTCGGCCGATCCGCTGCACAAGGCGACCATCATCCCGCGCGGTCGCGCGCTCGGCATGGTCATGCAACTGCCGGAAGGCGACCGCTATTCGATGAGCTACAAATACATGATCTCGCGGCTTGCCATCATGATGGGCGGCCGCGTCGCAGAGGAGTTCAAGTTCGGCAAGGAGAACATCACCTCCGGCGCGTCCTCGGACATCGAGCAGGCGACAAAGCTGGCGCGCGCCATGGTCACGCGCTGGGGCTTCTCCGACAAGCTCGGCCATGTCGCCTATGGCGACAACCAGGAAGAGGTTTTCCTCGGCCATTCGGTGGCGCGCACGCAGAACGTCTCGGAAGAGACCGCGCAGATCATCGACGCCGAAGTGCGCCGGCTGATCGACGAGGCCTATGTCACGGCCAAGTCCATTCTGACCAAGAAGAAGAAGGAATGGATCGCTCTGGCGCAGGGCCTGCTCGAATACGAGACGCTTTCGGGCGAAGAGATCAAGCAGCTGATCGCCGGGCAGAAGCCCGCGCGAGATTTGGGGGATGACACCCCCACAAGCCGCGGCTCGGCTGTGCCGAAGTCCGGCCGCCGCAAGAAGGGTCCCGAGCCCGAAGGCGGCATGGAGCCTCAGCCGTCGAGCTGAGCTGACATCACTTGATGCAAGAAAACGCCGCGGCTCAATCCGCGGCGTTTTGCTGTTCAGGGTCTCTCAAACAGCGGGCGATGCGGATGCATTTACTTTGCCGGGGCGCACACCGTCAGTCCGGCCAGCATGTTGCTTGCCCCATCTGGCCAGCGGGATCAGGGCATTGTCCAGCTCGATCCCGAATTCGGTAATCGAGTATTCGACCCTCGGCGGCACCTCGGGAAAGATTTCGCGATGGACGATGCCGTCGGCCTCCATTTCGCGCAGCTGTTGGATCAGCATCTTTTCGCTGATGTCAGGCACCAGCCGCTTCAGCTCACCGAATCGTGCCGGCGCCTTGTGAATCTGCCAGAGCAGTAGCGCCTTCCATTTGCCGCTGATGACCTCCAGCGCCGGCCCCAATCCGCAACTATCTGGCTGTTTCTTTCCCATGTTTCATCCAATTCTGAGCAATCGGTGGGTAGCTTACATTTTTGTCGGTACTTGAGAAAAACCAAGCCGGTCCATAGCTTCAAACCAGCTCGCCGGCATCGGCGAACACCACAACGTCATATCGGTACCTCGCTTCGACCTGCAAAGGCGTCGGCGGCCGGATTTTGTCAAAAACGGATGGATCATGACAGGATACGCAAACAAGAAGGCCGTTGTCATCGGCGGGACGCACGGCATGGGGCTCGCCGTTGCCGAAGCCCTGATCGAAAGCGGCGCCGAGGTCCTGGTCACCGGCCGCGACCAGCGCAACATCGAGGCCGCGCGAGCCAAGCTGCTTTCGCGAGCTCATGTCGTGCGGTCCGATATCTCAGACATGGCCGATATCGTCACGCTCGGTGCCGAAGTGGGGCAGAAGCTTGGCCAGATCGACTTCCTTCACGTCAATGCCGGGGTGGCCAATCTCGAACCTGTGGAGCGGGTCACCGAGGACAGTTACGATCGCACCTTCGACATCAACACCAAAGGCGCATTCTTCACCGCGCAGCGCCTGCTGCCCCTCATCAGGGATGGTGGCGCCATAGTCTTCACCTCGTCGATCGCCGACGAATCCGGCACCGGCGGCATGAGCGTCTATTCCGGATCGAAGGCGGCACTGCGCGCCTTCGCCAAGGTCCTGGCCGCCGAGCTTCTGCCGCGCCGCATCCGCGTGAATGTGGTCAGCCCTGGTTTCATCGATACGCCGACGATGGGTGTGGCGGACGCCTCGGCCGAGGAGCGGGCCGCCTTCATGGCGATCGGCGACGCGGTCACGCCGATGAAGCGCCACGGCACGATGGAGGAGGTGGCGCGCGCAGTGCTGTTCCTGGCGTTCGACGCGACCTTCACCACGGGCGCGCGGCTGACCGTGGACGGTGGCCTTGGCCAGGACCTGAGCCCGACACCGGCGTAACCGCGCAACGAAACCAAGGAGAAGCAGAATGAGCGACATAACAGTAATCGGTCTCGGCGCCATGGGCACGGCGCTTGCGGAAGCCTTTCTAAACCAGGGACATGCGGTGACGGTGTGGAACCGTTCTCCGGCAAAGGCTGAGGCTTTGGCAGCCAAGGGCGCCACTGTGGCCAAGAGTGTCGAGGAAGCCGTCAGATCGAGTCCACTGATCGTGGCGTGCCTGCTTGTCTATGACACCGTTGGTGAGGTGCTCGGCCCAAGCCGAGACGCGCTGTCGGGCCGCACATTGGTCAATCTCACCAACGGCACGCCCGAGCAGGCGCGGGCGATGTCGGGTTGGGCGGTGAGCCAGGGCGCCAGCTATATCGACGGCGGCATCATGGCGGTGCCGCCGATGGTGGGCGGGCCGCACGCCTTGATTCTCTACAGCGGTTCGCGCCAGGCGTTCGATGCCTGTTCGGGGCAGCTCGGAGCGCTCGGCACCAGCAAATATCTCGGTGAGGATCCAGGCCTCGCGCCGCTCTATGATATTTCGCTTCTGACCGGCATGTACGGCATGTTCGCGGGCGTTCTGCAAGCGTTGGCATTGACGGGCGCAGCAGGAATCCCTGCCGGCGAGTTCATGCCGCTGCTGGCCTCCTGGCTTCAGTCGATGCAAGGCCTACTGCCGAAGTGGGCGGAACAGATCGACAGTGGCGATCACACCAGCAATGTCGTTTCCAACCTGGGCATGCAGGCTGATGCCTACGTCAATCTCATCGATGCCAGCAGGTCGGCTGATGTCAGCACCGAACTCGTCTTGCCGATGCAAAGCCTGATGAAGCGCGGGGTGGCTGCCGGCCAGGCCAATGCCGATCTTACAAGACTGGTCGCACTGCTCCAGCTCTCGAAACAAGGCGCTTGACGGGGCAAGACCCAAGAGAAGGCCCGCCAACCTTGCGGTTGGGGGCCTTCGATCTTCAAACGCTGCTGGTCGATCAGCTCTTCAGCTTGGCGTTGCAGAGGCTGTAATAGCCGCCGCCCTTCTGGATCCAGCGAAGGCCGTTCAACGTACCCGCGTCCTTGTTGCCGTGGTAGCCCTGCAGGCAGGTCTTCATCCGCGCCTTCGAGGGCTTCTCGGTCTTGAATTCGGCGGCGAGGGTGGTCGGGAATGTCACGCCCGTCGGCGCTACAGCGGGGGCGACCGCCGCGCTGGTTTCCTTCTGCGACTGCGGCTCGGTTTTGACCGCATCCGCATTGGCACTCTCCGCAGCTGACGTCGCGCATTTCTCGGTGCGGAAAGCGGTCCAATCCATGCCGTTCAGAGTGCCGCCTTCCTTGGCTGTGCGATAGGCCTCGCCGCATTCCTTCATCGTCAGTGCGCTTGCAGGGGCGACGCTCCACGCAATCCATGCCGTCACAGCCAATGCCGCCAATTTCAATCTGGACATAAGACCCTCCTGGTTGACAAAAGTTCGATGTCCTTTTGTATACCATTTGTTCTGCATATGTTCAATTGGAATCTTTGCGCCAACCATAAGTCTGCGGTGGGCAGTGTGGGCGAATAGATGATGCCGACAGCTTCCGCGATATGTAAACGCGAGCAACGCCAGGTGTCTTCGAGCGCAACAAAAAGGCCCGCGCATGCTGCGATGCGCGGGCCTCTGTCTGGAGAATATGGCTACGCGATCAGCTCTTCAGCTTGGCATTGCAGAGACTGTAGAAGCCGCCGCCCTTCTGGATCCAGCGCAGGCCATTCAGCGTGTTGGCGTCCTTGTTGGCATAATACACCTCGAGGCAGGTATGCATGCGGCCCTTGGCCGGGGTCTCGCCGGCATATTTCTTCGAGATCGCGGCCGGGAACTTCACGCCCTTGGGAGCGCTGACCGAGGGCTTCTCGGGCTCGCTGGTATAGGTCGCCTCGCTCGGAGCCGGCACGGTGTCGTCGTCATCTGCGCCTGCGCCGCATTCGGCCTTGCGGAAGTCGTTCCACTTCTTGCCGCCCAGCGTATTGGCAGACTTGGCAGCCTGGTACTTGGCGCTGCAATCGGCCATGCTCAGGCCCTTGCCGCTGCTGTCGGCAGCTGCCTTGGTGGTTGCCTTGGCGGGTGCTGCCGCGGCCGAGGCCCCGGCGGCGCATTCGGTCTTGCGGAAGTCGTTCCACTTCACGCCGTTCAGCGTGCCGGCGGCCTTTGCCGCCTGGTATTTGGTGCTGCATTCCTTGGCCGTCAGGCCCTTGGCGCCATCGTCGGTTGTGGCTGCGGCCTTGGTCGTGGCCTTGGCCGGTTCTGCCGCGGCGGATGCGCCGGCGGCGCATTCGGTCTTGCGGAAGTCGTTCCACTTTGCGCCATTGAGCGTACCGGCGGCCTTGGCAGCCTGGTACTTAGCGCTGCATTCCTTGGCCGTCAGACTCTTGGCGCCATCATCAGCAGCGGCGGCCTTGGTCGTGTCCGTCTTGGCCGCAGCGGCCTTCTTGGCCGCCGGCTTTGCGGTCTCGGTGGTGGCCGCCGCGTCGGTGCCGCACTCGGCCTTCCGATACTGATTCCAGGTCTGCCCGTTCAGCGTGCCGGCGTCCTTGGCGGCATTATACTTGGTACTACACTGGGCCATGGTCAGCGCGCTGGCGGGCGCCGCCATGAACAAGGTTGCGACGGCAAGACCCGTCAAAGTTGCAAGTCGGTGGATGAGCATGCGTTTCTCCCGTTGCTGCGCCCATAGGTTGTACCTGTGTCAATCAATAGCTCTCAACGCTAGGCTGCGCCAGATGCTAAACGGCGTTCTCCCGATAAGGTGATGGATCCATTGCGATCTGCCCACTCCAACAGTCCGGCTTACCGGCCCAATCTGCGCGGTGTGGCCCAGTGTGAATGCTATATTGCGGCAACACCGTGTCATGGTACGTTGCCCAACGCTCAGAACAGCCTGCTACAATGATTTTCTAAGAATTGGTAATATACAATCACACAATGTGATAGTCGGGCTCGGACCAATTGTGGCATTACGAGCCGGCTGAAAAACCGACGGGGATTCTGGCAAGCATGGCAGGACGTTATTTTGGCACCGACGGCATTCGCGGGCGCGCCAACAAGTTTCCGATGACGGCTGAGATCGCGATGCGGGTCGGCATGGCCGCCGGCCTCTCGTTCCAGCGCGGCAGCCATCGCCACCGCGTCGTGCTCGGCAAGGATACCAGGCTGTCCGGCTACATGATCGAAAACGCCATGGTGTCCGGCCTGTGCGCGGCCGGCATGGATGTGTTCCTGCTCGGCCCGATCCCGACACCGGCGGTCGCCATGCTGGTACGCTCGCTGCGTGCCGATATCGGCGTCATGATCTCGGCCTCGCACAATCCCTATTACGACAACGGCATCAAGCTGTTCGGTCCCGATGGCTACAAGCTCTCCGACGAGATCGAGGAGCGCATCGAGAGCATGCTCGACAAGGATATCGAACTGGCGCTCGCCGATTCCGACGGACTTGGCCGCGCCAAGCGCGTCGACGGCGTGCATGACCGCTACATCGAATTCGCCAAGCGCACGCTGCCGCGCTCAATGTCGCTGTCGGGTCTCAGGATCGTCGTCGATTGCGCCAACGGCGCGGCCTACAAGGTGGCGCCAGCAGCACTTTGGGAACTGGGCGCCGAGGTCATTGCCATCAATGTCGATCCGAACGGTTTTAACATCAACAAGGAATGCGGCTCGACCCATCCGGCCGGCCTGCAGAAGAAGGTGCATGAAGTGCGCGCCGATATCGGCATCGCACTCGACGGCGATGCCGACCGTGTCGTCATCGTCGACGAGAACGGCACCATCGTCGACGGTGACCAGATCATGGCGCTGATCGCCGAGTCCTGGCACCAGAGCGGGCGACTGGCCGGCGGCGGCGTCGTCTCGACGGTGATGTCCAATCTCGGCCTCGAACGCTTCCTTGGCGACATGAAGCTGCAACTGCATCGCACCAAGGTCGGCGACCGCTATGTCGTGGAACATATGCGCGCGCACGGGTTGAATGTCGGCGGCGAGCAGTCGGGCCACATTGTGCTGTCCGATTTCTCGACCACTGGCGACGGGCTGGTCTCGGCTCTGCAGGTGCTGGCCTGCATCAAGCGGCAGAACCGGCCGGTCAGCGAATTGTCGAAGAAATTCGAGCCGGTGCCGCAGCTGTTGAAGAATGTCCGCATCGCCGGCGGCAAGCCGCTTGAGGAAGCCACGGTCAAGGCGGTGATCGAAGACGCGCGCAACCGTCTCGGCAAGGCCGGCCGCCTGGTCATACGGCCCTCCGGCACCGAGCCGCTGATCCGCGTCATGGCCGAGGGCGACGACCCACAGCTGGTCGAGGCCGTGGTCAACGACATCGTCGACATTATTTCGGAAACGCGCAGCGCCGCCTGATTGCGCTGCGTCCAACGGCAGGGGCGAACTGCCGGCTCAAGACTTCAAGCCCGCCTGCAGGCGGGCTTTTTGTTTCGGCCAGGGTTGGTCCCAGCGTTATGCCGGCGGAGACTGTTTGCTAAAATGTCGAGAATTCGTGGTTAATCGACAGGGTTAAACGCCTTTTAACTTTTCCAATTCATTATCCACAACTGAGGTCAATCACATTCGGGCAAGTTGGACTTTCCCGACGGTTCTCAGGGGTGACAAACATGTTCAATACAGCAAAAAAGGCCCTCCTTGCCGCGCTGTTCGCAGGTGTGGCCGGGCCAGTATTCGCCGCCGATCTGGCGGAGCCGCCGGTGGTCGAAGAGGCGCCGGCGCCGATCGCCTACGAGCAGCCGGCCGATTTCGGCGGCTGGTACATCCGCGGCGACATCGACTATCATAAATCGGATTTGCGCGGCATCGACTATATCACCTACGGGCCGCCTCCCGGCAGCAATGTTTTCGATTCCGGCGAGCTTAAGGGCGGCTTCTCACTCGGCGCCGGCATTGGCTACAAGATCAACGATCATTTCCGTACCGACCTGACAGCCGACTATTGGTTCGCTTCGGACTTCAACGGATCAACCAACGATGGCGTTACGACCTCGGTCGAAGTGTCGAAAATGAGCGCATTGCTGCTCTTGGCCAACGCCTATTACGATATCGGCACCTGGCACGGCATCACGCCTTATGTTGGCGCTGGCATCGGCGGCGCGCACGTCAAATGGGATACCGTCCACGACCCGAACACAACCGAGACCAACCCCGGGTCGAAGAATTGGCGCTTTGCCTACGCGCTCATGGCCGGCG
The DNA here is from genome assembly GCF_040323635.1 of Mesorhizobium sp. M0037. Lineage (NCBI taxonomy): Bacteria > Pseudomonadati > Pseudomonadota > Alphaproteobacteria > Hyphomicrobiales > Phyllobacteriaceae > Mesorhizobium > Mesorhizobium sp. M0037. The sequence continues at coordinate 116,640 of NZ_JAMYVB010000017.1, read as the reverse complement.
CGTCCTATTGCCTTACCGACAGGGTGATCCTGGATGCCGGCTATCGCTACTCTCACATTGAGGGGGGCCGCATGTTCGACTTCGACGTGAGCAGTTCCGGGCCCGGCTTCGACCATGGCATCAACACACATGAGGTACGAGGCGGTCTGCGCTATCAGTTCGGCGGCAATAATGGTTGCACATCGCCGGAGCCCTACGTTCCAGAGCCGGAGCCGATCTACACCAAGTAGTCGCTTCGAAATCCAGGAATTCGCGAACCGCCCGGTCTTGCCGGGCGGTTTTCGTTTGCCGATGCTTGCGCGTTTTCAACCGGCCGCGTGTGCCGAAGAAACCCAATTGAAATCAATTCGGTACGCCGCGTTATCCTTAACCCTGACTTAACCACTATGGTTAACAATGCTTGGTGAAACGGCGCTTGCGATCAAAATGACGGGCGCCAATTTCAGGAGCCGGGGACCCATGAATTTCAAATCGCTGACAGCGCCGGCGCTCGCCGCACTCGTCCTTGTGCCGCTGACGCCGGCGCAGGCCGCGGACTACGATCCGCCGATCTATGTCGATCAGGCGCCGGACTATCAACCGGTCGAGGTCGGCTCGGGCTGGTATCTGCGCGGCGACGTCTCTTATCTGGCGCAGAAGAGCTACGAGGATCAGGATTTCACCTTCGCCCCCGCGAGCTTCAGCGAGAAGCAGGATCCGGCCTTTGCCAGCATCGGCTTCGGCTACCACTTCAACGACTATCTGCGCGGCGACGTCAATCTTGGCTATCTGCCCGGCAACAAGATCGGCGTCGGCTTTGACGATTCGGCGACGCCGCCGCCGGGTGGTGCGACCATCGCGTCGGCATCGCTGCAAAATTATTCCCTGTCGGGCATGGTCAATGGCTATGTCGATCTCGGCACTTATGTCGGGATCACGCCCTACCTCGGCGCCGGCATTGGGCTGGTCCGGAGCAAATACAAGCTGTCGGCGAGTTACTTCACCGACAATGTCGACCCTACGGATGATTTCGTCCGGAACGACAACAAGACCCAGTATTCCCTCGCCTACACGCTGGATGCGGGCCTGGCCTATCAGGTGACCAAGAATGTTTCTGTAGATCTCGGCTACCAGTACTTCTCCACGCCGGATGCCGAATATGTCACGGCCGAGAGCCTGACCTCCTATCCGATCCGCAAGGGCATCAGCAATCATCAGGTCAAGCTCGGCCTGCGCTACGACCTCTGGTAGGAAGCTTGCTGTTCGGAAGCCCAACGGCGGATCCCTTCGATCCGCTGTTTGCGTTTTAGCCCACGACATGCTGATCCCGTATCGCCGGTATCCCGCCAGCGACAAAAACTTTCCTCTTGACGCCTGAGGGCTGAACGCATATCGCCGTCCGTGGGCCACCCCTCCCCAACGAGGGGCCACTATCTGGAAGGATAGACCACGATGACGACGCATACGAAGCCCGGACTCCGTCCGGCAAATCCCAATTTCTCCTCAGGTCCCTGCGCAAAACGCCCCGGCTGGTCGGTCGAGGCACTGAAGAATGCTGCGCTCGGCCGTTCCCACCGCGCCAAGATCGGCAAGACCAAGCTCGAACAGGCGATCGAGCTGACGCGCGAGATTCTCCAGGTTCCGGCCGATTACCGCATCGGCATCGTGCCGGCGTCGGACACGGGTGCTGTCGAGATGGCGCTGTGGTCGCTGCTCGGTGAACGCGGTGTCGACATGGTGGCATGGGAAAGCTTTGGCTCGGGCTGGGTGACCGATGTCGTCAAGCAGCTGAAGCTCGCCGATATCAGAAAGGTCGAGGCAGGCTATGGCGAACTGCCGGATCTCACCAAGATCGATTTCGACCGCGATGTGGTCTTCACCTGGAACGGCACGACCTCAGGCGTGCGCGTGCCGAATGGCGATTTCATACCGGCGGATCGCAAGGGCCTGACCATCTGCGATGCCACCTCAGCGGCATTCGCGCAAAAGCTCGATTTCCAGAAGCTCGACGTCGTCACCTTCTCCTGGCAGAAAGTGCTGGGCGGCGAGGGCGCACACGGCATGCTGATCCTGTCGCCTCGCGCCGTCGAGCGACTGGAAACCTACAAGCCGGCGTGGCCGCTGCCGAAAATCTTCCGCCTGACCTCGGGCGGCAAGCTGATCGAAGGCATCTTCAACGGCGAGACCATCAACACGCCGTCGATGCTGTGCGTCGAGGACTATCTCGATGCGCTTCATTGGGCGAAGTCGATCGGCGGTCTCGATGCGTTGATTGCCAGAGCCGATGCCAATGCCGCCGTGCTCGATGGCTTTGTCGACAAGTCGTCCTGGCTCGGCCATCTCGCGGTCGATGCGGCGACACGGTCCAACACGTCCGTATGTCTGTCCTTCACCGACGCCGATGTCGCGGCGCTCGACGCCAACGGGCAGGCGGCTTTCGCCAAGGCGATCGTCTCTGTGCTCGACAAGGAAGGCGTCGCGTACGACATCGGCTCCTATCGTGACGCACCTCCCGGTCTGCGCATCTGGTGCGGCGCCACCGTCGAGACCTCCGATCTCGAAGCGCTGCTGCCTTGGCTCGACTGGGCCTTCGCCACGCAGAAGGCTTCGCTGAAGGCCGCAGCCTGAGATTTCGTGGTGGCCTGCGGGCCGCCCTTTCCCGACAATCCAGTTCAAGGAGGCCGCCATGGCGCCCCGCGTTCTCGTCTCTGACAAACTCTCCACCACCGCCGTCCAGATATTCAAGGACCGCGGTATCGAGGTCGACTATTTGCCCGATCTCGGCAAGGACAAGGAAAAGCTGCTCGAAGTCATCGGCCAGTATGATGGCCTTGCCATCCGCTCGGCGACCAAGGTCACGGAAAAACTGATCAACGCAGCGACAAGACTCAAGGTCGTCGGCCGCGCCGGCATCGGTGTCGACAATGTCGACATCCCCGCGGCGAGCCGCAAGGGCATCATCGTGATGAACACGCCCTTCGGCAATTCGATCACCACGGCCGAACATGCGGTGGCGATGATCTTTGCACTCGCCCGGCAGATCCCGGAGGCCAATGCCTCGACCCATGCCGGCAAATGGGAAAAGAACCGCTTCATGGGCGTCGAGATCACCGGCAAGACGCTGGGCGTCATCGGCTGCGGCAATATCGGCTCGATCGTTGCCACGCGCGGCGTCGGCCTGAAGATGCATGTCGTCGCCTTCGATCCGTTCCTGTCGGACAAGCGCGCCGAGGAACTCGGCGTCGACAAGGTCGAGCTGGACGAGCTTTTCGCCCGCGCCGATTTCATCACGCTGCACACGCCGCTGACCGACAAGACGCGCAACATCATCGACGCGGCGGCGATCGCCAAAATGAAGAACGGCGTGCGCATCATCAATTGCGCGCGTGGCGGGCTCATCGTCGAAGCCGACCTGGTCGCGGCGCTGAAGAGCGGCAAGGTGGCGGGCGCCGGCGTCGATGTGTTCGAGGTCGAACCGGCGGAGAACAACGCGCTGTTCGGCATGGAGAATGTGGTGGCAACGCCGCATCTGGGCGCCTCGACAGCGGAAGCGCAGGAAAATGTCGCGCTCCAGGTGGCCGAGCAGATGGCCGACTATCTGATCAAGGGCGCGGTTTCGAATGCCATCAACATGCCCTCGATCACGGCCGAGGAAGCACCGCGGCTAAAGCCGTTCGTCAAGCTCGCCGAAGTGCTCGGCGCCTTTGTCGGCCAAGTCACCGAGGACCCGATCAACGAGGTCGAGATCCTGTTCGACGGCTCGACCGCGACGATGAACACGCGTGCCCTGATCAGTGCCGCGCTTGCCGGACTGATCCGGCCGCAGGTCGCCGACGTCAATATGGTGTCGGCGCCGATCATGGTGAAGGAGCGCGGCATCATCGTCGCCGAGGTCAAGCGCGACAAGTCGGGCGTGTTCGACGGCTACATCAAGCTGACGGTGAAGACCGAGCACATGACGCGCTCGATCGCCGGCACCTGCTTCTCCGACGGTAAGCCGCGCTTCATCCAGATCAAGGGCATCAATCTCGACGCCGAGGTCGGCCAGCACATGCTCTACACAACCAATGCCGATGCGCCCGGCATTATCGGCCTGCTCGGCACGGTGTGCGGCGAGAACGGCGTCAACATCGCCAACTTCCAGCTCGGCCGCAACCGGCCGGGCGGCGACGCGATCGCGCTGCTCTATCTCGACGCGCCGTTCCCGGAGAAAGTGCTGGAACAGGTCAAGGCGCACAAGTCCATCGACTCGGCCAAGCGGCTGCAGTTCGACGTCAACGCAATGTAGTTGACGGCGTGGCGGATGCGGCGGCCCTCCCCCCATCATTGGGGCGGCCGTCGCGGAGCCCGGTTCAGGTCAATTCGTCTGAGCCGTCGGAGACGCCTACGCGATGCCGATAGACCAGTTCCCAGCCCTTCCACCCTGTAAACAGCAGGATCAGAACCACGATCAGCGACAAGATAAAGCCGGTCGGGATCACAGCCGCCGCTCCACCGACATAACGCGAGTACCAGTTATAAAGCTCGATCAGCACGACGAGCACGTTGCCGCCGGCATGGAGCCATGCCGTCGTGAGATTGCGGATCTGAACATCGCCGAGGACATCCGTCAGGCCGGTAAGAGCGGCCAAGGCGCCCATGATCAGGCCGGCGCCGAGAAGCCAAAGCGATCCGGTGACCCACCCGGGATCGGCTGTTTGCCAGAAAATCAGATCGCAAACGAAGGTGCCGACAAAGAAGGCGATCGGAAACGGAATCAGCATTGGATGAATGGGGTGACCGGCAATGCTTGCTGTGCTGCGAGGGTTATGGCTCATCTTGTTGCCTCCCACGCAAGCAAACTCCGCCAGAGGTAAAATGTTCCAGGTCGGCGCGCGGCAGCAGTTATCGCGACGGCGGCGCAGCGCGGCAGCAGCCAAATGTTATCCGCGGCGGCCCGGTGCCGCCATCTTGCGCCCGCTGTATTCGGCGAGCGAAATGCCGCCCAGCACCAGGATGAGCGCCAGCGCCTGGTAGAGCTGGAATGTCTCGCCGACGATCAGCACTGACAGCAGCGTGCCGAAGATCGGCACCAGATTGATGAACAGCCCGGCACGGTTGGCGCCGATCAGTTCGTTGCCCCTGATGTAAGTGATCTGCGAAATGACCGAAGCGCCGATCGCGGTATAGACGATGACAACCCAGCCGCTGATATCGGGGACGATAACCTTGCCGGCGGCGACCTCCCACAGGAAGAACGGCAGCGAGGTGATGAGGGCAGCGATCGCCAGGGACAACATCAGGCTCTGCCAGCGCATCACCGGCTTCAGCCGCAGCCCGACCGAATAACTGCTGTAGAGGACGACCGCGACCAGCATGATGGCGTCGCCGAAATTGAGTTCCAATGTGAGCAGCCGGCGCGGATCGCCGTGGCAGGCAGTCAAGATGACGCCGAAGATGGTCAGCACCACGCCCGCAATCTGAGCCCAGCTCACGCGCAGGCGGAAGAAGAAGAAATTGGCAATGATGATCAAGACCGGCATCGCCGCCTGTTCGATCGAGACATTGATCGCCGTCGTGTAGTTGAGCGCGGTGTAGAAAATGGTGTTGAACAGAGTGAAGCCGCTGGCGCCAAGTGCAGCCAGGACGAACCAGTGTTTGCGCACCACCGGCCAGTCCTCCCTGATCGTGCGCCAGCCGATCGGCAGCAGGATCGCGACGGCCAGCACCCAGCGCAGGAAGACCAGCGTCATCGGCGAGACGTGACCGACCGCCAGCTTGCCGGCGACGGAATTGCCGCCCCACAGCAAGGTGGTCAGCAGCAGGAACAGGTAGGCGCGTCGATGCATGCGGGATTCCGGCCGCCTGGGAAGTTGTGTTTGCCGGCCTATTGCCCCCGCCGACGCAAGTAAATGATGTCAAAGCCGAAAATTGTTGTGCCTCAGGGCATTTTCGACGGCAAAGAAAGGTCGCGCTTGCGAGGTCTTGACGCTATAGAGGCCTGTCGTTTCGAACCATATCCAGGCCGCCAGGGCGGCATCTCAAGGGAAAAGAAACATGGCCAATGTGGTGGTCGTCGGCTCGCAATGGGGCGACGAAGGCAAGGGCAAGATCGTCGACTGGTTGTCGGAGCGCGCCGACGTGGTCGTGCGCTTCCAGGGCGGCCACAATGCCGGCCATACGCTGGTCGTCGACGGCAAGGTCTACAAACTGTCGCTGCTGCCGTCGGGCGTGGTGCGGCAAGGCAAGCTGTCGATCATCGGCAATGGCGTCGTCTTCGACCCGCACGCCTTTGTCGCGGAAGTGGCGAAACTCAAGGCGCAAGGCGTCGAGGTCACGCCGGACCGCCTGAAAATAGCCGAAAACACGGCGCTTATCCTGTCGCTGCACCGGGAGCTGGACGGATTCCGCGAGGACGCCGCCTCCAATTCCGGGACGAAAATTGGCACGACGCGTCGTGGCATCGGCCCAGCCTATGAAGACAAGGTGGGCCGGCGCGCGGTTCGGGTGATGGATCTGGCGGATTTGGAAACGCTGCCTCTCAAGGTCGACAGGCTGCTGACGCATCACAATGCGCTGCGTCGCGGGCTTGGCCATGGCGAAGTCACGCATGAGGCGATCATGACCGAGCTGACCTCGGTCGCCGATGAGATCCTGCCCTATATGGACCGCGTCTGGAAAATCCTCGACGACAAGCGCCGCGCCGGCGAACGCATCCTGTTCGAGGGCGCGCAAGGCACGCTGCTCGACATCGACCACGGCACCTATCCGTTCGTCACCTCGTCCAACACCGTTGCCGGCCAGGCAGCCGCCGGCTCGGGGGTGGGCCCCGGCGCCATCGGCTATGTCCTGGGCATCACCAAGGCCTATACGACGCGTGTCGGCGAAGGCCCGTTCCCGACCGAGCAGAAGAACGAGATCGGCGAATTTCTCGGTACGCGTGGCCACGAATTCGGCGTCGTCACCGGGCGCAAACGCCGTTGCGGCTGGTTCGACGCCGTGCTGGTGCGCCAGGCCGTCGCCGTCAACGGTATCAAGGGCATCGCCCTGACCAAACTCGACGTGCTCGACGGGCTGGATGAGATCAAGGTCTGCACCGGCTACCGTCTCGACGGCGAAACGATCGACTATCTGCCGGCCAGCCAGGGCGCGCAGGCGCGTGTCGAGCCGGTCTACGAGACGCTCGAAGGCTGGAAAGGCACCACAGCCGGCGCGCGCAGCTGGAACGACCTTCCGGCGCAGGCCGTCAAATATGTCCGTTACATCGAGGAGCTGATCGGGGCACCCGTCGCGCTCCTTTCCACCAGCCCGGAACGGGACGACACGATACTTGTGACCGATCCGTTTCAAGACTAGTTTTCTGAAGCCTTTCCGGGCATCGCGGCCGATTTGGGGGGGCCGGCGCGGAAACAAAATACAGGTCGACTGAAGCATGGCAGATTTCGTTGCTATTCTGAAAAAGGCGCTCGACAAGCACGGCGACGAAACGCCCGAAAAGCGTACGCGGATCTATGAAAGCGTTCGTACCATGCTGGCGAAGAAGCTTGCGGAGTATTCGCCGCCGCTGGCCGCCGAAGCCATAAGCACGCAGAAGCGATCCCTGGAAGATGCCATCTCGAGCGTCGAGCGCGACTATGCCAGGGCACTGCCGGCATCCGATCCGCTGGCGGAGCTGGAGCACATCTTCTCCTCCATAGACCGCAACAAGAACCAGTCCAGTCATGTAAAGCCTTCCGCCACGCCTGCGCCGGCCTGGCAGCCGGCGAAACCCGTGCAGCCGGCGCCGACCACCAGGACAGAGCCGAGCTGGCAGAGGCCCGCTCCGACACCGCCTCCGCCTGTGGCGCGTGCAGAAACCATCGACAAGCAAGCCGCGGAGCTGGACGCCGACGACGACAGCGCCGATGTCTTTGCCAATGACGAGCAGCCGGCGGCGGACACGTTCCAACGCCTGCGCCCCGCCGAGCGCAGGCGCAGCTATGGCGGGTTGATCGCGGCTGTCGTCGCGCTTTTGGTGGTGGCCGGCGGTGGCTATGGCATCTGGCTGAACAAGGATGCCTTTGGCTCGATGCTGGGCCTCGGCGGCGACACCAAGACGGTCTCGACCGAACCGCTGGTAAAGCCGGCGCCGGCCAAGCCCGCGGCCGATGCACCCGCACCGGCTCCTGCCGGCGAGGGAACGAAGTTCACCCAGCGCCTGTCGCCCGAAGGCGGTGAGACCGATCCCGGTCCCGCGGCCGGTCAAAGCGGCATCGGCGAGGGCGAGTCCGTCGCCGCGCTGACCACACCGCCACCCCCGGCTCCAGCGCCACCTGCGGCTCCAGCGCCTGCGACCCCGCCGGCGGGCGACGCCGCCGCCCCGGGGGCGCCCGCCCCGCCGGCGCCCGACGCTTCCGCCACGCCACCGGCAACGCCGCGCGCCGATGGCGTCGCTCCGCCGGCCAACGGGGCAGCACCGGCTGATGCCGCCGCCACGCCGCCCGCGGCCGGCACGCCGCCCGCTGCGCCGGCGGCCGCCGCTCCCGCGCCGACCGTTGCGGTCGGCCAGAAGGCGATCTTCTACGAGGAACGCACCTCGACGGCGCAAGGTTCGGCCGAACCCGGCAGCATCGTCTGGTCACTGGTGCAGGAATCGCCCGGCGGCGACCTGCCGCCCGAGCCGGCGATCCGCGCCGAGGCGACCATTCCCGGCAAGGACATCCAGCTGCGCATGACCATCCGCCGCAATACCGACCAGACGCTGCCGGCCAGCCACATCATCGAGATGATCTTCCTGACGCCCGAGGGCTTTGACGGCGGTGGCGTCGACAACATCCTGCGCGTCGCCATGAAGAGTTCGGAACAGGATGCCGGCAGCCCGCTGATCGGCATTCCGGCCAAGATCGCCGACGGCTTCTTCCTGGTGGCGCTCAACGACACCAAGGCCGACGAGGACGCCAATATGACCTTGCTTCGAGGCCAGGACTGGATCGACGTGCCGGTGGTCTACAAGACCGGACGCCGGGCGCTGCTGACCATGGAAAAGGGCATTCCGGGCGAGAAGGTGTTCGACGAGGCGCTGAAGGCCTGGCAGGCCAAGACGGCAGGTTGACGGGCGGCAGTAGCGGCTGCCTTCGCTCAGAAGCCCTGGAACAGCATGTCGAGCGCGGCGACGATGTCGTCGTGATGTCTAGAAAGGTTTCCCTCTGGCATCCGCAATTCGGACGCGCTGAAGGCCGACACAAACTGTGTCACCATCACAAGATCTTTGCCGTTTATAGCGAAGGTCGGGTTCAGGCGGCGGCCAGGAAGCGGGGCAATCTCGGGCGGCATCAAAGGAACGACCACCGTCGTGCTCAGCCCTTCAAGCATATCTGACTGCACGTCGAGAAGATAACCGTCGCTCTCGGTACTCCGATAGAAATCGTAACGCGCCATCAGAACGGCCGGTGTTTAGCCAATGGCAGTCCGTTCTTTCGGACATATTCGTTGGAGCTTTCGATGGCTTCCCTGTTTTCTTCTTGCCATCGACGCGTTTTCTCCGCCGCAATCGCTTTCGCGATCCCTGCTTCGGCAGCGCGGGAGATGTTGATGCCCAACGCTTTGGCGTCCTTGATCAACTGAGAGTCAATGGACGTGTTCACAGAGGTCCGCTGAGTTTTTGGCGTCGATTGAAGCACGGAGATGCCTCCTTTCATGCGCACAACATACGCGCATAAAAGACCGCAGGCAATGCTACCCCTCCATCTCCTCACGCAGCATTTCCAGTTCCAGCCACTCTTCCTCGAGTGCGGCCAGCGTGGCGCGTTCTTTGTCGAGGGCGGCGATGGTCTTTTGGAACGAGGCCGGGTCGCGCTCGTAATAGGCGGGATCGGCAATGTTGTTTTCCAACCGCGAGATCGAGGCCATTATCGCCTCGATCTTCTTGGGCAAGGATTCCAGAGCGAATTTCTGCTTGAACGACAGTTTCTTAGACGGCCCTTTTGGCGCTGCCGGCTCGCTCTTGCCCGGCGCCGGCGCATCGCTGGCTTCGGCCTTGGCGCGCGCCTTGCGGTCGTCGAGCCGGGTGCCGCCGCGCTGCGCGACCATGTCGGAATAGCCACCGGCATATTCGATCCAGCGGCCGCCTCCGTCCGGGGCGATGATGCTGGTGACGGTGCGGTCGAGGAAGTCGCGGTCGTGGCTGACCAGGATGACCGTGCCGGCAAAGCCGGCGACAAGTTCCTGCAACAGTTCCAGCGTCTCCATGTCGAGATCGTTGGTCGGCTCGTCGAGCACCAGAAGGTTGGCCGGCCGCGCCAGAACACGCGCCAGGAGCAGCCGCGCCCGTTCGCCGCCGGACAGCTCGCGCACCGGGGTGCGCGCCTGTTCCGGCTTGAACAGGAAATCCTTCATGTAGGACACGACATGGCGCTGCTCGCCATTGATGACGAGGTTTTCGCCGCGCCCGTCCGTGAGATACTGCGCCAGGGTCTCGGCCGGATCGACCGCCTCGCGCTTCTGGTCGAGCGTGGCGATTTCCAGATTGGTGCCGAGCCGCACCGAGCCGGCGTCGGGCTTCATCTCGCCGGTGAGCATCTTCAACAGCGTCGTCTTGCCGGCGCCGTTCGGCCCGACAAGGCCGATGCGATCGCCGCGCTGGATGCGGGTCGAGAAGCCTTTGACCACGGTGAGGTCGCCAAAGCTCTTTTCGATGTTCTTGGCCTCGATCACCAGCTTGCCGGATTCGGCGGCGTCGCTGGCCACCATGGTGGCCGAGCCCTCGGCGCCGCGATGGCCGCGAAAACGCTGGCGCATGGTCTGCAGTTCGCCCAGGCGGCGCATGTTGCGTTTGCGGCGAGCCGTCACGCCATAGCGCAGCCAATGCTCCTCGCGCACGATCTGGCGGCCCAGCTTGTGCTGTTCGCGCTCTTCCTCTTCCAGCACAAGGTCGCGCCATTCCTCGAAATGGCCAAAGCCCTTGTCGAGGCGGCGGGTCTGGCCACGGTCGAGCCAGACAGTGGCGCGCGAGACGCGTTCGAGGAAGCGTCGGTCGTGCGAGATGACGATCAGCGCCGAAGACGTCCGGACGAGCTCCTCTTCCAGCCATTCGATGACCGACAAATCGAGATGGTTGGTCGGCTCGTCAAGCAGCAGAATATCGGGTTCGGGCGCCATGACGCGGGCAAGTGCTGCGCGGCGCGCCTCGCCACCGGAGAGATCGTTGGGGTTCTCCGTGCCGGCGAGGCCGAGATGCTCCATCAGATATGTGGCGCGGTAGGGATCGTCGGCAGGCCCAAGCCCAGCCTCGACATAGGCACGCACATTGGCAAAGCCGTCCATGTCGGGCATTTGCGGGAGATAGCGCACCGTTGCCGAAGGCTGGCGGAAGACCTCGCCGTCTTGCGGCTCGATCAGACCAGCAGCAATCTTCAGGAGCGTCGACTTGCCGGAGCCGTTGCGGCCGACGAGCGCGATCTTGTCACCGGCGGACGCCGTCAGTTCGGCGCCATCGAGCAGCGGCGTGCCGCCAAAGGTCAGTCTTATCCCGTCGAGGTTGAGAAGGGGCGGGGCCATGTCAGCTTTCAGGCAAGGGGTAGGGGTGGGCGAGCAGCAGCGCGCGGCCATGGCCGAGCGCGATTTCGAGGCCGCCCCCGGTCGTGTTGGACTTGACCTCGTTCGAGATGGTCAGCGACGAGCCGAACACGACCTCGACATGGTCGAGCGGCCACTTCGCGCCGGACACGGTGAGGCCCGAAAGATCGGAAAAGCCGAGCACCGAAAACAGCGTTCCGTCGGCATAGTCGAAGCCGGCCTTGCCAGGCAGCAGAGGGGCGCCTTCCTGCGCTCCGCTGGTCAACAGCAATTTTGTGCCGGCCTCGGCCAGCCGCAGGCTGAGCGCCAGATGGAGGAAGGCGTGGTCGGCGCGCTTGCCGCCGAAAGCGCCGGCCAGCACCAGGCTGGTGGCGCCGCGTTCCAATGCCGCCGCGATCGCCAGTTCGCCATCGGTCTTGTCCTTTTCGGGAGGAAACACCTCCCGCGGCACGGCGGCGAGATCGGCAGGCAGGTCCGCCGGCACGGAATCGAAATCGCCGACCCACAGCTCCGGCATCACGCCGAGCAGGCGGGCATGATCGATGCCGGCGTCGGCGGCGATGACGCGCGTGCCCGCGACCTGGCGGTCGAGCCGCGGCGTGCGGACGAGATCGCCGCCAAGCAGGATGGTGAATGTGCTCATATCCGCTGGCCCTTACCAGCCCCGCCGACGAAACGGAAGGCCGAGCGGCACCGTCACTCTTTGTTGGAGCATGATCTTTTTCCGGAAACGGATTCCACTTTCCGGGATCATGCTCGGGCAAACTTCCACTTGCGTGGCACCTTGGCCGGGCCTATGTGTCGAAACGCTCTAACGGGGTGCCGGACGCGATCTTCGCGGACCGGCTGAGAGGCAGTCTCGCCAACCCGCTGAACCTGATCCGGTTTGTACCGGCGGAGGGATTAGACGCTTCGGACAGCCCGACGCCTCAATTCCTTTCAACACGAATGAAGGAGGCGCCGATGCGCATGTTTTTGTCCCGTCTTGTCCCAGCGCTGGGGCTTGCTGTTTCGCTACTGGCAAGCTCTGCGTCCGCGCAGGAAAAACTCACGATCTATACCTATGAGAGTTTCACTGCCGACTGGGGTCCGGGCCCCCAGGTGAAGAAGGAATTCGAAGCCGAGTGCGGCTGCAGCGTCGACTTCGTCTCGGCGGCCGACGGCGTCGCACTTCTCAACCGCGTCAAGCTGGAAGGAGCCTCGACCAAAGCAGATATCGTGCTTGGCCTCGACACCAACCTCACCGCGGAAGCCAAGGCTTCCGGCCTGTTTGTCCGACATGGCGCGGTGGCTGAAAACAACGTGCCGGGCGGCTGGAGCGACGACACTTTCGTGCCCTATGATTATGGTTATTTCGCCGTCGTCCACGACACCGAGAAGCTGAAGAACCCACCGAAGAGCCTGAAGGAACTGGTCGAGGGCGATGCCGCCGACAAGATCGTCATCCAGGATCCGAGGACGTCGACGCCGGGCCTCGGCCTGCTGCTGTGGGTCAAGTCGGTCTATGGCGACAGGGCGCCGGAAGCCTGGGCGAAACTCAAGGGCAAAGTGCTGACGGTGACGCCGGGCTGGAGCGAGGCCTACGGCCTGTTCACCAAGGGCGAGGCGCCGATGGTGCTTTCCTATACGACGTCGCCGGCCTACCACATGGTGGCCGAGAACACCGGGCGCTTCCAGGCGGCGTCGTTCGAGGAGGGCGAGTATCTGCAGGTCGAGGTCGCCGGCATCACCACCACGGGCGCGAAGAACCCGCTGGCGGCGAAGTTCCTGGCCTTCATGACCGGGCCGAAATTCCAGGATGTCATTCCGGAGACCAACTGGATGTTCCCGGCCGGGAAAACCGACAAGCCGCTCAATCCGGCTTTTGATAGGCTGGTCAAGCCGGCGAAGACCTTGCTGTTCAGCCCGGAAGAGGTCGCGGCAAATCGCAAGGCCTGGGTGGATGAATGGCTGGCGGTGATGAGCAAGTAGGAATTCAGGATGGCGCTTGAACACCCCCCTCTGGCCTGCCGGCCATCTCCCCCGCAAGGGGGGAGATCAAGCGCTCGAAAGCTTTCGTCAACCTCCAACGCGGCGAGGATGGGGCGGGGAGCGAAGCTGCTAATCTCCCCCCTTGCGGGGGAGATGTCCGGCAGGACAGAGGGGGGTGGGCGGGAACTCGACCTCCGTGAAATATTTCCGTCAGCAGCCAACATGCGATGTAGGGTTGGATAGCACGAAATGCGTGCGCACTATCCCTCTGACCCCCGCATCACGGCCGGCATTGTCGCGCTTGCGGCAATCGCGCTGCTGATCGGTGGCGCCTTCGCCGGCCTTATCCGGGAAGGCGCGCACGACCTTTCCGGCGCCGCGTCCGCCTTTGACCTCTATCTCGTGCGCGTTGTCCGCTTCACGCTCTGGCAGGCTGCGCTCTCGACTCTGCTTTCCGTCGTACCGGCGCTGTTCGTCGCCCGCGCGCTGTCGCGGCATCCGCGCTTCTTCGGACGCGGCTTCATCCTGCAGCTGTTTACTGTGCCCCTTGCCTTGCCGGCGATTGTCGCAGCGCTGGGCATACTGGCGCTCTATGGCCGCGCCGGTTATTTCGCCGCGATCGGTGGCCAGAGCTGGCCCGACATCTATGGGCTGCCAGGCATCCTCGTCGCCCACGTCTTCTTCAACCTGCCGCTGGCCACCCGGCTGTTCCTCGAAGCGCTGGGAACGGTGCCGGCCGATCAATGGCGGCTGGCGAGCCAGCTCGGCATGGGGGCGAGGCCAGCCTTCCGGCTGATCGAGTGGCCGGTGCTGCGCGCCGCGCTGCCGGGCGTCGCCGGGCTTGTCTTCATGCTTTGCATCACCTCCTTCACCATCGTGCTGATCCTCGGCGGCGGGCCGGCGGCGACGACGCTGGAAGTCGCCATCTATCAGGCGCTGCGTTTCGACTTCGATCCGGCGCGAGCGGTGACGCTGACGGTGCTGCAGATCGCGCTGACTTTTGCCGTCATGCTGGCGCTGACGCGGCTCGGCGCCAATGTGACCGGCGACGCCAATTTGCCTGTCGCGCCGCGCCGCTATCACTTGGCCGGCAAAGCAGAAACAGCGTTCAACGCCGTCCTGATCGTGCTCGCCTTGCTGTTCGTCGCCGGACCAATGGCGGCCACCGTCGCGTCCGGCCTCGACGCCGATCTCGGCCGGTTGGCGGGCGAGAGTGCCGTGCGTCAGGCGACGCTGACCAGCGCCGGTCTCGCCTTCTCGGCGGCGCTACTTTCGGTGGCGCTGTCGCTGTCGCTGATCATGGCGCGTCGGGCATTGTCGCTGCGCCGCCGGTCCAGTGCCCGTTCATTGCTCGAGCATGCCACCGACACCGGCGCCGGCTTCGTCCTCGTCGTGCCGCCCGTCGTCATCGGCGCCGGCTGGTTTCTCCTGCTGCGCACGGTCAGCGATGTCTTTGCCATCGCGCCGGTCATGGTCGTCACCGTCAATGCGGTGATGGCGATGCCCTTTGCCATCCGCGCGATGCGCCCGGCCTATGATGCGGCCAGCGAGCGCCACGAAAAGCTGTGCGCGCAGCTCGGCATTGCGGGCTGGAACCGGCTGCTTCTGGTCGACTGGCCATCGCTCCGGCGGCCGCTGGCCACCGGCTTTGCCTTCGCCGTGGCGCTGTCGCTCGGCGATCTCGGCGTCATCGCGCTGTTCGGCAGCGATTCGGTGCAGACCTTGCCCTATCTCCTGCTGGCGCGCATGGGCAGCTATCGCACGGCCGATGCTGCCGGGCTGGCTTTGCTGCTCGGGGCGGTCTGCCTTGCATTGGTGGTCGCGGCAGACTGGCTGGGACGGGGAGAGAGATCGTGACGTCCGCTGTGGAGAAAGGCACGACTGTCCGGCTGGACAAGGTCTCGTTCAGCTATGGCGAAACGTCATTCCTGTTCGATGTCGAATTCGATACATCTAAGATCACCGCCATCATGGGGGCAAGTGGTTCGGGCAAATCGACCTTGCTCAATCTGGTGGCTGGTTTCGAGACGCCGGAGTCCGGTCGTGTGCTGATCGGCGGCGCCGATGTCGGCGCCGAGCCGCCTTCGGCGCGGCCGGTATCGATGGTATTCCAGGAAAACAATCTGTTTGCTCATCTCTCGGTGGAGAAGAATGTCGGGCTCGGCCGCTCGCCATCGCTCAACCTGACCGACGCCGATCGCGCCGCAATCGCCGAGGCGCTTGACCGCGTCGGCCTGGCCGGCAAGGAAATGCGCCTGCCCCGCGAACTCTCCGGCGGCGAAAGGCAGCGCGTGGCGCTCGCCCGCGTTCTGGTGCGCGACCGGCCAGTGCTGCTGCTCGACGAGCCGTTCGCTTCGCTCGGGCCAGCACTGCGCGACGACATGCTCGACCTGGTGGCCGGCGTTCATGCCGAGCGGGCGATGACGGTGCTGTTCGTCACGCATCAGCCGGAAGACGCTCGCCGTATCGGCGAGCAGATGGTTTTTCTGGACAATGGCAGGGTTGCCGCGACGGGACCTGCCGCCGATTTTTTCGACGGCACTGGCCCTGAAGCGTTTCGGCGCTATATCGGCGCAAGTTCGGGCGGATCACGCGATATTGCCCGGAAGCGGACATAATTTACGACCAAACCGGCTACAGGTGATGTGGCGCTTGCTTGCCATGGTCCAGTCGATGTGGCTAGGTCCGCTTAGTACTGGTCCGGCACGAGCCGTGATTTGCCCCTACAGCGCCGCACCCGGCCGGATGCGTAAACGCTGTAGGTTTTTTGATGTGTGCAGGATTGCCAACGAAAACCGATTTTTCGCTGGCGCGGACCCCGGTCCAAATCATGCGCCGAGAGCTGAAGGAACGCCGTGCTGCCGACCGGCACTGACACTTTGAAACGCAGACCGCTGGTGCGCTTCCTCGCGCTGGCCGGCCTTGCCGTGGCGCTGGCCAGCTGCCAGATGTTCACGCCTCCCGAAGTGCAGGAATCCGGCTTCCAGCCTTCCGACAAGCCGATCACGGTCGACAATGTCGCCGCCAACAGCAAGCTTGCCGAACTGGCGAAGGCGCAACATCCGCGCATCCTTGCCACCTATGGCGGCGAATATTCCGATCCCAAGCTCGAGCGCATGGTGGCCAAGGTTGTCGGCAGCCTGACCGTGGTGTCGGCCAATCCGACCCAGACCTATCGCATCACCATCCTCAATTCGCCCAACGTCAACGCTTTCGCGCTGCCGGGCGGCTATCTCTACGTCACCCGCGGCCTGCTGGCGCTGGCCAATGATTCGGCCGAACTCGCCGCCGTCATCGCGCATGAGATGGGCCACGTCACCGCCAATCACGGATTGCAGCGCCAGCAGCTCGAGGCCGAGGAAGGCCTGGCGACCAAGGTGGTCTCCGATGTGCTGGGCGACAGCCCGACCGCCAAGCAGGCATTGATCCGCGGCAAGCTGAGGCTGGCGCAGTTCTCGCGCAACCAGGAGCTGGAGGCAGACGCGATCGGCATCAAGTCGATCGGCGAGGCGGGTTACGATCCCTATGCCGCCGGGCGTTTCCTGCAGTCGATGTCGGCCTATACCGATTTCCGCTCGATCAGCGGCGCCACCGACGCCAGCCTCGACTTCCTGGCCACGCACCCCAACACGCCGCAGCGAATTGATCTGGCGCAGCGCCACGCCCGCCAGTTCGGCGCGCCGGGCATCGGCACCCGCGACCGCGATTCCTTCCTGGCCGGGATAGACGGCCTGCTCTATGGCGACACGCCGGAAGAGGGCTATGTGCGCGGCCAGACCTTCCTGCATCCGGGCCTCGGCGTTTCGTTCACGGTGCCCGACGGCTTCATCATCGACAATTCGGCGGCGGCAGTGACGGCGACCGGTCCCGGCGACATGGCGATCCGCTTCGACGGTGTGTCGATCGACAAGGATCGTGCGCTGACCGACTACATCAGAAGCGGCTGGGTGGCCGGTCTCGACGAGACCAGTGTGCGCCAGGAGACGATCGACGGCAACCAGGCGGCGACCGCGCACGCCGGCGCCGATGGCTGGCAGTTCGACATTGCGGTGATCCGCGCCGGCGGTCAGGTCTACCGGCTGTTGACAGCGGCCCCCTCGGCCAGCACGACACTCGATCCGGTGGCACGCTCGGTCAGCGGTTCGTTCCGCGTGCTCAGCCCCGCCGAGAAGGCGGCACTGAAGCCGCTGCATATCCGCGTCGTCACGGTACAGGCCGGGCAGACGATGGGCACACTTTCGGCGCAGATGGTCGGCGTCGACCGCAAGCTCGATCTGTTCCGCGTGCTCAACGCGATGTCGCCGGGCGCCTCGGTTTCGGCCGGCGACAAGGTCAAGATCGTCACGGACAGATAGCGCCGGTCTTCGTCAGAAACCCCAGCCTTCGTAGTGCTTTTTTCTGAGATAACTCAGGGCGGTACCCCTGTTCCTGGCAATCTCACGCTGCCATGAATTCGGGGTTCTGCTTGACCAGCGCGAGCTTGAGCTTTTCCATGGCGCGGGCCTCGATCTGGCGGACACGCTCCTTGGAAATACCGAGGGTCTCGCCGAGCGCCTCAAGCGTCGCACCTTCGTCGGTCAGCCGGCGCTCCTCGATGATCCTGAGTTCGCGGGCATTGAGCGCGCGGAGCGCCGTCTTCAGCCACATCAGGCGCCGTTCGACGTCGATGGTGTCGCCGGCGACCTCGTCGGGCAATGGATCGTCCGAAATCAGGAAGTCCATCCGCTCGGTGGTGCCGGCTTCGTCGGCGAGCGGTGCGTTGAGCGAAGAGTCAGGTGCTGAAAGCCTGGAATCCATCTTCGCGACATCGGCCTCGGAGACGCCGAGGGCTACCGAGACTTCGCGGTAGAGCGTGGCGTTGGAAATCGGCTCGGCGCCATTGGCAAGACGGGCGCGCAGGCGCCGCAGGTTGAAGAACAGCGCCTTTTGCGCCGAAGAGGTGCCGCCGCGAACGATCGACCAGTTGCGCAGGATATAATCCTGCATCGAAGCGCGGATCCACCAGGTCGCATAGGTCGAGAAGCGCACCTCGCGCTCCGGCTCGAAACGCGCGGCTGCTTCCAGCAGCCCGACATGGCCCTCCTGGACCAGATCGCCGAGCGGCAGGCCGTAATGTCGGAATTTCGAAGCCATGGAAATGACCAGCCGCATATGGGCGACGGTGATCTGATGCAGCGCCTGCTGATCCTGGTCTTCCTTCCAGCGCAAGGCGAGAACATGTTCCTCATCGCGCTCGAGGTAGGGGGCTTTCATTGCCGTGCGGACCATGGTCCGTCCTGCCGTGTCTTCGATCATGCCGCGCTCCTGCTCCCGGACATTTTCGGACGGCCTGGCGGCCGTTATCTCTGTTTGACGCAATTCCGAAGGAAACCGCTTTCCCACTTTCCTGGAATTGCTTCGGGCCTAGCGCAGCCAAGGGTTCTTGAAATGGAAACGCGGCGCCCTACAACAAGCCATGAACGTGCCACACCGGGGATTGGTTCCGCCGCCGAGGGCGGTTGTTTTGTGCGGTCCGACAGGGCGCATCGACGCCGCAGATCGGGACTATTGGCACCGATCCGAGCTGCTTTGAGAATCTGATTTCTGGATCGTCGTTTTTTTGAAATCTGGTTCCTTATTTTGCTGCGCTGTATCTGTCAGTTTCCGGCTCTCACAAGCGCCGGACACCGGCCAAGGACGGGATCACACAGAAATGAAATGGCTCAATTCGCTCATCGTTGCCGGAACGCTTCAGGTTCTGGCTGTTACATCAGGCCATGCCGGCGCCAATCTTGACCAGATCAAGCAGGCCGGCACCCTCAAAGTCGGCACCGAAGGCACCTATGCGCCCTTCACCTATCATGATGCTTCCGGCGCGCTGGTCGGCTTCGACGTCGAGATCGCCAAGGCGATCGGCGACAAGCTCGGCGTCAAGGTCGAGTTCCTCGAAGGCAAATGGGACGGGCTGATCGCCGGCCTCGACGCCAACCGCTACGACGCCGTGATCAACGAGGTCGGCATCACCGACGCGCGCAAGGCCAAGTACGATTTCTCCGATCCTTACATCGCCTCCAAGGCCGTGCTGATCGTGCGCGGCGACAACACCGACATCAAGACCTTCGCCGACCTCAAGGGCAAGAAGTCGGCACAGTCGTTGACATCGAATTTCGGCAAGCTCGCCGAGACCAACGGCGCCGAACTCGTCGGCACCGACGGCTTCGACCAGTCGATCCAGCTGCTGCTCACCGGCCGCGCCGACGCCACCATCAATGACAGCCTGTCTTTCCTCGACTTCAAGAAGCACAAGCCGGACGCCAATGTGAAGATCGCCGCGCAGGAAGAGAACGCCGACTATTCCGGCGTCATCGTGCGCAAGGGTGATCCGGAGCTGGTCGCGGCGATCAATAAGGCGCTGGCCGACATCAAGGCCGACGGCACCTACAAGAGGATCGCCGATACCTATTTCGGCCAGGATGTCTCGCAGTAAAGACCATCTCCCGGCGGTTTGCCGGCAATGACCAATAGCGGCGGGCCGTCTTTGACGGCTCGCCGTTTTTCGCATGATATGAGAAGCACACAATCGCACTGCCGTCACCGCGGCGGTCTGTGAAGGAGGAGCCGTTCGTGCCGCACTGGCTACACCTGATGCTGGACTCGTTGCCGACACTGCTGTGGGCGGCGTTGATCTTCACCGTACCGCTGACATTGCTATCGTTCGCACTCGGCCTGTTCGTCGGCCTGGTTGTCGCCCTGGTGCGGCTGTTCGGTCCCAAGCCTCTGGTTGCCGTGGTCCGCTTCTATGTCTGGATCTTTCGCGGCACGCCGCTTCTGGTGCAGCTGTTCCTGATCTTTTACGGCCTGCCTTCGGTCGGCATATTGCTGGACGCTTTTCCGGCGGCGCTGATTGGCTTCACCCTCAACATAGGCGCCTACAGTTCGGAAATTATCCGCGCCGTGATCGGCTCGGTGCCGAAGGGCCAGTGGGAGGCGGCCTATTCGATCGGCATGACCTGGAGCCAGGCGATGCGGCGCACCGTCCTGCCGCAAGCCGGCCGCGTCGCCGTGCCGCCGCTGTCCAACACCTTCATCTCGCTGGTCAAGGATACGTCGCTGGCCGCCGCCATCACTGTGCCGGAGATGTTCCAGGCGGCGCAGCGCATCGTCGCCACCACCTATGAACCGCTGATCCTCTATGTCGAGGCGGCGATCCTTTATCTGGCGATGAGCTCGGTGCTTTCGGCCTTGCAGACGCGGCTGGAGGAGCGGCTCAACCGCTATGGCGGCTTCCTGGAGGCGCGCTCATGATCGGCCTCACCGACATCGAAAAGCGCTTCGGCGACAATCTGGTGCTGAAGGGCGTGACGGTCACCATTGCCGAAGGCAGCGTCACCGCGCTCGTCGGCCCCTCCGGCGGCGGCAAGAGCACACTGCTGCGCTGCATCAACCTGTTGGAGATCCCGACCTCGGGCATGGTGCGCATCGGCGACGAGACGCTGGAATTCCGTCCCGGCATCAAGATCCCCAGCCGCGACATCCAGCGCCTGCGGCTGCAGACCGGCATGGTGTTCCAGAACTTCCAGCTGTTCCCGCATCGCACCGCGATCGAGAACGTCATGGAAGGCCTGGTGACGGTGCTGAAATGGCCGACGGCAAAGGCGCGCGAGCGGGCACTGGCGCTGCTCGAGAAGGTCGGCATGGCGCACAAGGCGGACGATTGGCCGGCAACGCTGTCGGGCGGCCAGCAGCAGCGTGTGGCGATCGCCCGCGCCCTGGCGCCGTCGCCGAAAGTGCTGCTTTGCGACGAGCCGACCTCGGCGCTCGATCCGGAACTGGCGCAGGAAGTGGTCGACGTGCTGGGAAAACTCGCCAGCGAAGGCACGACCATGGTGATGGCCACGCACGACCTTCGCCTTGCCTCCAAGATTGCGCAGGAGGTGGTGTTCCTCGACGCCGGCGTCATCGTCGAGAAGGGGCCGTCCGCCGTGGTGTTCTCCAACCCGGAGCGTGAACGGACCAAGCGTTTTATTGCGACGCTGAAGCAGGAGGCGAAGAAGGAAGCCGGCGGCTGAGCCTTCTACGTTCCCCTTGTGAAGAGGTCGGACGGAAGGTCCGGGTGCGGTCTGGTGTCGTCCCCATCCTCGCTGCTTCGCAGCCACCTGCCTGGGCGAGCCACGGGTCCCGCCCGTCCTTGGAACCCCACAAGGGGGTAAAAACAAAAACCCGGCACAAGGCCGGGTTTTTCATGAATTCGACGGTGAAAGCGATCAGGCAGCTTCTTCCTGCTCGGCTTCCTCATTGTCGGCCTTGGCGCCGCGCTTCGGGCCCTTGTTGAGGTTGACCTCGATCAGGCGCACGGCTTCGGTTTCCGACATGCGGTTGACTGCCGCGATCTCGCGCGCCATGCGGTCGAGTGCCGCCTCATAGAGCTGACGCTCGGAATAGGACTGTTCCGGCTGGTTGTCGGCACGGTAGAGGTCGCGCACGACTTCCGAGATCGAGATCAGGTCGCCCGAATTGATCTTGGCATCATATTCCTGCGCACGGCGAGACCACATGGTGCGCTTGACGCGGGCGCGGCCCTGGACGACCTTCAGCGCGCGCTCGACATAATCCTCTTCCGACAGCTTGCGCATGCCGATGGAGGTCGCCTTGGCGACCGGAACCTTCAGGCGCATCTTGTCCTTCTGGAAGTCGATGACGAACAGTTCCAGCTTGTGGCCCGCAACTTCCTGCTCGTCGATCGAGACGATCTGGCCGACGCCGTGCGCCGGATAGACGATGTACTCGCCGGTCTTGAAACCGTGGCGTGCCGAGGTGGACTTCTTCTGCGGGGTGATCGTTGCCATTACGCCCTGAACTCCTTGTTGTGGCACCGGCGGCCTGCCGGTCCGAACGCATGCGACCGGGGACACCGATCGTTAGCCGCACAACAGATGAACCCATCGGAAAAAGCCGGGACCGGCAAACCGCATACATAGCGACTGCCTGGCCCAGATCGCTCTGGTCCGATTGGGGATTTCACCTTTCAGTGATTTGGGGCGCTTGCGCCATAAATCGACGTTGTGTCACCGGCATGTTTCAACTGGTGTAGCACAAAAAGTCGGAAGAATCAAGGTTTTGCTGCAAACGCGAAGGTCGAGCGCCATCGCCGCCTGTCAAGGCAGTTAATGTATGAGGCGCGTTACGCAGCGTTATGACGATCCAATAGGCCGCACTTTTTTGCTTTGCGCATCACCCTTTCCGAAATCGATTCCGATTTCAGCGTCATGTGCTCAGTCGCCTTGGCCGGGCTCGGCGGAGAAATATTTCTCGAACTTGCCGGCTTCGCCGTCGAAGCTCTTGGCATCTGCCGGAGGCTCCTTCTTGGCGGTGATGTTGGGCCATTTCTCGGCGTATTCGGTGTTGACCTGCAGCCATTTGTCGAGGCCCGGCTCGGTGTCGGGCTTGATTGCATCGGCCGGGCATTCCGGTTCGCAGACGCCGCAGTCGATGCACTCGTCGGGATGTATGACAAGCATGTTCTCGCCCTCGTAGAAGCAGTCGACCGGACAGACCTCGATGCAGTCCATGTACTTGCATTTGATGCAGTTGTCGGTCACGACATAGGTCATTGGTCGGCTCCGGGACGTCCCGTTCTTGCTAGAGCGACGTGCGTCCAATTGGACGCACAAAGTCCGCTCTGACACTTTGAATCTGCGCATCGTGCCTTCCGAAAAATCGATTTCCGATTTTCGGGCCGATGCGGCGGCTTTTTTGGTGAGGTAACGCCTTTGCCTGCCGCTTGCAAGGGCAGCCATTGCAGGCGGGGCCCGCGTGTCCGGAATGAAATTCCAGACCGCCGGCATGGCGCAGACGGCCAAGGCTTCAGTCTTCGCCGAACAGCCGGTCGGTTTGCCTGCGCTCTTTCTTGGTCGGCCGGCCGCTGCCGGCGTCGCGCAGCGCCGGAATGGCATCGGCAACAGCCTCGCCTTTCGGCGCCGGCGGCGGGGACATGTCCTCGTAGAGCGTGCGCGCTTCCTCGGCCGGACCGCGCCGCACGCCGGTGCCAAGCACCTTCCAAACGAAGATGCGGCGCTCGTGCGTAATGGTCAAAACGTCGCCAGGCTGGACCAGATCGGAGGCCTGCGCTGCTTTGTCGCTGTTGATGCGGACGCGTCCGGCGACAACCAGCTTGGCCGCCAGCGAGCGCGATTTTATCGCGCGCGAAAAGAACAGCCACTTGTCGATGCGCTGACGACCTTCAGCAACCATCGCAGCGAGTTATCTCTTGTTGGAGCATGATATTGTCCGAAAACCGGTTCCACTTTTCGGGATCATGCTCAGAGCCTACTTCTTCAGCTGGTCGCGCAAGGCGGCGAGCTTGGCGAAGGGCGAGTCCGGATCGAAGCGCGCAGGGCGTTCCTCGCGTGGCTTGGCCTGGAAAGCCGGCTTGGCGCCTTGCGGTCCGCCTTTGCCTTCCGGCCTGCCGCCTTTCCAGTCAGGCCGGCCCTCGCGCGGACGCTCGCCTTGCGGCTTGCCGTCGCGGCGCTGTTCGCCCTCGGCCTGCGGCTTGGGCTTGAACTTCGAACGGTCGAAGCGTGGCTTGGCGGCACCGTCGCGCTGGTCGCGCCGGCCCTGATAGGCCGGCCGTTCGCCCGGTGCCGGCTGTCCGCCGGCAGCGTCGGCCGGCGCATCGGCGCGGCCAGCCTGGCCGTTACGCGGGCGATTGTCCCGGCCTTGACGATGGCGCGGGCGCTGCTCGAAACGACCCTGCCGCCACAGCAAGATGGGCTTTGGCGCTTCGGCCTCGGGGACAGGCTCAGCGCTTCCACCCTCCCACTCGTGGGGAGGGTCGGCGCGCAGCGCCGGGGTGGGGGCAGCGCCGGCGTCGGCGGTTGCGCCTGAAGCGTCTGCTGTGTCTGCACCTGCTTCGTTAACGCTGTCACCCCCACCCGCGTCGCTTCGCGCCGCGACCTCCGCCATCGAGGGGGAGGTAAGGGCGTCGGCGTTTTCGGCGACGGTGGCGTCGGCGCTTTCGGGGACGGTGTCGTCAGCTTCTGCAACAGCCGGAGCTTCTTCCGCGATTTCTATGGGAGCTTCGACCTGTTCTTCCGCGACGGGCTCCGCCGTTGCTTCCTCGATGGCTGGAGCTTCGGCGGTGGCTTCAACGGCCGCAGTTGGCTCCGAACCCTCGGGAGGCGCGCCCGGCTGAGCGTCCGCAGCAACGGCCGCTGCGACTTCGGCGACGGGCTCCTCAGCCGTAATCTCGGTGGCTGCATCCGGCTCCGACCCAACGGCCGGCGCCTCAGCGACGGCTTCACTTGCCACGGCTTCCGCCGCCTGAGCCTGCTCGGCCTTTGCTGCGGCTTCCGCCAGCTTGGCCGCAGCCGCTTGCCGCGCGGCATTGTCCTGCGCTTCGAGCCGCGCCTTCACCTCTGCCGGCGGCTTCGGCTCGGCGCGATAGCCGAGACCTTTCAGGATCTCTTCCATGTCGTCGGCGGTGGCGCCGAGGATGGACATCATCGGCGGCGTCACCATGAAGGACTGGCCGTCATAAGCGCCGTCGGGGCGCTGTCCCAGACCGGGCTTCCAGTTGGTCGCAGGCCGGATCAGGTCGGCCAGCCGTTCCAGAATGTCGATGCGCACGGCGCGGCGCCCGAGATTGCGGTAGCCGGCGAGCCTGTAGAAGCTCTTGTCGAAGGCCGGGTCGATGACCACCGATGTGCGGCCGGAAGCCAGGGCGTGCACCACGTCGCCAAAGCCGGGCTTGTCCTTGCCGTCGTTCTTCAGCGCCCACAACAGCGTGATCAGTCCGGCGGGCGCCGGCTTGATCAGCGCCGGCACGAAGACATGGTAGGCGCCGAAGCGCACACCGAGCCGGCGCAAGGCGGCGCGACCCTCCTGGTCGAGCGACTTCATTTCCTCGGCGATGTCGCGGCGGTTGATGAGGCCGAAATGCTCGACGAGCTGGAAGGCGATGCCACGGCCGATGCCGGCGATCTGCTCGGCATTCTTCAAGTCGACCAGCGGCTTCAGCAAGGATTCGATCTGGAAATTGACGAAGCGCTCGGCGCGCGCGGCGACCTTGTCGCGGGCGGGACCAGTCAACTGCTCGTCGGCCAAAAGCACCAGGCGCGGCTTCAGCGCGTCCTCGCCGGCAACCAGCGTGCCGATCGGCGCGCCGATCCAGCGCAGCGTGCCGTCGGAGCCGAGCGCAAGGTCGCCATTGGCGCAGGCGCCGAAGCGTTCGGCACGTGCCTCGAACTCGGCGGCCAGCGCTTTTTGCGCTGCCGTGCGCACGGCCTTGGCGTCTTCGCCGCCGGCGCTCTGGTCGGCGGTGAAGCGGAACCCTTGCAACTCGCCGACATGATGGCCTTCGACAAGGACGGTTCCGGTAGGACTGATTTCGGCTTCAGGCATTGTATTTTCTCTAAGGCGCCGCATGAGGACGGAAGTCCTGCGGTCTACAAACCGTTTCGTCAACCGCTCATGCAGCGCATCCGACAATCTGTCTTCGATTTCGCGCGTCTTTTCCCGCCAGTGTGCCTGATCGGCCAGCCAGCCCGGCCGGTTGGACACGAATGTCCAGGTGCGGATCTGCGCAATGCGGTGCGACAGCGTGTCGATGTCCCCCTCGGTCGTATCGGCGCGGCGCACCTGCTCGGCCATGTAGTTCTCGTCGACATGGCCGTGTTTGGCGAGGTCGGTGTAGATAGAAGCGATCAGGTCGGAGTGCTGGGCCGGCGCGATCTTGCGGTAGTCCGGCAACGCGCAGGCTTCCCACAGCAGCGCGACGCGCTTGGCATTGGTAGCCAGCGCGCGGATGTCCTCGTCGCGGGAGAGATGTTCGAGCGCCTGCGCATCGACCGCCGGCAGCGCGCGCGTCAGGCCTTCGACCGGCGCGTTGGCCTCGATCGAGCGCTTCAGCGCGTCGAGGCTGGCGAAGTCGAAATGCGCGGTGCGCCATTGCAGCACCTTCACCGGATCGAACTCGTGCCCCTCGATGCGCTTGACCAGTTCCTCGTCCAGCGGATCGACCTGGCCGGTGACGCCGAAGGTGCCGTCGCGCAGATGCCGGCCGGCGCGGCCGGCGATCTGGCCGAGCTCGGCCGCCGTCAGGTTGCGGTACTGGTAGCCGTCGAATTTGCGGTTCTGGGCGAAGGCGACATGATCGAGATCAAGGTTGAGCCCCATGCCGATGGCGTCGGTGGCGACGAGATAGTCGACGTCGCCTGCCTGGAACATTGCCACCTGGGCGTTGCGGGTGCGGGGCGACAGCGCGCCGAGCACGACCGCCGCTCCTCCTTGCTGGCGGCGGATCAGCTCAGCGATGGCATAGACCTCGTCGGCGGAGAAAGCGACGATCGCCGTACGCCGCGGCAGGCGGGTCAATTTCTTCGAGCCGGCATAGGCCAGGTGCGACAGGCGAGGGCGCGTCACCACCGAGACGCCTCTCAGCAGCTTTTGCAGGATGCCATGCATGGTGGCCGCGCCGAGCAGCAGCGTTTCCTGGCGGCCGCGCAGGTGCAGGATACGGTCGGTGAAGATGTGGCCGCGCTCGAGGTCGCCGGCGAGTTGCACCTCGTCGATGGCGACGAAGGCAACGTCGGTCTCGCGCGGCATGGCTTCGACGGTGCAGACCGAATATTTCGCGCCGGGCGGCTGGATTTTTTCCTCGCCGGTGATGAGCGCCACCTTGTGGGCGCCGACCTTTTCGCAGACGCGGGCATAGACCTCGCGCGCCAGAAGGCGGAGCGGCAGGCCGATAATGCCGCTCTCATGCGCCACCATGCGCTCGATGGCGAGATGGGTCTTGCCGGTGTTGGTCGGACCCAGCACGGCAGTCACGTCGCGGCCCGACAGGATCAGCGGCTCGGTGTGTTTCGGCTGGATGTTCATCGGCCTGGAGATGAGGCTTTCTGCATCGTGTTGTCGGGAGCGCGCCTCGCATGGCGCGTATGACAGGCGACACATAGGGATTTCAGGCGCGAAGCGAAAGCGGAATGTTCCGGCCGGCAGTCCCACGGTTCGTCGTTGAGGTCTCAATTAACAGTTGGAACGAGTCTGGAACGAATCGGCGACGAATCAGTGACTCCGGCAGATTCAGCTTTTGTTCACGGCTACATGTGGATTTTGCGAGCCTGAGTCTCACCATATGCTGAATCGCGGAAACTGGCCCGATTCCTGCAAGGCGACCATTGGCGTTAACCTTTGCCGGCGGGGCATCGTCGTGATCCGATACGCCTCGGCTAACGTTGTGAAATTGTTGAATTTTCTTAATCGGCCTTAACCAGTTTCCGGTGGTTCCCGGCCTTGGTCGTTAACGTTCCGCTCAAAGCCGGAACGAATCGGTGACGAATCAGCGATCGCGGGATTTTCCTGGTTTGTTCACCCCAACATCTTGTGTTATCCACAGCTTGTCCACCGAGAATTCACAGCTTGCGAACCGGGTTTTGCACAGGGCGCCTAAAAATCGTTAATCTTTGCGTGCCGGAACGGGTCAATGTCTCGCGCGCGGCCCGGGGAACATCGCCGCCCGGCGATGAAAAACGGGCCATAAGGCGGCCCGTCCTACCGGGCGAAATTGCTGTCGTTCAGGCGAAGTACTGGCCGCCATTGGCTGTGATGGTCGAACCGGTGATGAAGCCGGCGTCTTCGGACGCGAGGAAGACGACGCAACGCGCGATCTCTTCCGGTTCGCCGAGGCGGCCGACCGGGATCTGCGGGATGATGCGTTCATTCAGCACCTTCTCGTCGATCGCCTTGACCATCTCGGTGGCTATGTAGCCGGGGCAGATGACATTGACTGTGATGCCCGCGCGCGCGCCCTCCTGCGCCAGCGCCTTCGAGAAGCCGATGTCGCCGGCCTTTGCGGCGGAATAGTTGACCTGGCCGGCCTGGCCTTTCTGGCCGTTGATGGAGGAGATGGTGATGACGCGGCCGAATTTGCGGTCGCGCATGCCGCCCCACAGCGGATGCGTCATGTTGAAGACGCCAGACAGATTGGTGTCGATGACTTCCTTCCACTGCTCGCGCGTCAGCTTGTGGAACATGGCGTCGCGGGTAATGCCGGCATTGTTGACCAGCACCGAGACCGGGCCGAGATCGGCCTCGACCTGTTTGATTCCGGCGGCACAGGCGTCGTAGTCGGCGACCGACCATTTGTAGGCCTTGATGCCGGTTTGTGCGCTGAACTTCCCCGCTGCCTCGTCATTGCCGGCATAGTTGGCGGCAACGGTGTAACCGGCATTCTTCAGGCCGATCGATATGGCGGCGCCGATGCCGCGCGATCCACCGGTGACGAGCGCTACTTTGGTCATTGAAAGTTCTTCCTCCCTTTGGTCGGAAGAAGGGAATAGGGAGTAGGGAATAGCGAGTAGGGATCGATATCCCGCCGCGCTGCTCCTTCTTCCCTATTCACTACTCCCTATTCACTACTCACTTCTTGTTCACAGCGCTTCCACGCACAGAGCGACGCCCATGCCGCCGCCGATGCACAGCGTGGCAAGGCCCTTCTTGGCGCCGCGGCGGCGCATCTCGAAAACCAGCGTGTTGAAGACGCGGGCGCCCGACGCGCCGATCGGATGGCCGATGGCGATGGCGCCGCCATTGACGTTGACGATCGACGTATCCCAGCCCATGCCCTTGTTGACGGCGCAGGCCTGCGCGGCGAAGGCTTCATTGGCCTCGACAAGGTCGAGGTCCTTGACCGACCAGCCGGCCTTCTCGAGCGCCCGCTTCGAGGCGGGAATAGGTCCGGTTCCCATGATCGCCGGATCGACGCCGGCCGTCGCCCAGGATGCGATGCGCACCAGCGGGGTGATGCCGCGCCTTGTGGCTTCAGCCTCGCTCATCAGCAGCGCGCCGGCGGCGCCGTCATTGATGCCCGACGCGTTCGCGGCGGTCACGGTGCCGTCCTTGTCGAAAGCCGGCTTCAGCTTGGACATGGCGTCGATGGTGGCGCCGTGGCGGATGTACTCGTCCTGGTCGACGACAGTGTCGCCCTTCCTGCCCTTGATCGTGAAGGCGACGATCTCGTCCTTGAACTTGCCGGCCTTCTGCGCGGCCTCGGCCTTGTTTTGCGAGGCCAGCGCAAACTGGTCCTGGTCGTCGCGGGTGATCTGGAACTGGCGGGCGACGTTCTCGGCGGTGTTGCCCATGTGGTAGCCATTGAAGGCGTCCCACAACCCGTCCTTGATCATGGTGTCGATCATCTTGTAGTCGCCCATCTTGACGCCGGCGCGCAGGTGCTCGGCATGCGGCGACAGCGACATCGATTCCTGGCCGCCGGCGATGATCACCGTGGCGTCGCCGGCGGCGATCTGCTGCATGCCGAGCGCGATGGCGCGCAGGCCAGAGCCGCAAACCTGGTTGAGCCCCCAGGCGGTGGTCTCCTTGGGCAGGCCGGCATTGATCGACGCCTGGCGGGCGGGGTTCTGGCCCTGCGCGGCGGTCAGCACCTGGCCGAGAATGACCTCGTCGACTTCGCCCGGCTCGACGTCGGCGCGCGCCAAAAGCTCCCTGATCACGACGGCGCCAAGTTCATGCGCCGGGGTGGCGGCGAAGGCGCCGTTGAAGGAGCCGACAGCCGTGCGTGCGGCGCTGGCAACGACGATTGAATTGGAAGCGGACATTTTTCTCTCCAGACTTCGAGGTGTCGTGTTCTTGGGGGCTTGTTGGGACTTTTCTTGCCCGTTCCACACCCCAAGTCAAACCGGAAATGGGCATGCCGGCCAAGCGCCGCAAGCAGGGCGTGAGCGGCCGGCGGGATCGCCCAACCTTTGCTGCGCAGCATAATTGGCCGGCCATGCAGCAATAAATGATGCCGCACTGCACAAAGCGCTTGGAATTATAGAGCTTTTGCGCATATCCTTAAAAATGGCGCAATCGTTACCGGCGGCTTACTCAGGCGCGCCGGTGTCCCGGGAGGATGCTGATGGCCGCGAAAGACGACCCTATCATTATCAAGAAATATGCCAATCGCCGGCTCTACAATACCGGCACCAGCACCTATGTGACGCTCGAGGATCTGGCCGAGATGGTCAAGAAGGGCGAGGAGTTCACCGTCCAGGACGCCAAGACCGGTGACGACATTACCCATCCGGTGCTGACGCAGATCATCTTCGAACTGGAGAACAAGGATGGGCAGAACATGCTGCCGATCCCGTTCCTGCGCCAGCTGATCGCTTTCTATGGCGACCAGATGCAGCAGATCGTGCCGAGCTTCCTCGAACAGTCGATGATGGCCTTCTCCAAGGAGCAGGAGCGGTTCCGCGAACAGATGAAGGGCGCGATCGGCAAGTCGCCGCTGGATGTGATGAAGATCGCCACGCCGATCAAGGCGCTGGAAGAGCAGACACGCCGCAACATGGAAATGTTCCAGAACGCGATGCGCCTGTTCACGCCGTTCCCGACCGCCGCCACAAATGCTGCGGCCGCGGCTGCACCCGAGCCGGCCCGCAAGGACGTCCCGGAAAAGAGCGGCGACGACCTTCAGGAACTGAAGCAACAGATCGCCGCCATGCAGCGCAAGCTCGATACGATGTCGTAAGCGACCGCCGCATGGTCGACCGCCCTCAGTTGGTCGAGGCGGCCGTCACGGGTCGATTTTCAGCTGCCACGGTTCCCAGATATCGTCGGGCTGGCCGTCGAGCGAGCGGTAGAAGGCTTTGGCCGGCGAGTTGGATTTCAGCACCGTCCATTTGATGGCGGAGGCGCCAATGCTCAAAGCGTGTTGGCGAAGCTGTTCAACAAGCGCATGGCCGACCCCCATGCCGCGCGTCGCTTCAGTGACGTAGAGTTCCTTCAGCCAGACAACCGGCTTCAGGTCGTAGGTCCAGGGGATGAGGTAGTGGACGGCGATGCCGACGATCACGCACTCTCGCTCCGCCACCAACACGCCGAACCGGGGCGATGGCCCCAGCCCGTGCTCGATGAGGTTCGCTTCGGTGACGCGAAGCTTGTCGTCATAACCCTCGAAGACGGCTAGCGCCCGCATGAGGGCGAGCACCGCACCGACATCCTGGCGCTCGAATGGACGAATTCTAACCATCGCCTTCTGCATGCTTGCTCAGTCTTCAAGGCCGACCATATCGCGTGGCCTCACGCGTGCAAGACACCGGGCTCCTTGCCTGAAGCGAAAGGAAGGTCCTCGTCCTGCCAACCGGTTATGCCGCCGATCATGATCTTCACGGGACGACCGAGGCTGGCCAGCTTGAAGGCCGCCTGATCCGCGCCATTGCAATGCGGTCCCGCGCAATAGACGACGAACAGCGTCCTTTCGGGCCATTGCACCATCCGCCCGGCCGATATTTCGCGGTGGGGCAGATGCAGCGCGCCCGGCACATGGCGGCGTCCATAGGCTTCCGGCGAACCGACCACATGCAGGAGAACAAAGTCCGGCTCTCCGGCACGCAGTGCGGCGGCGACGTCGGAACAGTCGGTCTCGACGGAAAGCCGGCGCAGAAAATGGTCGCGGGCGATATCCGGCGATGCCGCCGGAATGTCTGTCACGTGGCTCATCCTCGTATCTCCATTGCTGATGCGACGGAGAGATAAGACAGGAAGCAGGGCGATTGCAGCTGGCAGCTTTGCCATATATCGTCAAGATCATGCCATCCTCTGCGAATCCGCGCCCTGCCAACCCTCTTGTCGTTGCCGTTGCCTATGACGGGCTGTGCACGTTCGAGTTTGGCGTGGCGGTTGAGATCTTCGCCTTGCCGCGGCCGGAAATGGGTGAGGATTGGTACCGTTTTGCGGTTGCCGGTATTGATACCGGTGAAATGCGCGCGCTGGGCGGCGTGCGTATTGTTGCCGACGGCGGGATCGATCTGATCGGCCAGGCCGGCACGGTGATCGTACCGGGATGGCGCGGAACGGAGGCTCCGGTGCCGCCGGCGCTGATCGAGGCGCTTCGAAAGGCACACGAGCGCGGCTCTCGCATTCTTTCGATCTGTTCGGGCGTGTTCGTGCTTGCCGCCGCCGGCCTGCTGGCGGGCAAAAGAGCGACCACGCATTGGCGCTACAGCGAGAAGCTGACGGAGATGTACCCCGACATCACCGTGATTCCGGACGTTTTGTACATCGATGAGGGCAATGTGCTGACATCGGCAGGCAGTGCCGCGGGCATCGACCTTTGCCTGCATCTGGTGCGGCGCGACTTCGGCACCAAGGCGGCAAACATGGTGGCGCGGCGTCTGGTGGTGCCGCCGCATCGCGACGGCGGTCAGGCGCAGTATGTCGAGAGCTCCGTTCCCGAGCCGCACGAGCGCAGCCGGCTCGGACCGTTGATCGACAGGATGCGCGCCAATATTTCCGCCGATTATCCGGTCGCCATCTTGGCCGAGCTTGCCGGGATGAGCGAGCGGACGTTCCTGCGCCGGTTCGCGGCCGCGACCGGCGTCACGCCGGCGCGCTGGCTGCTGTCGGAACGGCTTTCGCGGGCGCGCACGCTGCTGGAAGACACCGCCATGCCGATCGAACGGATTGCCGAGACCGCCGGCTTTGGCGCGGCAGGCACGCTGCGGCATCATTTTCGTCAGCAGTTCGCCACGACGCCCGTCGCGTACCGTGCGCGGTTCGGGAACACGGCCAGGTCGGCTTAAGTCACGCGTCCCTCATAGCGGCCACGCGGCCTGATGATGCTGCCGCTAATGATCTGTTCGACCATATGCGCGGCCCAGCCGACACTGCGTCCGAGCGCAAACAGCTGGAACGGTGCATCGCGCGGCAAGCCAAGGCCGCGCGTCAGAGCGGCCAAGGCGAAGTCGATGTTGGGCTGGGCACCGACCGCCGCCATGGCGGCTTTTTGCAGCTGTTGCAGCGTCTCGTCGACAGGGATGACTTCCAGAAGTGCGGTGGCACGGGGATCGCCGTCGGGATAGAGCGGATGGCCGAACGCCGGCAAGGGCCGATCATGGCCGAGCCAGCGCCGGATCGCCGCATCCGCGCCGTGGGCTGCTGCATCTTCAGCCAGTTGCATCGCCGCTTCGCCGGCGCCACCGTGGCGCGGGCCGGACAGCGTTGCCAAGCCGGCCAGCAGGCATGCGGCAGGCGAGGCGCCTGTGGACGCTGCGACGCGGGCGGCAAAGGTCGATGCGTTGAGTTCATGATCGGCGAGCAGGACGAGGGCGCAGCGGATCGCTTCCGCGCCGGCATCATCCACCGACCAGCCCTGCGCCAGGCGCTTATGGACGGGCGCTGTGCCGGCTTCAGCGCCCAGCGACTGCGCCAGCGCTCCGACTGTGCGCGCGGCCTCGGTGCACAGCGAGGCGGCGCTGCGTCCTAGCGAAGGCCGCCCGTGGCCTGCAAGCATGGCAAGCTGCGCAAAGGCCGAGGCGCGGCCGACTGGATGAGGCGCTTCAGGTGACGGAGCTTTGAAAGCCACCGGTTCAGGCGAGGCCCAGAGCACAGCAGCGGTTTCCTCCAGCGTCGCCGCTTTGGAGAGCGCAACGGCGTCTTGCCCTCGATAGATCAGTCGACCGTGCAGCACAGTCGAAATCGCGGTGACAATCGAGGGTTCGCCCCAGGCGATCGCACTCTCGGCGATGGCCGAGGGACTGCGGCCCCGCGCCCGGCGGGTCGCCAATGCCGCGATGTCGTCGGCGCGGTACTGGCTGCGGCGCGGGTCGCTCTCATCCGGCCGCATGCCGATGCGGCCACGGCTGACATAGGCGTAGAGCGTCTGCGGCCGGACCTTGAGCCTTTCCAGCGCCTCTTCCCGCGACAGCCATTCGGACATTTTAGCTCACATATTGATTATATTGATCAAGATTGATCGAGGCGCAGCCCAACCCTTATCTCCCATGCAGAAAAGCTGCAAGGAGATGAGATATGGCGAACGGGCTCGATGATGTGGTGGCGGCGGAGACCGTGCTCTCCGATGTCGATGGCCTTGGCGGCCGCCTGACGATCCGCGGTCATTCGCTGCCGGAATTGGCGGGACGATGGCGCTATGCGCAAGTGGTTCGCCTGTTGCTCGACGGCTTCTTCGACGGCCTTCCCGGCGATGCCGAACTGGCAGCGAGGCTGGGCAAGGCTCGCGTCGAGGTGTTCGAGCGGCTTGCACCCTCGCTGCCGCTGCTCGCACCGCTTGAGATCTATAGCGCCATGCGCGCCGGCATGGCGCTGCTGCCGGATGGCGAGACGCTGACGGACGCCTTGCGGCTGATCGCGGCGCCCGCCGTGCTGACGCCGGCTCTGCTGCGGCTGGCGCGCGGCGAGCAGCCGACCGCACCTGACGCCAAGGCCGATCATGCCGCCGACATGCTGAGGATGCTCGAGGGATCCGTCCCGTCGCCGGCGCTGGCAAGGGCACTCGACACCTATCTGGTGACCGTGTGCGATCACGGCCTCAACGCCTCGACCTTTGCCACCCGCGTCGTCGCATCGACCCTGGCAGGGCTGACATCGTCGGTGCTGGCCGGGCTCGGCGCGCTCAAGGGGCCGCTGCACGGCGGCGCGCCCGGCCCGGTGATCGAGATGCTCGATGCAATCCAGGCGCATGGCGACGCGGCCGGTTGGCTGCGCGAGAAGGTCGCGCATGGCGAGCGCATCATGGGTTTCGGCCATCGTATCTACCGCGTGCGCGATCCGCGCGCCGATGTGCTGAAAGCCGTCGTGCGGCAGCTCGGCAGCGAAGGCGAAGCCGGCCGCCGGCTGGCCTTCGCCGAACAGGTCGAGCAGACGGCGCTCGAAGTGCTGCGGATCGCCAAGCCGCAGCGCTCGCTGCAGACCAATGTCGAGTTTTACACAGCGCTTGTGCTTGAGGCGGCTGGCTTTCCGCCACAGGCGTTCAGCAATGTCTTTGCCGCCGGACGTGTCGCCGGCTGGATCGCGCATGCGCGCGAACAGCAGACGACGGGGCGGCTGATCCGTCCACAGTCGCGCTATGTCGGGCCGGTGCCGGACCTCGTGGCCTGAGGCCCGCCTGTTTCGGTGGAGCAGCCCCTTCAAAGCGGGGCTTTCTTCATGACCGAAATTTCATGTGATCACGCGACCGTGTTCGTGTTCTTGCCTTGGTCATCCCTTATATGCTGCACTGCAATATAAGTCCGCTGCCGTCGAACCCGCCCGATTTCCGGGCGGAATGAGGCAGCAGCGACCAAACCGAACAGGAACGCCATGACCAAAAACGGCAAGGCGGAGGAAACGAAGAAGATCAACATCGCGCTGCAGGGCGGCGGCTCGCACGGGGCTTTCTCCTGGGGTGTACTCGACCGGCTGCTGGAGGATGGCAGGCTCGACATTTCAGCCGTGTCCGGCACCAGCGCCGGCGCGATGAATGCGGTGGCGCTGGCCGATGGTTTTGTGCGCGGCGGCGTCGAGGGTGCACGGCAAAAGCTGGACGACTTCTGGCGCGCGGTGGCGGCCAAGGGCCGCTTCAGCCCGGTGCAGCGCATGCCGTGGGACGTCGCCTGGGGCAACTGGTCGATCGAGAACACGCCCGGCTATTTCTTCTTCGACACCATGTCCCGAGTGTTTTCGCCCTATGTCGCCAATCCGCTGGGCTTGAACCCGCTGCGCGACGTGGTCGAGCAGGAGATCGATTTCAAAAATGTTCACGCCTGCAAGTCGATGGAGCTGTTCATTTCGGCGACCAATGTCGAGACCGGCCAGCTGCGCGTCTTTTCCGACGGCGAGATCGACCTCGACACGGTGATGGCCTCGGCCTGCCTGCCGCAATTGTTCCGCGCCGTCGAGATCAAGGGCGTGCCCTATTGGGATGGCGGCTATGGCGGCAATCCGGCGCTGTTTCCGTTCTTCAAGACGGCGGCGACGGAGGATGTGCTTTTGGTGCAGATCAATCCGGTGGTGCGCGAAGGCACGCCGAAAAGCGCCAACGAAATCCAGAACCGCATCGACGAGATCACCTTCAATGCCGGGCTGCTGAACGAATTCCGCTCGATCGCCTTCGTCAAGGAACTGATCGCCGCCGGCCGGCTGCCGCCTGGCGAATACCGCGACATCCGCATGCACCGCATCGATGCCGACGAAGCGTTCAAGGATCTGTCGGCGTCATCCAAGGTCAACGCCGAATGGGCTTTTTTGACCTATTTGCGCGACCTTGGCCGCATAGCGGCGAGCGACTGGCTGGAGGAGAATTACGACGCCGTCGGCAAGCGGCCGACGCTCGATCTTTCCGGCGAACTCGATGACGGCTTCAAACCGGTGCGCGGGCCGGCACCGGGACGGCGGGTGAAGGAATTTCTCGCCGCCCGCAAGAAGCCGGACGCGGAACGCCGGCGGGCCTGAGTCCGCCCGGATCGATCAAGACGATCAGCGAAGTGTTCGGCAAATCGGAGTAGCGCCGATGACTTTCCGTCCCGGAACAACCGTTGCGTGTGACGGTATACAAAATCATACTGACGCCTGCTGCCATTCACTGAGTGGCTACGCAGGTCGCGCCCACATTTGAGCGTCAAGGCACAGGGGGGTGTCAGTGCTCAAAACGCCTTGAAAACAAAGCGCCTCCAACGTCCGTATGGTTCCGAGACTGTGGTTCCGCCGCCTGACGGGGCGCCGATAAAACCGTTTTCGTTGGCCACACTACATCGCCTGGCACAATGTTCCTGCAACTTTTCGACTGTATTGCGATGCAACTTTGATGTAGAAGCGCGGCTTCGCCGTTCACGGCAAATTGAACACGGCCTGGCGCGCACCCATATCGGCGACGCGCCCGAGTTGGAAGACACGGTAGCTGTTAGACGACGGACTCCTGTTGGATAACGACTTGGCCGAACCCCGCAGTGGAAAAACAATGATGCCGAAGATCAGGTTTCACAAGCTTGCCGCTATTGTTGTGCTCATCGGCTTCGCGGCCTGGATGGGAACAGGCGCGTTCTCGTCCGTCGGCAGCGCCGCTGTCGAAGGTGCTGGCAAGGCAGGCGATCAGGCCAAGCCGGGCGATCAGGCCAAGGCGCCGGATGCAGCCAAGGCGGCCGAGGCCGAACCGAAGGCGCCGCTGCGCACCGTCGCTGTGGTGACGCCGCCGCGCAAGACCTATGCCCGCGCCATCCGCATTTCCGGGCTGACCGAGGCCGACAAGCGCGCCGTGCTGGCGACGCGCGTCGCCGGCGTCATCGAAAAGCTGCCGGTCAAGCAGGGCGATCACGTCAAGACCGGCGATCTGGTGCTGATGCTTGCGGCGGAAGAAAAGATCTCGATGGTCGACAATGCCAAGCAGCTCGTCGTGCAGCGCCAGGCTGAACTCGACGCATCGCTGCGGCTCATGAAGACCGGCAATCTGCCCAAGCTGCAGCTCGACACGGCGCGTTCGAATCTGACCGCTGCGCAGTCGCAGCTGGAAACGGCGCAGGCCGAACTCGAGCGCAATCTGGTCAAGGCGCCCTTCGACGGCGTCATCGACCGGGTGCCGGTGGAGCTCGGCAGTTCCATCATGCAGGGCGGCGAGGTGGCAACCATCCTCAAGCTCGATCCGGTGATTGCGCGCGGCGAAGTCAGCGAACGCGACCTCGGCTATCTCAAGCTTGGCGACAAGGCCACTGTCCGGCTGGTCAGCGGCCAGACCGTCGAAGGCACCGTGCGCTACATCAGCCGCGACGCCTCGTCGGCCACCCGAACCTTCCGCGTCGAGATCGCCGTCCCCAATGCCGACGGCTCGGTGCCGGCCGGCATGACGGCAGAGATTGCGCTCAGCGCGCAGCCGACCGACGCCGTCATGTTGCCGCGCTCCGTGGTGACGCTGGGCGACAAGGGAGACCTCGGCATCCGCGCCGTCGACAAGGACAACAAGGTGGTATTCTTCCCGATCGACCTCGTTGACGACTCGCCGAAGGGCCTCGTGCTTGGCGGCATTCCCGCCGATGCCCGCGTCATCGTCGCCGGCCAGGAACTCGTGAAGGAAGGCGACGTAGTCAAGCCGGTCGAGGCCGACCAGGCGACCATCCAGAAACTGTTGGGCGAAGCGACAACGCAGTAGCGCCGGGTGGCCCCGGACGGGGGCAACCGGCCGCAATGCGGCTCCTGAAATTTTGAGAACAGGCCATGGATATCGTCAAACTCGCGATCAACAATGCCCGGCTGACCATTGCGGTGCTGGTCTTCCTGCTGCTGGCGGGCTGGGTCGCCTATCAGTCGACGCCGAAGGAAGCGGAACCCGACGTTCCTACCCCTTATGTTTATATAAATGTCGCCTATCAAGGCATCGCGCCCGAAGACGCTGAAAGACTTCTGCTTAGGCCGCTGGAGGCAAAGCTTAAGAGCCTTAAGGGGTTAAAGGAGATGAAATCATCCGCCTATCAGGGCGGCGCCTTTGTCTTCCTTGAGTTTCTGCCGTCTATAAAAGTCGACACCGCGGTGACAGATACACGCTCGAAGGTTCAGGACGCGAAGGCTGACCTGCCCCAAGCGGCAGAAGAACCGGTTGTTACCGAGGTCAACATTTCCGAGTTTCCCGTCCTGGTCGTCACGCTGTCCGGCGATGTGCCCGAGCGTGTGCTTACGGCGGCGGCGCGCGAACTGCGCGACCGCATCGAGGAAGTACCGGGCGTTCTTGAGGGCACCATACAAGGCGCGCGCGACGATCTTGTCGAAGTCGTCATCGACCCGATGAAGCTGTCCTCCTACGGCCTGCAGCTCGACCAGTTGATCGGCGCGGTCGGCGCTTCCAACAGCCTGGTCGCCGCCGGCAACATCGAGGGTTCGGAAGGCAAATACGCGGTCAAGGTGCCGTCGCTGATCGAGACACCCGAGGATGTCGCGTCCTTGCCGGTGGTCGCCGGCCCCAATGCCGTCGTGCAGGCGAAGGACATCGCCACGGTGCGTTCGACCTTCGCCGACGCCGAGACCATCACCCGCCTCAACGGTAAGCCGGCCATCGCCATCGAAGTCAAGAAGCGCATCGGCGCCAATCTGATCGACACGCTGGCCAAGGTGCGGGAAGTGTCCGACGCCTATGTCAAGACCATGCCGGAAGGCATGAACATCACCTACACGCAGGACAAGTCGGTCTTCGTCAACCAGCTTCTGGGCGATCTGCAGAACCACGTGATGATCGCCGTCATCCTGGTGTTCATCGTCATCCTCTATGCGCTGTCGGGCCGCGCCTCGCTGCTGATCGGGCTTGCCATTCCGTCATCGTTCCTGATCGGCATCCTGCTCTTGGCGATGATGGGCTACACCATCAACATGATCGTGCTGTTCAGCCTTATCCTGGCGGTCGGCATGCTGGTCGACGACGCCATCATCGTCACCGAGTTCGCCGAACGGCGCATGGGCGAAGGCATGCCGAAGGCGGAAGCCTTCACGCTGGCCGCCAAGCGCATGGCCGGTCCGGTCATCGCCGCGACCATGACCCGCATCGCGGCGTTTTCGCCGCTGCTGTTCTGGCCCGGCATCATCGGCGACTTCATGAAATACATGCCGATCACGCTGATCGTCACGCTGTCGGCCTCGATGCTTTATGCGCTGGTGTTCGCGCCGACGCTGGGCGCGCTTTTCGCCAAGGCGCCGGAGCATCACGAGGAACAAAATCGCGACGGCTGGTACATGGCGCTGGTCAAGCAGGCGGTGCGCTTCCCCATCACCGTGCTGGTGCTCAC
Source organism: Mesorhizobium sp. M0037 (assembly GCF_040323635.1). Lineage (NCBI taxonomy): Bacteria > Pseudomonadati > Pseudomonadota > Alphaproteobacteria > Hyphomicrobiales > Phyllobacteriaceae > Mesorhizobium > Mesorhizobium sp. M0037. The sequence goes on along the minus strand of NZ_JAMYVB010000017.1, from coordinate 76,639 downwards.
CGCCGTGCTGCTCACCGGCGTCGGCTTCGCCTATTCGAAATATGGCGCCGGCGTCGAGTTCTTCCCCAGCGTCGAGCCCGATTACGGCCTGCTCTATGTGCATGCCCGCGGCAATCTCTCCCTGGCCGAAATGGACACGGCGACCAGGATCGCCGAAAACCGGCTGCTTGGCTGGCCTGGCGTCAAATCGGTCTATACCCGCGTCGGCAAGACGCAGGGCGGCGGACAGGACGTGCCGGAGGACGTCGTCGGCGTCATCCAGTATGAGTTCATCGACTGGCGCGAGCGCAAATCGGCGAACAATATCCTGGATGAGCTGCGCACCGTCATGGCCGGCATTCCCGGCGTCGATGTCGAGGTGCGCGTGCCGGAGGCCGGTCCTCCGACGGGCAAGGCGGTCCAGCTCCGGCTTTCGGCCATCGATCCCAAAGGGCTCGACGACCAGGCCCGCGCGGTTGCGGCGCGCATCGCCAAGGTGCCCGGCGTCATCGACGTGTCGGACGGCCTGCCGCCGCCCGGCGTCGACTGGGCGCTCGAGGTCGACCGCGCCAAGGCGGCGCAGTATGGCATCAGCCCGACGGCCGTCGGCACGGTGGTGCAATTGGTGACCAATGGGTTGAAGCTGTCGGAATACCGGCCGGCCGGCGCCGACGATGCCGTCGACATCAGGCTGCGCCTGCCCGAAGACCGGCGCACGCTGTCGACGCTCGACGAACTCCGGGTGCAGACCGCGCAAGGCTCGGTGCCGATCTCGAACTTCGTCGTGCGCAAGCCGGAGCCGACCGTCGGCATCCTCAACCGCATCGATGGCGCCCGCACCGTGGTCGTCCAGGCCAACGTCGCCGCCGGTAACCAGGTTGCGGCGGTGCAGGCGGAGGTGACCAAGGCGGTCACCGACATGAAGCTCGACAACGGCATACGCTGGAAGCTGGCGGGGTCGAACGAGGACAGCGCCGAAGCCAGCGCCTTCCTCGGCAAGGCTTTTGGCGCCGCGATCTTCCTGATCTTCCTGGTGCTGCTAATGCAGTTCAACAAGTTCACCAGCGTGCTGCTGGTGCTGTCCTGCGTGGTCATGGCGACGATCGGCGTGTTCCTGGGGCTGCTGCTGACAGGCGAAGCCTTCGGCATCGTCATGTCGGGCATCGGCGTCATCGCGCTGGCCGGTGTGGTGGTGAACAACAACATCGTGCTCATCGACACCTATGACCGGCTGCGCGAAGAAGGCTGGGACAAGATGGAAGCGGTGCTGCAGACCTGCCGCGAGCGCGCCCGCCCGGTGGTGCTGACGGCGGTCTCGGCCATCCTCGGCGTTCTGCCGATCGCCTTTGGTCTCGGCCTCGAAATCTTCCATCACGAGACGACGATCAACGCGCCGTCGACGCAATGGTGGATTTCGTTGTCCTCGGCGATCGTCTTCGGCCTGTCCTTTGCCACGCTGCTGACGCTGGTGGTGACGCCGTCCATGCTGATGATCTTCACGCGCAGCAAGAACAGCCGCTTCTATGCCTTCTTCCGCCGGCTGTTCGGCCGCGACAAGAAACGGGATGCGTCCACGGGGCCGAAGCCGGGTCCGCTCGATGAGCCGGCAATCGCCTTCCCGAAAGCCGCGGAATAGCTGCATTCGACCAGTCGGACAAAAGGCCGCCCGGAACAACCGGGCGGCCTTTTGCATTGTCCCCTCGCATCTGAAGAGCAAAGCGAGGGACTCTTATGACCGTCAGCACCATTCTCATCATAGTTCTGATCCTGATCCTGATCGGCGCCGTACCGGCCTGGCCGCATTCGCGCTCCTGGGGTTATGGGCCGTCCGGAATAGTCGGCGTTGTGCTTGTGGTGCTGCTGATCCTGGTGCTGATGGGCAGGGTTTGATCGGGGCAGGAGACCTCTGCGATCAGCGGGTCCTCGCCCGATGAAGTGCTGGCAATAGGCATACGGCGGTGCCAACCCCCACTCCGGCCGCTGCGCGGCCACCTCTCCCCATGTCCATGGGGGAGAGGAAATGCCAAGCTTTTCAAGGCAGCGATCTTGGCGATTAGCATTTCCTCTCCCCCACGAATGTGGGGGTAGAGGTGGCTGGGCGAAGCCGAGACGGAGCGGGGGAGCTCCATATGCGATTGGCCCGAAATCGAGATGACGAGCACACGCTGTGCCCCCTTGGCCACCCCGCACCCTTGCGTATACGCTGCCGGCACGACAATCACCGAGGGAGCCATCAAGGTGAACACCGCCAGCCCGCCCAGGCCGCTCGCCGAGATCGCCAGCTATCACGCCCACATCTACTATGTCGGGCAAGCCGAACGGCAGCAGGCCGAATGGCTGCGCCTGCGCATCGGCGAACGCTTCCGCGTGCGCCTGGGCAACTGGCGCGACGAGCCGGTCGGCCCGCACGAACAGGCCATGTACCAGGTCTCCTTCGCCACCGAGATCTTCGCCACGCTGGTCCCCTGGCTGATGCTTAACCATGGCGGCCTGAGCATCCTCATCCACCCCAACACCACCAACCCCAAGCGCGACCATCTGGTCGATCCGATCTGGATCGGGCGGCCGCTGGGGGTGCATGGCGAGGTGCTGGGAGAAGAGGATGAAGCGGAAGAGGCGCTGGAGGTGAATACGGAACCGACCCTGGGGGCTTAGGGAGGGCGTTCTGCAAAGTAGAGACTTGGCCCATGGAGACGCGTTCACCAATAGCCCAGTTCAGGCATGCATGACCGGCCGCTTTACGCCTCAAGCCGTATCCTATGCCTTCATCATTGCTTCGTCGAAGATGCCGAACCAGCGTGGGGCCGTTGGAGCGATGGACCGTCGATGGATGGCAAGGGAGAGTTCTCCCTGGTCGCCGGTACGCCGAGGCGGGGCCGCCGAATAGGCAAAAGATTGCAATAAGGACGCAGCCGGCACTCGGTTCCCGCGGAGTCGGGCGCACCGGTTCGTAGGGGAGCAACTGGCGCTCCGCACGAGGGACAGGGCAACTCACTGGTGACTGGGTGCGTGCCTGACGAAGCCCTTCGTTTCGGCTGAGATAAATGCTCTCACCTACGGAACATCGCAGGTTCGTCGAAGTTGGAAAGCTACGGAGGACGTGCACATGAACAGTGTCATCTATCTTATCGGCCTTATCGTTGTCGTGCTCGCGGTCCTCTCCTTCCTCGGTTTTCACTAGGTGGCCTCATGCAGCATGAGAACGATCAGGGCGGACAGCCCACCGATTTCGACAAGGCGAAAAGCGACGTCTCCGACAGACTTCGCCAGGAAAATGAGCGTGCCAGCGAGTTGCTTCACGACGCGCGGGACGAGGTGACCCGTAAGGCTGGCGACTATGCATCTGAAGCCACGCAGGTCATCTCCGACAAGGCGGAGGAGGCGCAGCGCGACATCGGATCGAGCTTGGCGGCGTTGGGTGGTGCACTGCGAGCGGCCAGCGATCACCTTGCCAGCAACGATGAAAGGAACGCATCGAAGTTCGCTTTGGATGCTGCCAGTGGCCTTGAGCGGCTTTCATCGTCCTTGAAACAGAAGCCCTTTAGCCAAGTCCTTGATGACGTCCAGTCCTTCGGCCGGCAAAATCCCGGTGTCCTGCTTGCGGGATCGGTGTTGGCCGGATTGGCTCTCGGGCGGTTCATCAAGGCTTCTCCGCCGGCAAGGCCCGATTCTGAGGCCGCTCCGGGAGGCCTCAAATCACACACCGATCAGCCACAGGGTTGGTCCGCTGATCGTCCACAAGATTTTGGCGTGGTCGGCGATGATGGGGCCACGCAGATCGCGGAGCAGGACAGATGAACAACCAGGACAATCCCAGCCTTGCCGGGCTAGTCACCGATTTGGCCCAGAATGTCACCACTCTGGTGCAAACCGAGGCGAGGCTGTTTCGGGCCGAGCTCTCTGAAAAGCTTACCAAAGCCGGAGCAGGTGCCGCGGAAGTGCTGGGCGGCGCGATTTGCCTGCTCGCCGCGCTCTTGGTGTTGCTGCAGGCGCTCATTATCGCACTGACGCGGGCAGGGCTTGGCGCGGGATGGTCTTCCCTGCTGGTCGGTGTGGTCGTGGCGGTCCTCGGCGTCATCCTGCTGCGGACGGGGACGGCCAGCATGGCGCCTTCGGAACTTACCCCCGACCGGACCCAGGGACAGCTCAAGCGCGACGCGAGCGCGATTAAGGAACAGGTGAGATGAACGAGAAATCCGCAGCCGAACTTGAACGCGAGGCCGAGGCTGCTCGCGCTCGGGTGATGGAGACCGCCGAATCCATTCGAGGCAAGATGACGCCTGGACAATTGCTGGATGAGTTCACCGGGCTGTTCTCGGGAGGGGAGAGCGCGGCCATGCTCAGAAATCTCAGAACGCAGGTCCGAGACAATCCTTTGCCGGTCACCATGGTGGGCGCAGGTCTGGCCTGGCTGATGTTCGGCAGCGGTACCTCAAACACAGCCCACCGTTCGGCTGGCTATCCATTGCCTTCAGCGCCGGGACGACATGATGTAGCAGGGGAGCGCGGCGGCTTGGGCGGCACGCTCTCCGACGCCGCGGAATCGCTCTCCTCGAGCGCTGCCAGCGTCGGCGACACCATATCGAGCACCGCAAGAGCCGCTGCGGCGGGTCTGACGGGAAGCGCTGCCAATGCAAGCTCGACGACTGGGGACATGGCGGCGAAAGCCAGCCGCTCCGCGCAAGATCTGTTGGAGGACCAACCCTTGGCCGTAGCGGCCGTCGGTCTCGCCATCGGCGCCGCTATAGGTGCAATGCTGCCCCATACCGCAACGGAGGACGAGCAACTAGGCGCCTATGGCGACAAGCTTCGCGATTCCGCCGAAACTTTGCTCAATAGGGGCCTCGATGAGGCCAAGCAGGTCGCCGCCGAAGCCTATGAGACCATCAAGCAGGAAGCTGGCCGGCAAGATATGGAAGCAGACACGATAGCCGATCAGCTCGGCGAGATCGTGAAGTCCACAGCAGACAAGACCGAGCATGCCGTGCGCGAACGTATTTCCGATACGTCTCAGCGCCAAACCTAGCTTGATGATCCTGGATCAACGATAGCCGGCCTCTCCAGAAAGGGGCCGGTGTTGTCCGTCAAACGGTGACCCGCTCGAGTCACTTCAGAGCGGTGTGCGGACTGATGTCCCTTGCCGATAGTAATCCAGCGGATCAGGTTCTCTGGATTATTGGCCAACCCGCCGCCGATAAGACGCGGTCAGCAAAACTGGTATCTAGGCGAGGACCGACCTGCACTTGAAGGTCGCAGACCGAGGATGCCGGTCCGCTCTGGGACGTAGGGCGACACCCCACTTCACCCCCCAGCCAGCCGCGGCAGCAGAAAAATCTCCGCCCCCGGCGGCAGTTCCTTCGACCACGTATCGCGATAAATCGTCCCGTCAATGGCCACCGCGATGCCCTTCTCGATCCAGGGCTCGATGCCGGGATACTGTTCAGCCAGTTTCCTGAACAGCTCCCTGATGTCCTTGGCCTCGACCTCGACCTTGCTCTGGCCGCCGGCGAGCTGGCCCAGCGCGCCCCAGAGCGTCACTTCGACCATTAGGGCAAGAACCTCATTTTGCCCTAGCCTCCCCGTTCCGCCTCGATCGCGGCGAGAACCCGTGGCGGCGACATCGGGATGTGGGTCATGCGCACGCCGGCTGCGTTGGAGACGGCATTGGCGATCGCCGCCAGCGGCGGCACGATCGAGGTTTCGCCGACGCCGCGCACGCCATAGGGGTGGTTGGGATTGGGTATCTCGAGGATCTGCGTGTCGATCATCGGCAGGTCCGAGCAGACCGGGATGCGATAGTCGAGGAAGCCGGCATTCTGGAGGCGCCCGTCCTTGCCGTAGATATACTCCTCGTTGAGCGCCCAGCCGATGCCTTGCGCGGCACCGCCCTGGTACTGGCCCTCGACATAAGTCGGGTGCACCGCCTTGCCGGCATCCTGGATCACCGTGTAGCGGATCACCCTGGTCGAGCCGGTATCGGGGTCGACCTCGATGTCGCATATATGGGTGGCGAAGGAGACGCCGGCGCCGTCGGCGACGAGTTCGCTGTGGCCGGCGATCGGCCCGCCGGTCTTGCCGGAAGCGGCGGCGATCTCCTTCAGCGACAGGGCTGCAAGATTGCCGTATTTTTCGCCCTTGGCGATGGCGTGGCCGTTTTCCCAGACCACGTCGTCGACGGGGATGTCCCATGTCTGGGCGGCGCGCTCACGCAGGATCTTGATCGCGTTGCGGGCGGCCGAGATGGTCGCCATCGAGGACGAGAAGGTGCCGCGGCTGCCGTCGGTCATGTCATTGTAGCCGAGCGAGGACGTGTCGGCGACCACCGCCTTGAGCTGGGCATAGTCGATGCCGAGCTCCTCCGCCGCCACCAGCGACAGCGACGCGCGCGAACCGCCGACGTCCACCGTGCCGACGGCCAGCGACACCGAGCCGTCCATGCCGATGTTCAGGTCCACGCAGGTCTGGCCGCCGAAGTTGAACCAGAAGCCGCAGGCCATGCCGCGGCCCTGGTTCTTGCTCAGCGGCGCCTTCATGTGCGGATGGTGCTTGGCCGCCTCCAGCGTCGGGCCGATGCCGATCGGGCCGTAGACCGGACCGTAGGAAGAGCGGGTGCCTTCCTGCGCGGCGTTCTTGATGCGGAACTCGACCGGGTCCATGCCGAGTTCCTTGGCCAGCTCATCCACAGCGCTTTCAACCGCGAACGCCGCCATCGGTGCGGAGGGTGCGCGATAGGCCGCGGTCTTCGGCCGGTTGACCAGCACTTCGAAGCCGACGGTCTGGACGTTGTCGAGCTTGTAGCAGGCGAAGGCCGTCATGGCGCCGATCTCGGCCCAGGTGCCGGCATAGGGGCCGCTGGTGTAGCGCAGCGTCGCTTCGGCGGCGGTGATGGTGCCGTCCTTGCGGGCGCCGATCTTGACGTCGATCGAGGTGGCGCTGGTCGGACCGGAGGCGCGGAACACCTCGTCGCGGGTCATGACGAGCTTCACCGGCCGACCGGCCTTGCGCGACAGCGCCAGCGCCACCGGTTCGGCCCAGACGTGGGTCTTGCCGCCAAAGCCGCCGCCGATTTCAGACGAGGTGACGCGCAGCTTCGAGGCTTCCAGCCCGAGCAGTTGCGCGCAATGCTGGCGGTAGACGAAATGGCCCTGCGTGCAGACCCAGAGGTCGGCGGTGCCGTCGGACGAGACGCTCGCCACGCAGGCATGCGGCTCGATATAGCCCTGATGCGTCTGCTCGGTCTTGAAGGAGCGCTCGACGATGACATCGGCGTGGCCAAAGCCCTGATGGACATCGCCATGGCCAAACTGGCTGCGCTTGGTGACGTTGGACGGCTTTACCGGCTTTTCCTCGAGACCCTCGGTGAAGATCGTGTCGTTGATCAACGGCGCGGTGTGCTTCATCGCCTCGTCGACATCGGTCACATGCGGCAACAGCTCGTACTCGACCTCGATGAGCTTCAGCGCCTGCCTTGCCGTGCGGGCATCGACGGCGGCGACCGCGGCCACGGCGTGGCCGTCATAGAGCGCCTTGCCGCGCGCCATGCAATTGTCGAGGACGTCGTACATGGCGGCATCGCCATCGGTGAGATCGGGCAGGTCGGCGGCGGTGATCACCGCTTTCACGCCGGCGAGCTTTTCCGCTTTCGAAGTGTCGATCTTGAGGATCCTGGCATGCGCATGCGGGCTGCGCAGGACACGCCCGACCAGCTGTCCCGCCATGTTGAAGTCAGCGCCGTAGCGCGCGCGGCCCGTCACCTTGTCGACGCCGTCGGGACGGATAGGCCGCGTGCCGACGGATGAGAATTTGCGGCCCGAAAAGCGTGGATCGAAGTTCATGCGTGTGCTCCCTTCATCACGTTGGCCGCATCCTGGACCGCGCGCACGATCTTGTCGTAGCCGGTGCAGCGGCAGAGGTTTCCGGCGAGGCCGAAGCGGATTTCTTCCTCGGTCGGATCGGGGTTCTTGGCCAGGAGGTCCTTCGCCGCGATCAGGAAGCCCGGCGTGCAGATGCCGCATTGCAAGGCTGCGTGTTCGAGGAATTTCTGCTGCAGCGGATGCAACTGATCGCCATGCGCCATGCCTTCGACGGTCTCGATATGCCGGCCTTCGGCTTCAGCGCCAAGCACAAGACAGGAGCAGACCAGCCGATTGTCGAGAATGATCGAGCAGGCGCCGCAGTCGCCCGTGCCGCAGCCTTCCTTGGCGCCGGTCAGGCCGAGCCGATCGCGCAGGACGTCGAGCAACGTCTCGTCGGGCTGGCAAAGGTATTCGACGTGATCGCCGTTGATTGTCGTTGAAACTGCTACACCGGCCATCATTTGCCTCCTGCGCGTGCGTAGGCGGTCGTCGCGGCCCGTCCGGCCAGCACGCCCGCAACTTTTCGTCTGAACTCGATGGTGCCGCGCTTGTCGTCGATGGGGCGGCAGGCCCCGGCGCAGATCTTGGCGAGCCGCTCAAGTGCCGCCTCGTCCAGCTTCCGGCCGATGAGGGCCTCGGCTGCTTCTTCAACCAGAAGCACGGTCGGGGCCGCGGCGCCCAGCGCGACGCGGGCGGCTGTTATGACGCCATGCTCGTCGAGCGTCAGGTTCACGCCGGCGCTCACCACCGCGATGTCCATCTCGGTGCGCGGAATGAATCTGAGATAGGCGTCGCCCGAACGCGGCGCGCGCTTGTCGAGCAGGATCGCCTCGACGATCTCACCCTTGGTGAGCGAGGTCTTGCCAGGCCCGATCGGCACAGCCTCGACCGGAATGGTGCGCTTGCCCGACGGGCCGGCAACCACTGCCTTGGCGTCGGCGGCCACCAAGGCCGGGACGCTGTCGGCGGCCGGCGAGGCGTTGCACAGATTGCCAACGATGGTGCAGCGGCCCTGGACCTGTTTCGAGCCGATCAGCTTCGACGCTTCGACGACACCGGGCCAGGCCTTCTTCAGAACCGAGCTCTCGCCCAGGACGGCGCAGGGGACGGTGGCGCCGATGCTGAAGCCGTCGGCCGTCTCCCTGATCTCGCTCAAGCCCTCGATCGCCTTGATGTCGACGATCAGGTCGGGATCGACAAACCCGCCCTTCATCCGAACGAGGAGGTCACTGCCTCCAGCGAGAATGGCTGATGTGCCGGAAGCGTCGGCCAGCAGGCCAACGGCGTCTTCGATTGAAAGCGGACGTATGTAACGCATCGTCTCCCCTTGGTGATGGTGATCTCGCCGACCGTTATAAACAGTCTCCTCATAATGACCATCCGGTTGCTGATTTCCAGCGATTGGGCCAGCACTGCGAGAGAGATTTTTGTCTAAAGTCTTTGTTTTGATGCATGTCGCTGTCCCAGAACCGCGCACACTTCTGGGCGACATGCATTCAAGCGGCGTCTTTTGCATTGTCGAGGCTGATGCCGATGTCCTTCAATGCCTCGGCCACGGCCTCGTCCAGCGGCGTGTGCGGGACTTCGCCGATGATGCCTTCCAGCCGGTCGGACACGAGCCGGTGCGGTTCGAAGCGCAGATAGGACATCGAGACGATCTCGCGCCACATCGCCACGAACGGGCTGCCGGCGCGCAGCACCCACCAAGGCATGAAGGTCAGCTTCAGCGGATGTCCCAACGCTTTCTCGGCCGCGGCCTTTATGTCCATGTCGGTGACGGCGTGGCCGGGGAAGTTGAGCGCCTCAAAGAAGCCGAGCTTGCCCTGATTACGCGCCAGGCCGACGAAGCCGATGGCGAAGTCCGGCAAATAGGCCCATTCATGCACGAGGTTGGCAGGGCCGGGCGCGGTGTAGACACCGTTGCTCATCTTGGCGGTGACGACGAGGTCGAACCATGATCCGCTGCCGGTGCCGCCGAAGAAATCGCCGGCGCGCAGGATGATGGTGCGGACGCGGCCGGCATCGGCCTCGCGGCGAAACAGCGCTTCCATGGCGCAGCGGATGCGGCCCTTCTCGGTCGTCGGGCGGAACGGCGTGTCTTCGGTGACGAGTTGAGGCATCGGCGAGCCGTAATTGTAGACAGTGCCGGGGAAGAGATGCAGCGCGCCATTGGCATGGCAGGCGGCCATGACGTTCGCCGCCATCGGCAGGCATTTGCTCCAATCGGTGTAGATCGGGTTGAGACCGTTGAAGATGATGTCGACACCCTGCGTGGCGCGGATCAGCGCCTCGCGGTCGAGCGCATCGCCGGCGACGGCGGTGGCGCCCTTGAGTTCGGCTGGGACCTTGCCGCTGCGGGTGACGGCGCGGACGTCGAAACCGGCGTCGATGAAGGCCTTGCCAACCACGCGGCCGAGCCGGCCATTGGCGCCTAGAATAGCGATCTTGGTCATTTTTCTTCTCCGTGTCTGTGTTTGCACGGCGAATATGATGCGTTCATACGCGAATGAAAATTGACTATGAATGCAGATTTGTTATTCATAAATGAATGGGAGATATCGACTGGAACCTGATCAAGAGTTTCGTCACCGTGGCGGAGACCGGCAGCCTGTCGGCCGCGGCGCGCAAACTGTCGGCCAGCCAACCGACGCTCGGGCGTCACATCGGTGAGCTCGAACAGGCGCTCGGCGTCACGCTGTTCCGGCGCGGGCGGCGCGGCTATGCTCTGACGGAAGCAGGCGCCACGCTGTTCGAACGCGGCAGAGCGGTGAGCGAGCAGGCGAGCGCGTTTTCGCTATTGGCATTGGGCTCGGTCGAGGCGATCGAAGGCACGGTGCGTATTGCCGCCAGCGAGGTGGTGGCGGCCTATGTGCTGCCGAGGATGACGGCGCGGCTCGGCATCGAGGAACCCGGCATCGAGGTCGAGATCGTCGCCTCGAACCAGGTCGAGAACCTGCTGCGAAGGGATGCCGATATCGCCATCCGCATGGTCAAGCCGGCGCAGAACGAGCTGACGGCGCGCAAGGTCTGCGATATCAAGCTCTGCTGCTGCGCGGCGAAATCCTATCTCGGCAGGCACGGCCGCCCGCTCAAGCCCGCCGATCTTCTCGACCATCCGCTGATCGGCTTCGACCGCAGCGATGAGATGATCCGGGGCTTTACCCAGGCCGGCATCCCCGTCACCCGCAGCAGCTTCCGCTTCAGGACCGACAACCAGATCGTTTTGTGGGAAGCGCTGCGGGCGGGAAACGGCGTCGGTCTTGGCCAGGAGCCGCTGGCCGACAGCGACCCGTTGCTGGAAAAACTGCTGCCCGGCCTGCCACTGCCCAGCCTGCCGGTGTGGCTTGCCATGCATCGTGACGTGCGCACCAGCGTGCGCATCCGCCGCGTCGCGGATTTCCTCTATGAGGAGCTGAAGCGCTATTCGGCGGGGGCGGCCGCGAATTCGGCGCGGTGAGCGAGCCCGGCCATCAACAGCACGACGATCAGCAGCGCCGACATGGCGACGAAGATCGGGCCGAAGCTCGAATGCTCGGCGACGAAGCCGATCGCCGACGGCGCCACCAATATACCGGAATAGCCCATGGTGGTGACCACGCTCATGCCGGTGCCCGACGACATGCCTTCCTGGTTGCCGCCGGCCGAGAAGATGATCGGCACCATATTGGCGATGCCGAAGCCGCAGAGAGCAAAAGCCGCGATGGCGATCCAGGGCGAAGGCGACAGGCCGGCGACCAGCATGCCGGCGGCGGCGACCACCGCCGAGCCGCGCAGCGTCGCCACCGCGCCGAAGCGGTTGCGCACGCCGTCGCCGAAAAAGCGCATGACAGCCATGACGCCGGAGAAGGCGGCGTAGGCAAGGCCGGCGATGGCGAGGTCGGCGCCGAGCTCCTGCCTGAGATAAAGCGCTGCCCAGTCGAGCACGGCGCCCTCGGAAATCATCGTCAGCAGCGCCATCAGCCCTACAAGATAGACCAGCGGGTTGGCCGGCAGCGTTAATCTGTGATGCTCGGCGGCCTGCGGCTTGTCCTCGGCGATGAGGTAGCCGACCGCCACGGCAATGACGGCAAAAGCTATGACCGTGACCACAGCCGCATGGGCGAGGTGGCCGTAAGTCTGGATGGCGTAACCGCCCAGACCGCCACCGGCGAAACCGCCGAGGCTCCAGAAGCCGTGCGAGGACGACATGATGGCGCGGGACAGCCGGCGCTCGACCACCACGGCATTGGCGTTCATGGCGACATCCATGCCGCCGATCGAGCCGCCGAAGATGATCATGGCGATCGACGCCAGCGGCACGTTGGGCGCCAGCGCCACGATCAGCAGGCCGAGGCTGCCGCACAGGCCGAACCAGCGCAACACGGTGCGCGAGCCATGCCTGGAGATCAGATGGCCGCACCAGCTCATGGCCGCGACCGCGCCGACGCCGAACAGAAGGATCAGCAGGCCGAGGGTGAATTTCGAGATGTCGAGCCGGGTCAGGAACACCGGAATCTGCGGCGCCCAGCTGCCGGTCAGGAAGCCGTTGGCGAGGAAGATCGCTGCTACGGCCCATCGCCCCTGAAGGGCGCTCTGCATGGTGTTTTGCGCGTTCATGGCCCGAATCCGGTCAAAGAATGGCTTTGCGCGGCAAATTAGATCGATTCAATTTCTCGTCAAGCGCTTGGCTGCGAAAAGCTTGTGGGCCACATCTAAGGGGAAACCGTTAGGCGCTGTCCCGCCGACGTCAATCCTGTGAACCGCGCGCTACCTCAGTGATCCCTCGGCCGTCTTGCCTCGAACTCCGCTTTCTTGGCGTCCGAAGCCTCGGTCTGGTTCAGCGCCTGCCATTGCGCATAGGGCATGCCGTAGACGATTTCGCGCGACTGATCCTTGCCGAGATCGACGCCCTCAGCCTCGGCCGCTTCGCGATACCAGTTCGACAGGCAGTTGCGGCAGAAGCCGGCGAGGTTCATCAGGTCGATGTTTTGCACATCGCTGCGCTCGCGCAGATGATCGACCAGCCGGCGGAAGGCCGCGGCCTCGAAATCGCGTTTCTGGTCATCGCTGAGTTCGGTCATTGCCTTGGATCCTCACAGCGGCCCGGTGCGCGAGCCGAGCATCTTCACCTGATGTATATCGGGACGGCGGTCGATGGCGTCAACGATCGGCGCCAGCCGTTCCGCCCAGGCCAGCGCCCCCTTGCGGTCTGATATCAGGTCCTGGCGGATCTCGATCAGCGCATGGGCAAAGCCGTTGACGATGGCGTGCTTGAACATGGTGTCGCCGCGCAACGCGCCGTCATAGGGTTCATTGTCGCCAACGACGAGGTTTTTATCCTGCGCCAGCATGTCGATCAGCGGCCGCGCCACGCGGTCGTCGAGGTCCCACAATATGCCGACATGCCAAGGGCGGATGAAGCCCTGCATGACAGGGGTGAAGGAGTGTACGGAGAAGATGAACGGCGCTTTGCCTGAGGCGTGCGCCACCGACGCGATCATGGCGCCGACCGCGTCCTGATAAGGCCGGTAGAAGCCGTCGAGCCGCCTTTCGCGTTCTTGCGGCGCCATAGGGTAGTTTCCCGGCACGACAGTGCCGTCATAGAGCTGGCGGATCAGCGTCGGGTCGTCCTCGCCGCGATTGGGATCGATCAGCAGCCGCGAAAAATTGGCGATCACCGCCGGCACGTCGAGCGCTGCGGCCAGTTCGCGCGTCACCGTCTCGACACCGATGTCGTAGGCGATATGGCGATCGAGTTCCGCCGCCGGCAGGCCGAGACTGCCATACTCCTCCGGCAGGTCGCGGCGGGCATGGTCGGCGACAAGCACGATGCCTCGCTTGCGGTCGCCTTCGACGATATCGAAAGGCGCGAAAACTGTGGATCGGGTCATTGGCTGGAAAGGTCTGTTCGCTGGCTTCCGGGGAGGGTGGTATCGTCATTCCCACGAAGAGGACTGTTGCGCAATGCCGTTGTTTGGCCACGGTTTCTGCGAAAATCCTGTGACGCGCGGCAGATCGCGTGTCGGGGGCCTTTCTAAATCGATTGGAATTGGACAGAACGGCGCGTTGACATGCGCCCGGACTTTTCCGAAAAGGGGCGTTGAGAGATGCAGATGACGTTATTGAGGGGTTTCGGGATGGGTTCCGCCGGCAGGCCGCGTGCGCGCACCGCCTTTGCCGTGCCGCTCCTGACCCTGACGCTAGGGCTCACCGCGCTGGTCGCGGCTTCGCCTGCCCGCGCCGATTTCCGCGTCTGCAACGCCACGCAGAACCTGGTCGGCGTCGGCATCGGCTACCGCGCCAAGGCAGGCTGGATCACCGAGGGGTGGTGGCACATCGAAGGATCGAGCTGCAAGACGCTGATCGAAGGTCCGCTGTCATCGAGGTTTTACTATCTTTATGCAGAAGACGCCGAGCGCGGCGGGCGCTGGGATGGCCCGATCAACATGTGCGTGGCTGAAAAAGAGTTCAAGATCGCAGGCGTTACCGATTGCGTCGCCCGGGGCTTCCAGCGCGCCGGATTCCAGGAATATGACACGGGCGAGCAGGCAAGCTGGATGGTCCAGCTGACCGATGAGTCCACAACGGGAGGCGCTCCAGCCGCCCCGGGAACAAACAGTCAATGAGACGTAGCCGCAAGGTCAAGATCCTCGCCACCATCGGTCCTGCCTCCTCGTCCGAGGAGATGCTGCAGAAGCTGTTCGAAGCCGGCGCCGATGTCTTCCGCATCAATATGAGCCACACCGATCACGAGCTGATGCGCACGCTGGTCGGCCGCATCCGCGCGGTCGAGGAAAAGGTCGGCCGTCCGATCGGCATCCTGGCCGATTTGCAGGGACCGAAGCTGCGCGTCGGCAAGTTCGCCAACGGCAAGGAGGTTCTGACGCCGGGCCAGACCTTCACCCTCGACAACAATCCCGAGCCCGGCACGTCGACCCGGGTCTACCTGCCGCATCCCGAAATCCTGAGCTCGGTCGAGGCCGGCCACCGTCTGTTGATCGATGACGGCAAGCTGGAGCTCAGGGCGGTGAAGAGCGACGGCAAGTCTATCACCTGCACCGTCGTCGCCGGCACCACCATTTCCGACAAGAAGGGCGTCAGCCTGCCCGACACCGACCTGCCGGTCGGTGCGCTGACCGAAAAGGACCGCAAGGACCTCGATGCGGTGCTGGCGGAAAGCGTCGACTGGGTGGCGCTGTCCTTCGTGCAGCGGCCGGAGGATTTGGCGGAAGCCCGCAAGATCGCGCGCGGCCGGGCACTGATCATGGCCAAGATTGAAAAGCCGCAGGCCGTCGCCCGGCTGGCCGAAATCATCGAACTCTCCGACGCGCTGATGGTCGCCCGCGGCGATCTCGGTGTGGAAATGCCGCTGGAAGCGGTGCCCGGCATCCAGAAGCAGATCACGCGCGCCGCGCGCCGCGCCGGCAAGCCGGTGGTGGTCGCCACGCAGATGCTGGAATCGATGATCACCGCGCCGGTGCCGACCCGCGCCGAGGTGTCCGACGTGTCGATCGCCGTGTTCGAGGGCGCCGACGCAATCATGCTTTCAGCCGAATCCGCTGCCGGCGCCTATCCGGTCGAGGCGGTGGCGATGATGAACCGCATCGCCACCAAGGTCGAAACCGACCCGACCTATGCCGGCATCATCAACGCGCAGCGCTCGGAACCGGAAGCAACCGGCGCCGACGCCATTTCGCTCGCCGCCCGCGAGATTGCGGAGACGCTGAAACTGTCGGCGATCATCACCTATACGGCGTCGGGCACCACGGGCCTGCGCGCCGCGCGCGAGCGGCCGCAAGTGCCGATCATCGCGCTGTCGCCGATCCTCAACACGGCGCGGCGGCTGTCGCTCTTGTGGGGCACGCATTGCGTCGTCTCGCCCGACGCCAGCGACCTCGACGACATGGTCGACCGCGCCTGCCGCATCGCTTTCGAAGAGGGGTTCGGTCAGCCGGGCGACCGCGTCATCATCACGGCGGGCGTGCCGCTGAGGACGCCGGGTTCGACCAACATGCTGCGCATCGCCTATGTCGGGTCGGACGTGCAGGCCACCCGCAACATAGGTTGACAGAGGCTTCAACTCATCACAGTTCGCAGCGCTCTTGCCGCACCTTCGGCGTGATCGATACGCTGAAGGAAGCGGTGTGCGCGAGGAACGGGGTCGTGCAGGTACTGGTCCGGACCCAGCATCTTTCGCCGGTTGAGTTCGACTGTGTCGAGCAGATCGAAATCGACCGTGGCGATCGTGCAGTGCCACCCGGGATTGCGCGACGCCCAGCCCCTCTTGTGGTGTTCCAAAAGCCGCTCGCGGGCTGAATAGCCGTGGTAGTCGAACGCGATCACGCCGTTCGTCGCGTAAATATGGTTCCCGGAAAAGCCCTCGCCAGGAATGATCCGTTCGCCGTAAAAGCCGTCCAGAGGAGGACGCTCGAGAAAGGCGCCGGCAAGAATGGCGCACGCGCCATAGCCGAAGAAGATGCGGTCCGGCAACGCCCATCGCTTCTCCGGGTTTCTCTTGATGCCGTGTTTCAGGACATAAATTGCGATCAGGTCGGGGCCAGTTCCGCGTCGGGCACCGTAATGTCGGGGCACTGTGCATCGTTGTAGGCATCGCCGGCGATGCGTGCTTCCACGGTTTTTGCCATTGCCTGCAGGTCGACGACCTTGCCGGCGACTTTCTCGATCGCGCCGACGACGAGGTCGGAGGCGATCCAATCCGGCTTGTGGCCGAGATTGTGGACCCAGATCAGTTCGGCGCCGGGGATGTCCCTGAAAAGGCCGACCGAATGGATCGAGGCATAGACCACCTTGTCGCGGTCGCCCGAGATGACGATGGTCGGCGCTGTGATGTCGCGGTAATGCGGCGCGGCATTCAGCGTATAGTCGTAGAGGCCGGCGACATCGATGGCGTTGGCGCGGAAAGCGCCGGGACGCAGCACCAGCGGAATCGAGGCATTGCCGACATAGCCTTCCGGCACCTTGTTGGGAGAAAACACGCAGGCCGTGGCGCCGTCCATCTGCAGCGTGCCTGCCGGATAGGTCAATGTCTCCGAGAACAGCCAGCCGATGATGGGGGTGGCGGTCAGCTTGTAGTACCAGGCGGTCGCGCCGCCCGGCCAGGGGTGGCTGACCGGCGACAGAAAGACCAGCCCGAGCGTCTTCTCCGGGTGTTCGCGGCCAAAGGCGGCGGTGATCACGCCGCCAAACGAATGGCCGACGATGATCGCATTGTGGATGCCGAGACGGTCCATCAGGCTGGCGATGGTGTCGGCCTGCGCCGACGGGCTCTCATTGTTGCCGGGGCCGCGTGCCGACCAGCCGAAGCCCGGCCGGTCGAGGAAAACCATCTCGGCGCGGCCTTCGAGCAAAGGCCTGATCGGCAGCATCTGATCCCTGAGATTGGCGCTGGCGCCGTGGATGAAGACGATGGCCGGCAGCTCTGCATTTTGCGGAGCCGGCACGTGGACATAGTGGATGCGGGTGCCGTCGATGTCGGCAAATTCGCCGGCCGGCGGGTTGCGCCACTCGATCAGCCACGCGCCGGCCCGGGTGACACCGGCCAGGGCAAAGACGAGCGCGAGGAGCAAAGCACAGGCGGCGTAAATGAGGTTCATGCGCGGAGATACGGGGGTGGAGGGGGATAAGTTCTAGGGAGTAGGGAGGTGGCGTCTCGACCAATCTTCTCTACTGACTACTCACTAATCCCTAATTCCTACTGCCTAATCAAATTCCTTCGCCGGCAAGCTCTTCCGAAATTGCCGCGACCTGGTCCTGGGCGCTGCGCATCATCGGATAGATGGTAAGCACCTTCTGCCAGGCTTCTAGCGCCGATTGCTTGTGGCCGGTGGCGGCCATGATCTGGGCCAGGCCGGAAAGCGCGCCGAAATGGCGTGGTTCCAGCTGCAGCGTCTGGTCGATGTCGGACATCGACTTCCCGAAATTCTTCATCATGTAATGCACGGTGGCGCGCCGGTTCCAGCCTTCGGCATATTTTGGCTGCAGGACGACGACCTGGTCGAGGAAGTCGAGGGCGACGTCGAACTTCTGGTCGTCCATCGCCTTTTGCGACCATTGCATCATCAGGTCGATCGAGGCGCTGCCGGACTGGAACCATTCGCCCCAGATGCGCCCGGCGATGCGCTCGGCCGCCTTTTCGTTGCGCTCGCGCTTCAGCTCGGCAAACAGTTGGTCGAGCCTGGCTTCCCTGGTCAGGGCAACCGGCGGCTTTGCCGGCGGATCGTCCGCCGACGCCGGAGCGACGCCGAAAAGAAACAGGGTCGCCAAAAATGCAAAAAGAATCCGCATCACCGGAATCTAACCCCGGACGGCGGATCGTCAAACTGAAATTAGCGTGAAAGTGCCTGGAACCAGGCAATTACCATCGTATGGACGGAGACAACGAGCCTCCGGCCGAACACTCAGCCCTGGCGCGCCTTGTAGCGTGGAGCGGTCTTGTTGATGATGTAGACGCGGCCCTTGCGGCGAACCAGCTGGTTGTCGCGGTGACGCGCCTTCAGCGCCTTGAGCGAATTCTTGATCTTCATGGTCTTGCCCGTCAGTCTGGGCCCTATCCGGGCCGAATTATTAAGGCGCGCCTGAAAAGCGCGCCTTGAACTTGCGGTGGCTCATAAACGAGGAGCCTTGCCCGTGTCAACCGCAAGCGTGCTGGATAGAGGCCGAGAATGGCTTTGGCCATCAAATATCCGCCATCTCGGCTCCACGCCATTGCGCAGCCGAAGACGGGCTGGAATGGTGCGGCACCCGCAAGCCGATTTGGAGACCTCCATGCGCCTGTTGTTTGTGTCCGCCTGCCTTGCCGTTGTGGCAGCGGCATCCACCGCGCAGGCGCAGGAATGCGACCGCAACGACGACAGCCAGCAGATGATGAACATCTGCGCCGGCGAGGACTATCAGGCGGCCGATGCCAAGCTCAACCAGGCCTACAAGGATCTCGTCGGTCGCAACGACGACAAGGGCAGGAAGCTGCTGCAGGTCGCGCAACGCGCCTGGATCGCCTTCCGCGACGCCGAATGCGCCTATGCGACGACAGACAGCGAGGGCGGCTCCATCCATCCGATGGAGGTTTCACAATGCCTGACCGAACTGACGGACCAGCGCATCAAACAGCTCACCGCGGGCGCCAATTGTAGGGAAGGCGATGCGAGTTGCGCCAGCCCCGACGAAGACGGGGATCTGAACGACGAGCTGCAATAGGGCTCGAGCCACGCCCTCGCGCAAAGTGCCGGAATGGCTTAGCTACGGCGGCTGATGCGCGTGAAATGGCCCATCTTGCGGCCTGGGCGCGCTTCCGCCTTGCCGTAGAGATGCAGCATCAGATCGGGCTCGGCGAGCAAAGCGGGTACGCGCAGCACATCGTCGCCGATCAGGTTTTCCATGATGCAGTTTGAATGCCGGCCAGGGTTGCCCAGCGGCAGGCCGGCAATCGCGCGGATATGCTGCTCGAATTGCGAAAGGATGCAGGCGGCTTCCGTCCAGTGGCCGGAATTGTGCACGCGCGGCGCCATTTCGTTGGCCAGCAGCGTGCCATCGGCAAGAACGAAGAACTCGACGCCGATGACGCCGACATAGTCGAGGGCCGCCAGGATTTTCGCCGCCGCTCCCTGTGCCGTCGCCGCCGTCTCCAGCCTGATCTGGGCCGGCAGGGTCGAGGTATGCAGGATGCCGTCGCGGTGGACGTTCTCAGCCGGATCGTAGGCGGCGACCGCGCCGTCCAACCCGCGCGCGGCGATGACCGAGATTTCGCGCTCGAAAGCGACGAAGGATTCGAGGATCAGCGGCACATTGCCCATGGTCTCGCATGTGCCGGCAAAGCCGCCCGTCTCCATGTTGCGGAAGACGCGCTGGCCCTTGCCGTCATAGCCCATGCGGCGGGTTTTCAAGATGCCGCTGCCACCGAACTCTCTCAGCGCCGCCGTCAGCTCGTCGTCATTGTCGACGGAGCGGAAATCCGCTGTCCTGATGCCGATGCCGTTCAGGAATAGCTTCTCCGCCACCCGGTCCTGGGCGACTTCCAACGCCCTGGGCGGCGGATAGACCGGGACCTTGGCGGCGAGCGCGCCGGCAGCCGCTACCGGCACATTCTCGAATTCGTAGGTGACGACGGCGCTGACTGCCGCCAGTTCGGCAAGGGCGTCCGCATCGTCATAGGCGGCGGTGATCTGGCGGTTGGCGACCTGAGCCGCCGGGCAATCGGCCTGCGGTTCGAGGATAATTGTGCGGTAGCCGAGGCGCGCTGCGGCAACAGCCAGCATGCGGCCGAGCTGGCCGCCGCCGATGATGCCGATGCTCGATCCCGCGGGCAGGCTCACGGCGCATCCGTCGGTTCGGTGGCGACCCTGGCGGTTTGGGCGGTGCGCCAGGCATCCAGGCGGGCGGCAAGTTCTTCGTCGTTCAGCGCCAGCACGGCGGCCGCCAGAAGGGCGGCGTTGGCCGCACCCGCCTTGCCGATGGCAAGCGTGCCGACCGGAATGCCGGCCGGCATCTGGACGATGGAGAGCAGCGAATCCTGGCCTGACAGCGCCTTCGATTCGACCGGTACGCCGAACACCGGCAGCGGCGTCATCGCCGCCGTCATGCCGGGCAGGTGGGCGGCGCCGCCGGCGCCGGCGATGATCACCTTGTAGCCGGCCGCCTTGGCGCCCTTGGCGAAATCATAGAGGCGGTCCGGGGTGCGGTGGGCGGAGACGATCAGCCGCTTGTGCGGAATGCCCAGCGCCTCCAGCGTTTCGGCGGCGTGGCGCATCGTCGCCCAGTCGGACTGGCTGCCCATGATGATGGCGACGTCGGCGCGGTGGTCGGTCAAGCGCATGCTCCCGGCGGTAAAGGCGCGCCTTAGCGGAATTCGGGCTGGCCCGCAAGGATGGCGGCCGCCGCAGCCTAGTCCGGCCAGCGCAGGGCGCCGGATGAATCCTTTCGCGGCTGTCTCATCGCATCCGCCGGCCTGTCGGCCGCGGTGAGCACGGCGCGGAGGCGTTCGGCGACGATCTCGGCCTCGCCTGGGTGCAGATTGCACGGGTCGAGGAAGAAATGGCCACGCTCGACTTCGTGGTTGCGCACGATGATGGGCGGCGATCCGGCCGCCAATGCGGAGGCGAGGCCGGCGGCACTGAAGCGGCTTTCGGGGGAGACGAAGATCTGCAGCCGGTCGAGCGGATTGGCGGTCGGGTCGGGAATGATGTTTGCGACGATGCCGGGTATTCCCTGCAGCGACTCCCTCCACAGATGGAGCGCCGCTTCCTCGCGTCGGCGGATGCCGGCATGGTCGCGCTTTTCCCAGGCTTCGAGCGCAGCCATCGTGCCGGCGACGCTTTCCTTGCCGACTTTCATGGCGCGGGCGACGCCGCGGTTTTGCAGATAGGCGGCGCGGACGAGATCCTTGCGGCCGGCGACGATGCCGCTGGTTGGCCCCGACAGGAATTTGTGGCCGCTGTAGACGACGATGTCGGCGCCGCGGGCCAGGAAGCTGCGCAGATCATATTCGGAAGCCGCGTCGACGATCACCGGCACGCCCCTGGCGTGGCAGATATCGCAGAATTCCTCGAGGGAAAGCATGCCGTATTGCACGGTGTGGTGCGCCACGACGTAGAGCGCCGCCGCAGTGCGCTCGTTGATCGCCTCGCGCACATGATAATCCTGCGTGACGCTGACCGTGCCGGTCGGAATGACCTTGGCGCCGGCGACGCGGATCGACTGGTCGATGGGTGCGCCGTAATTGACGATATGGCCAAGCTGGATGACGACTTCGGACTTCAGCCCTTCGGTATCGTCGGGCAGCCGTTCGATCGCCAGCAAATTGGTGCCGGTCATCGCCCCGGCGATCGCCATGGTGATGCCTGAGGCGCAGCAGGCGGTGATGAAGCCGGCCTCACCGCCGGTGAGGCGGGCGGTGATCACGCTTGCGGCGCGCTGCAGATCGTCCATCTCCACCCATTGCGAGGCGATCTCGGCCATGGCGCTGATCGCCTCGGGAACGATGATCGAGGCGCCGAGGGTCGTCATCGTGCCGGAGACGTTGATGATCGGCCTCAGTCCCAGCCGTTCGCGGATCGTGGTGTTGGAGCCGGTGTCGGAATAGGTTTTCATGTTCAGCAATCCCTTGACGGTCAGGCGGCGATCTCGACGACCGCTTCGATTTCGACGGTGATGTTTCCAGGCAGCGAGCCGACCCCGATCGCCGAGCGTGCATGGCCGCCGATCTTGTCGAAGACGCTGGCGAACAGGTCCGAGCAGCCATTGACCACTTTCGGGTGGTCGCTGAAGGTCGGCGTCGCATTGACGAAGCCGAGCAATTTGACGACGCGCACGATGCGGCCGAGATCGCCGGCGGCGGCGTGCATGACGGCGAGCAGGTTGAGGCCGGTGAGGCGGGCATGCTCATAGGCCTGCTCGACGGTGACGTCCTCGCCGACCTTGCCGGTGCACAGCGTGCCGTCGGCGCGCAGCGGCCCTTGACCCGAAAGAAAGATCAGCCGGCCGCTTTCCGCATGGGTGACGAAATTGGCGATCGGCGTCGGCGGCTCGGGCAGCGTCAGGCCGAGCTCGGCGAGCCGGATATAAGGCGTCATGGAAGAATTCTCCTTGGGCCGGCCTGTTGTTTTAAGCAATTCCCAAGGCAAAGCGCTTCGCGCTTTTCCCGGGAAAACCGCTTACACTTTTCTTGGAATTGCTTTGGGCCGCCCATGTCAGAAATGCGAGGCGCGGAAGCGCGCCAGGAAAGAGCGCAGGCGCTCATTGGTGGTCTCTTCGGCAAGGATCTCCTTCGGCGGGCCAACAGCGCTGACACCGCCGTCGGCCATGAAGACAATGCGGCTCGAAGCGTCGCGGGCAAAGGCCATCTCGTGCGTGACCATCACCATTGTCATGCCGTCTTCGGCCAGGCTGCGCACAACGGCCAGCACCTCGCCGACCAATTCGGGATCGAGCGCGGAGGTGATCTCGTCGAGCAGCAGGATCTTTGGCTCTATGGCGACTGCCCGCGCTATGCCGACGCGCTGCTGCTGGCCCCCGGAGAGTTCCGCCGGCAGGCTGTCGGCCTTGTGGGCGAGGCCGACGCGGCTCAGCCAATGCTCCGCGATCTGGCGCGCCTCGGCCTTGCTCTTGCCGCGCACCTTGGTGAGGCCGAGCATGATGTTGCCGGCGGCGGTGAGGTGCGGAAACAGGTTGAAGCTCTGGAACACCATGCCGGTTTCGGCGCGCATATTGGCAAGGTCGCGCTCGCTGCGCCGCTGGCGCGCGCCGGCCTCACGAAAACCGACCTCCTTGCCGTCGATTCGGATCGAGCCTGAGTCGTAGCCTTCGAGGAAGTTGACGCAGCGCAAAAGCGTCGTCTTGCCGCTGCCGGAAGGGCCGATGACGGTGACCACCTCGCCCCTGTCCACCTTGAGGCTGACCGAGCGCAGCACCTCGACGGAACCAAAGGCTTTCGAGACCCCGGCAATGTCAAGAAGGGCGGCATTGTCGTTCGAGCTTGTGGCCATCGTGCTAGTCCCGGATGAAGGCAAAGCGCCGTTCCAGCCGCCGGCTGGCGTAGGAAAGCGCATAGTTGACGGCGAAATAGATCAAGGCGCCGAGGATGTAGAGCGGCATCGCCTCATAGGTGCGGCCGATCACCTGGTTGATCGCCTGCATCAGGTCGGTGATGCCGAGCAGCGAGACCAGGGCGCTGCCCTTGACCGCATCGGTGACGCCGTTGATCCAGGGCGGCAGGAAGCGCCGGAAGGCCTGCGGAAAGATGACGTAGGTGAGCCGCTGGCGAAAAGTCAGCCCAATGGCCATCGCCGCTTCCGACTGGCCCTTGGGAATGGAGCCGACGGCGCCCCGGAGATACTCAATGACCTGCGCCGTCTTGAACAAGGTCAGCGCCAGCACCGCCGCCGAGAAGGATTGCAGATGCAGGCCGATGGCCGGCAGGCCGTAATAGACGAAAAACATCAGCACCAGGATCGGGATGCCGCGGATGGTGTCGGAGAAGATGCGCACCGCCCAGCGCAGCGGCGCCGGGCCGTAGACCAGGCCGACGCCGAGCGCGACGCCGGCAATCAGCGACAGCACCACGACCAGCAGCGACACCCACAAAGTGATGGCGAAGCCCTGGGCGAGGAACGGTACGGCGTAGAGGATCTGGCTCAGCATGTCAGCGCGCAGCCCTGAACCGGCGTTCGACCAGCCGCAGTCCGAACAGCAGGGTGTAACCGGTCACCAGATACATCGCTGTCGTCACCAGATAGACCTCGACGATGCGGAAGGTGTTGAAGTTGATCCACTGGGCGCCGAAGGTGAGCTCGGGCACCGAGATCACCGAGGCGATCGACGTGTCCTTGAACAGCGAGATGAAGGTGTTGGACAGCGCCGGCAGCGTGATGCGGAGCATGGTCGGCAGGCGCACATGAACCAGCCGCTGCCAGGGCGTCAGGCCGATGGCTTTGCCGGCATCGAGCTGGCCGCGCGGCACGGCTTCCAGGCCGGAGCGGAACACCTCGACCAGATAGGCGCCGCTATAGACCGACAGCGTCAGCACGAACGAGGTCGGCGCGTCGTAGGCGACGTCGATCACCGTCGGCAGGCCGTAGAAGACGAGATAGACGAGCAGGATCAGCGGCACGTTGCGGATGAATTCGACGTAAGCCGCAATGATGGCGCGCACCACGCGTCCGGCCGAGACATACCAGACCGCCAGCACCAGGCCGATGACGACGCCGATGGCAATCGAAATCACGGCAAGCTCGAGGCTGAGCAGAAGGCCGCCCCACAGCTTGTCGAAATGGCGCCAGATCAGGTTGAAGTTGAGCGTATAGCCCATGCGTCTCCCGCAATAACCAAGGGGATGCCACCTATAAGGCGGAAGGGCTAACCCTTCCGCCAGCACTTGTCAGACAACCGGGAAACCCGGATGGCGGGCCGGCGGCTCCTGGCCGAAATAGTCCTTGAAGGCGGCGTCGTAGAGTGCGGTCTCATGGCCGAACATAGCGATGGTGAAGGTCTGGTTGACGAACGTCAGCCAGTCCAGGTCGCCCTGCCTGACGGCCGCGCCGTAGAGCATCGAGTACCAGCTCTTGCCGGCATCGAAATATTTGTCGGGGTTGCGCGAGGCCAGCCAGCGCACGGTTGAAAGATCGACAGCGGCGGCATCGGCGCGTTTCGATTCCAGTGCCTGCAGCACATTGGCCTGGGTGTCGATCTGCAGCACCTGCGCCTCCGGCAGGGCGTGATGGACCGAGCTTTCGGCATCGACATTCTGCAGGATCGAGATGCGCGTCGCCGAACCACCGGCGAGCAGCTTGTCGAAGGTCTTGTTTTCCGCCGTCGGCAGCGTCAGCAGGGCGACGCCCTCGACATAGTATGGCCTGGAGAAGTGGATCAGCTGCGAGCGCTGCGCGGTCATGGTCATGAACTGGATGGTAATGTCGACCTTGTTGGTGGTGACATTGGGGATGCGCTGCGCCGGATCCTGCATGACGAACTCGACCTTGCTCGGATCGTCGAACAGACCCTTGGCCAGGATGCGGCCCATGGTGATGTCCATGCCGACTAGCTCGCCGGCATCGTTTTCGAAATGCCATGGCGCGTTGGTGCTGCCGGTGCCGACGATCAGCTTGCCGCGGTCAAGCGCGGTGCGCAGAACGCTGTCGGATGCGGCTTGTGCCGCCGCCTTTTCGGCGCTGACAGCGGTCATCACGCCCGCCGTTGCAAGCCCGGCCATGCCCAGTTTCAGAAAATCTCGCTTGGATGCGTCGTTCACTGCGACCTCCTGTTGTTTGAGTTCCCCTACAGACACACGTGTCGCCGACCTGAATTGTCTCTTACAATAGACATATGTATCCTATACAAGACAGATACTAACATCAGGAATCAGTTATGCAAGACAGCAATGGACTCACGGATCGGGCGGAGCTTGGTCCAGCCGAGAGCCCGACGCCCGACAAGACCTCCGGCTCGCGCGAGAAGGGCCTCAACCGGGTGCTGGAGATCCTGGACTTCCTGCATGTTACGCAGCGCGCCATCGGCATTGGCGATCTCGCCAAGGGGGTGAATGCGCCGCGCTCCACCACCTATACGCTGGTGCGTTCGCTAGTCGATGCGGGTCTCCTGGAGATGGAGGGCGACGGCAACCGGGTCTATTTCGGCAAGAAGCTCTACCTCTATGGGATGGACTATGTCAGGGGCAACGACCTGCTTAGGCGGGGCCGGCAGGAGGTCGACAATCTGTCGCGCGAGACCGGCGAGACCTCCGAATTGTGCATGCTGCAAAGCGGGCGCTATACCATCGTCCATTCCAGCCCCGGCACCAGGCCGTTCCGCATCAGCTCGGCCACTGGCTTGCAGATCCCGCTGCCATGGACGGCATCGGGGCGGCTGCTTCTGGCCGGATTGGAAAGGGCCGCCATCCAGGACATGGTCTCGGAAGACGACCTTTTGCTGCCCGACGGCCGCAGGCTGCAGTTCGACGACTTCATTGCCGATATCGCGACGGCCAGAACGACCGGCTATTGCATCACTTCGGGGCTGGTCGACGCCTACACCAAATGCCTGGCCGCCCCTGTCTTCGCGGCCGCCGGCAAGGTCGAGGCGACGATGTGCCTGGTGGTGCCGATCGACACTTCAGCGGAGAAGACCGACGAATTGCTGACGTTGCTGCGCCATCGCGCGGCGCGGCTGTCGATAGCGGGGTGAGCAGTTAGGCCCCGAGGCCGTCGGCTAAGCGATGATGTCCGGAATGATCTTGTCTTCCAGCGCCATCAGCCGGTCCTTGAGGAAAAGCTTCTTCTTCTTCATGCGCTGGATCTGCAAGGGGTCGCAGCCCATGGCGATCATCGCATTGATGGCCGCGTCGAAATCGGCATGCTCCTGCTTCAGGCGGGAAAATTCGAGGCGGACATCGGCCTTTTCCTGGTCGGACATTCTCTACCGTCTGCATGTCTGCGGCGCCCGGCAATGGGCATGATTGGGCGGGGGCGGCATCAATTGCCGCCGGCGCGCAGCCAATATCACATATCACATTGTCGTGGAATGCTACCACGCAGCATTCGACATCGCAGCCGGATGGTGGCAGACTGTCATGGTGCCGTCACAGATGCGACCTGCGGTGGACGTGCCTTTGACGGCTGCAATCGAGGAAACCATGAAAGGGAGAACCAATCATGTCTCTTGCATCCCATCTTGATGAGTTGCAGCGGAAACACGGTGATATCGAACGCGAGATCGACGATGCGATGAACCATCCATCGGTCGACGACCTCGAAATCGTGAATCTGAAGCGACGCAAGCTGGCACTCAAGGACGAGATTGAAAAACTGAAGGCGAAACCGACGAGACACTGACGCCCTTCCAGGATTAGACGCGCCGCCTTGGCGCGTGACTATCGCTCCGGTGGCGACATGCCGCCGGAGGCCTGTTTTTGCTACTGATTCCGATACTGTTGGCCGGCGAAACCCGTCTGTGGGGTCGCCGCGCTGCTGCGATTTGGCGGCTCTGCTTGTCTGTCGCCATTGACAAGCCATCTTTGCTCCTCCACCTCATGCCCGAACCTCAGCGCTATGCGCTGATAGCTGATTGAGCGTGCGTCGACGTGGACGTGTGTCGCTCGGGTGATCAAGAGGCTGCCGGCATGACCGGGTATTTTTCCTCCCCCTTTGCGCGCCGGACATCGGTCGGCGTCGATGTCGGCGGCGTGGTCGTCGGCGGCGGCGCGCCGGTCGTCGTGCAGTCGATGACCAACACCGACACGGCCGATATCGACCAAACCGTCGCGCAGGTTGCGGCTTTGCATCGCGCTGGCTCCGAGATCGTGCGCATCACCGTCGATCGTGACGAGAGCGCCGCCGCCGTGCCGCGCATCCGCGAACGGCTCGAGCGGCTCGGCATCAATGTGCCGCTGGTCGGCGACTTCCACTATATCGGCCACAAGCTGCTGGCCGACCATCCAGCCTGCGCCGAGGCGCTGGCCAAATACCGCATCAATCCCGGCAATGTCGGCTTCAAGGACAAGAAGGGCCGCCAGTTCGCAGCGATCGTCGAAATGGCGATCAGGCATGACAAGCCGGTGCGCATCGGCGTCAATTGGGGGTCGCTCGATCAGGAGCTGCTCACCCGGCTGATGGACGAGAACCAGCGCCAAGGCTTTCCGCTGACGGCGCAGGAAGTAACCCGCGAAGCGATCGTGCAGTCGGCGATCCTGTCGGCCGAAATGGCCGAAGAGATAGGCCTCGCCCGCGAAAAGATCATCCTGTCGGCCAAGGTCAGTGGCGTGCAGGATTTGATCGCAGTCTATACCGAGCTTGCCACGCGCTCCAACCATGCGCTGCATCTTGGCCTCACCGAAGCCGGCATGGGATCCAAGGGCATCGTCGCCTCGTCGGCTGCCATGGGCATCCTCTTGCAGCAAGGCATTGGCGACACCATCCGCATCTCGCTGACGCCGGAGCCGAATGGCGATCGCACTCGCGAGGTGCAGGTCTCGCAGGAACTGCTGCAGACCATGGGCTTCCGTCAGTTCGTGCCGATCGTGGCCGCTTGCCCCGGCTGCGGCCGCACGACATCCACCGTGTTCCAGGAACTCGCCCAGAACATCCAGGCCGATTTGCGCAAGAACATGCCGGTCTGGCGGGAGAAATATCCCGGCGTCGAGAACCTCAAGGTCGCGGTGATGGGCTGCATCGTCAACGGCCCCGGCGAATCCAAGCACGCCGATATCGGCATCTCGCTGCCCGGCACCGGCGAGACGCCGACCGCGCCCGTTTTCGTTGACGGCAAGAAGTCGGCGACGCTGCGCGGTCCGTCGATCGCCGCCGATTTCGAAAAAATGGTTGCCGATTATATCGAGCAGCGGTTTGGACAGCACGGCAAAGCCGCGGCCGAATGAGCCATGCGGGGGCTGCTCAAAGCCGGTGTGATCCTGCTCTGCGGGCTGGGTGCCGGACAGGCACTTGCCGATCCACCGCAATCGCGCTCGGCGGCGAAACGATTGATCGGCCGTGTCTGTGACCTGATCGAGACGCATGCCGAGCGGAACGGCCTGCCGAAGGATTACTTCGCCCGGCTGATCTGGAAAGAAAGCCGCTTCGATCCCAATGCGGTTAGCCCGGTCGGTGCCGAAGGCATCGCCCAGTTCATGCCGGGCACCGCCAAGATGCGCGGGCTGGCCGATCCTTTCGACATCGAGCAGGCGATCCCGGCTTCGGCGAAATATCTCGGCGAGATGAAGCTCGCCTACGGCAATCTCGGCCTGGCGGCGGCCGCCTACAATGCCGGCGAGAACCGGGTGTCGCGCTGGCTGGGTTCGGGCGGCTTCCTGCCGATGGAGACCGAGAGCTACGTCTTCGACGTCATGGGCGAACCCGTCGACAAGTTTTCCGACAGCGCTTACGCCGGGACGGTCGAGCCGCTCGACGCGAAAACCGGCTTTGCCGTCGCCTGCCGCAAGCTGCCGGTGATCATGTCGAGAACCGTGGCGATGGCGTCGATCAATGTGAAGCCATGGGGCGTCCAGGTGGCCGGCAATTTCCGCAGGGGAGCTGCCATCAATCAGTGGCTGCGGGTCAGGAGCCGGTTTCCGGCGCTGCTTTCCGGTCGTGACCCGGTGGTCAGCCGGGTGCGCACGCCGATCGGCCGACGCGGCATCTACGCCGTCAGGATCGGCGTCGACGACCGTGCCGCCGCCAACGTCATCTGCCAGAAACTGCAAAGCGTCGGCGGCGCCTGTATCGTCGTGCGCAACCGATAGGCCGAGGGGGCGACATGACGGCCAAAATCGTCCTGCTCAATGGCGTCGGCAGCGCCGGCAAAAGCTCGATCGCCAGGGCGCTGCAAACGATCGCCACTGAACCGTTCCTGCATGTCCAGATGGATGCTTTCATCGACATGCTGCCGCCGGCGCTGTAGGATCATGCCGACGGGTTTTCCTTTGAGACCGTGCTGGAAGACGGCAAGCCGTCGGTGGTGATCAGGAGCGGGCCGGTCGGCGCGCGAGCCATGCGCGGCATGCGCCATGCCATCGCCGCCATGGCCGGGCAAGGCAACAATCTCATCGTCGACGACGTGATCTTCAATGAAGAGATGCGGAGTATGTCGAGTTGCTGTCGAGCTTTGACCTGCATCTGGTCGGCGTCATGGCGCCGCTGGAGGTGCTGGAAGCGCGCAAGGCCGCGCGCGCCGACAGGCTGCCCGGCCTGGCGCGCTGGCAATATGGACGCGTCCACAACGGCATGGACTACGACCTCGAAGTCGACACCAGCCGGCTGACGCCGCTTGAATGCGCCCGTCGCATCCAGGAAAGATTCCGACTATAGTGGCCGGTGTTCTTTTGTTGCAATCATAGCTCTTCCAATCGCCCAAAAGCGATAGTCACCCGTCATGTGCAGGGTCGTGGCGATTAAATATTAATGAGCCCTGCTGTAGCAAAAGAGTCGATATCTCCGACGAGAGCTTTTTGCGATTGTCAAAAAGGCGGGGCATAGGGGGCGGTGGCAAATTTCCTTAGACGCGTTGTAAGTGAACTTGAAACGCCGCGCGCCAAACGGCCGTTCGGTTCTGGCTGGCTGTCCGGCTCGATTGGCTTGCTTGCCGGGGTCACCGCCCTGCTGATGGTCATCGTGCTGCGCTACCCGTCGCTTACATCGATGCCGGATCTGGCCCCCATCCACCAGATGCTGTTCTTCAAGCCGGTGCTCTATTTCGTCCTCATCTCCGGCTATATCCTGGCGATCCTCAGCATGACGCTGCGCAGGCAAAAGACGCTCGGCGCGGCGGCGATGTTCACTGTGCTGCTGGCGTCGCTGGTCGGCATGCTTCCGGTGCGCCATCAACTGCACATCGACGGGGTGTTCTTCGGGCTCGATTTCTTCATCCTGAACGCCTTGTTCATGGGTGTGCTGTTCGTCCCGCTCGAACGTCTTTTCGCGCGCAACAAGGATCAGACCGTGTTCCGCGACGAATGGCGCGAGGACCTGTTCTACTATCTGGTCTCATCGCTGCTGGTGCAGATTTTGACCTACCTGACCTTGGCGCCGTCCAACTTCGTCAATGCACAGGGCGCCCTTGGTTCGGTGCGCGCCTGGGTCCACGACTTGCCGTGGCTGGTGCAACTGATGGCGGTAATGTTCCTGACCGACTTTGCCCAGTATTGGGTGCATCGGGCCTTTCATCGCATTCCCTGGCTGTGGAAGTTTCATGCCGTGCACCATTCCGCCAAGTCGATGGACTGGATTGCCGGTGCGCGCATGCATTTCCTGGAAATCATCATGCTGCGCAGCCTGACGGCAACCCCGATGTTCGTGCTGGGGTTCGATGAATCGGCTATCCAGACGTATATATTGATCGTCTACGTCTATTCGTCTTTCATCCATTCCAACATCGGAACCAGTTTCGGTCCAGTCGAAAAGGTGCTGGTGTCGCCGCGTTACCACCACTGGCATCACGGCCTCGAGAAAGAAGCGATCGACGTAAATTTCGCCATCCATTTCCCGCTGCTCGACCGGCTGTTCGGTACCCATCATATGCCGGAAGGGCGCTGGCCGAACGGCTACGGCATTCACGGACATCCCGTTCCGAACGGATACTGGCAGCAATTCCTCTATCCCTTCCGGCGCGGCTAGACTGGAGTCCTTCGCGAAGCGCGCGTGTCACCGCGCCTGGCGAGGTTAGCCCAATCCATGACAAGCGACAGAGCCCCGAGATGCGTGACGGCTACATAATCTGCGGCACGCCGAGAACCGGAAGCACCTTGCTGTGCGGCCTTCTGGCCTCGACGAAAACAGCCGGCGATCCGCACTCGTTCTACCGGCGGCAGGACAAAGCGGAATGGGCAGAAGAGTGGAAATTGCCGCATCCCGAGACGATGAGCGCGCATGATTTCGACCTCGCCTATCTCGGTGCGGCAATCAGCGCGGGAAGGGGCGGAACAAGCGTCTTCGGCCTGCGCCTGATGCGGGAAAACCTGGATGAACTCTCGGCGATCGTCGACCGGATCTACCCAGACCTGTCTTCGGACAAAGCGCGGTTTGAAAAAGCCTTTGGGCGGGTCCTCTACATCCACCTGTCTCGCGAAAACAAGCTGGCGCAGGCGGTGTCGCTGATCAAGGCCGAGCAGACCTGGCTTTGGCACATCGCGCCCGACGGAACCGAGATCGAACGGGCCGCACCGCCGCAGGAACCCCGCTACGACTTCAAGCGGATCCAGCGCGAGCTTGCCGAACTCGAAGCCTTTGACGCGGCCTGGAACGTCTGGTTCGCTGAGCAGGGGATCGTCCCGCTGCGTATCGGCTATGAGCGCCTGTCAGCCGATCCGGCAGCGGCATTGGCATCCATCTGCGAGGCCTTGGGCGTTCCGGCGCCGAATGCCGCCGACGTAAAGCCGGGCGCCGCCAAGCTCTCGGACGAGATTAGTCTGGACTGGATGCGCCGCTATCGTCTGGACGCGGCGATTTGATCAAGCCCTCTTTACCGCGACCGTTTCGCTGAGCCATGTGCCGATCTTGCTGCCGAGGCGGTCGGGCGACACCGGCTTGGGCAGATAGTCGTCCATTCCGGACTCGATACATTTGTCGCGGTCGCCCTTCAGTGCGTGAGCGGTGACGCCGATGATTGGTGTGTGATTGCCACTCGCTGCCTCCGCCGCCCGGATGGCGCGGGTCGCCTCGTAGCCGTTCATCTCCGGCATGGAGACGTCCATGAGGATCAGCTTCGGCCGCAGCGCCCGGTACATCTCTACGGCCGTGCGGCCATTGCTGGCGATGCGGTAGCTGAGGCCAAGCCCATTGAGGATCTGGCCGAACACCAGCTGGTTCACGTCATTGTCCTCGGCGATAAGAATATCGATCGGGCCGTTTGCCGTGACAGTCGATTCCAGTGTCGCGGCCACGGGCATCACCGGGCCGCGAATGACGGTGAAGGCAGGCGGTGTGGGTGCGGCCTGCGTGACAACCGGCTCGCGAACGAACTGGGCCTTGCCGATCTGGGCCCGCGTTTTCTGGATGGCCGAGATGACGGTGCCGAGCAGGATGGCCGAGCGTGCCGGCTTGGTGAGATGCGCGGCGATGCCGAAATCGATGACCATCTTGCCGAAATCGACCTGATCGACCGAGGTCAGCAGCACCACCGGGATGGCGGAGAGACGGCTGTCGGCGGAAATCGCCTTGGCGACATCGGCGCCGTTCATGCTGGGCATCTGGTAGTCGAGGATGATGCAGTCGACCGCAGCACCGAGCTGGCTGGCCCGGTCTAGAAAGGCGAGGCCAACGGCGCCGCTTTCGGCGGCCGCGCAGTCGAAGCTCCAGCTTCTGAGCTGTTCCAGCAAGATCTCGCGGTTGACCGGGTTGTCGTCGATGACCAGCACGCGGGCGCCGGTGACATCGACCGGCACGATCTCGTTGCGCGTGTCCTGCTGATGCGCCGGCAGCGGCACGGCGAACCAGAACACCGAGCCGCGGCCGATCTCGCTTTCGACGCCGATCTTGCCGCCCATCAGATCGATGAGGCGGGCGGCGATGGCAAGGCCGAGGCCGGTGCCTTCATGGCGGCGCGTCGACGAGCCGTCGACCTGCGCGAATTTCTCGAACACGTTCTCGAGCTTCTCGGCAGGAATGCCGATGCCTGTGTCCTCGACGCGGACCTTGAGCTGGACCATGCCGTCGACCACCTCGCCGCCGACATCGATCAGCACATGGCCCTTCTCGGTGAACTTCACCGCATTGCCGAGCAGATTGGTGACGATCTGACGGAACCGTCCGGCATCGCCGACGACATGGGCAGGCAGGCGCGGGTCGACGCGCACGATCAGCTCGAGGTTCTTTTCGGCGACGCGCGCCGACACCAGTGTGGCCACGTCCTCGACCGCTTCGGCAAGCCGGAAGGGTGCAGGATCGAGCGTCAGCTGACCGGCATTGATCTTGGAGAAATCGAGGATGTCGTTGATGATGGTGAGCAGCGCATTGCCGGACTTGACGATCACTTCGGTGAAGGTCTTCTGGCGTGCGTTAAGCTCGGTCTTGGCAAGCAGTTCGGCCATGCCCAGCACGCCATTCATCGGCGTGCGGATCTCATGGCTCATATTGGCCAGGAATTCCGATTTGGCGCGGTCGGCCGCTTCGGCCTTGAACAAGGATGCGGCGGATTCGGTGAAGGCGCGGCGGATCGCCTTTTCCATCGGCCGGAAGATCCAGAGGGCGACGATGGCAAGAACCGCGAACAGAAGGCCGCTTGCCCACAACAGCAGCCTGTCGCTGGAGGCGTCGGCCAGATGGCGTTCGCCATCCATGGCGGTACGCACACGCACCAGCATCGGCTGGACGAACAGGTCGTTCTGGTTGAGGATTTCGCGCGAACTCCATTCGTCGGTCTGTTGCGCCGCCGACATCAGGTTGAAGTTGCGCACGATGTCGCGCGACGACCAGAACAGGTCGCCGTTGACGGCGGCAGACGAGAGTTCGTCCAGCGTTTTGGCCGATAGGCTCGGCTTGATCGCGGCCAACTCCGCGGACAGTGTTTCGATCTCGCTGGTCAGGCGTTGCGAATGGCCGCGCGCGGCGGCGGCAAGGCCGTCACGGGTTTCGGTGCGCCAGGTCGTGCTGGCGGTTTCGGCAAAGCTGGAGGCGTTGCGCAGGTCGCGGGTGAAGACGACGAGATTGCTGCTCAGCGCGTCGATGTCGTGGCGGAAGGAATTGACGCGATTGAGCGCAAACATCACCGCGGTGGAAGCCAGCGCAAAGATGAGCAATCCCGAGATGTAGCGGATCCGGATCGAGCGGATGAAGAAAGAATATTCCGGCATGCGCAACCCCAACACATACGCATCATTTTAACGGTCGGGATTACGCTTGATTTACATTAAAATTCCGTTCGCGCCTGGCGGGCCGTCAAGATCCTGGCTGCACGTGCCCGGAGTTGGCGCCATAGAGGGTGGCATCGCATTCGCGCATCATGCGCAGTGCTTCTTCCTCGGTCAGGCCGAACTTGCGCATCATGCTCCGGATTTCGGGGCCTACAGCTATCTCCACCGGTCTTGCCGCCTGGCGGGTCTTCCTGGCCTTTTTCTTGGACATCAGTACGTTTCCCGTCTTGACCGACACATGTTTCGCATCAGCCCTGGCCCGGCCTCACCGTGCTGCGCCAGACCATGGGCGCATGGCAGATCAGGCGGCTGCCAGCCTCCTCCCGCGCGCCGGTCGCGAGCCGCACGGCGCGCCTGGCGATCTCCTCGATCGGCGGCGAGAACGTCGTCAGCCGGTAAGAGGCCCAGTCGGCCTGTTCAATGTCGTCAAAGCCGATGACGCAGAGATCGCGGGGTACGTTGATGCCGAACTCGTGGCGGGCCGCATCGAGAAAGCCGCACGCAATCAGGTCGGTCACGCAGAACGCCGCATCCGGCCGCTGCCGGCCGGAAAAGAGCCGCCTGGCGCCATCGGCTCCGGTGGCATAGCCGGTGCGGCCCTCGCGCCACACGGTCACCTCCAGCCCTTCCTTCTGCGCGGCGGTAAGGAAGGCGGTTTCGCGGGAGAGCAGGCTGGGCGTGCCGGCAGCCGAGGTCACCAAAGCGGGGCGGGTACAGCCGGCCCGGATGAAGGCATGCAGCGCTGCCTCTGCGGCTGCAGCGTTGTCGACACCGATATTGTGCGGGCCGTCGAAGCGGTCATCGCGATTGATCAGCACCAGCCGCTGGCCGTTCTCAAGACAGGTGCGGATCAGCAACTGCGGCGGCGAGCCGGACAGAACGATGCTCGCATCGGCGCGATAGTTCAGCGTGTTGCGCAGCGCCTGGTCGACATGGTGGCTGGGGCCGGAGGTGTTGAACACCATGGCCATTTTGCCGGCGTCCCGCAGATGTTGGGTCAGCGCCTTCTGCAGGCGGGCATGATAGGGCGTGTCGCCATCGGCAACGATGAGGCAGACGATGCCGGTCGAAGCCCGCATCAGGCCGCGAGCCAGATGGTTGACGTGATAGCCGAGTTGCTCGGCCGCCAGCATCACCCGCTCGCGGGTTTCCCCGGAAACGGAAGCGCCGGGCGTGAAGGTACGTGACACGGCCGAGCGTGAAACCCCGGCGAGGTCGGCAACCTGCTGGGCGCTGGAGAAACCGGTGCGGATTCTCGGAACCGTCAAGCGAACGCTCTCGCTGCTGTTTTCGTGATTCTTTGCACGCCAGTGCAATGTAATGCAACTCTTCTGCCATTGCCACCCACCGCACTTGACAGGCATGGCCGAATGCAACAGCTTTGCACAGCCGTGCAATACAAGCCGGCTCAAGAGTGGCATCGGAGGAATACCCTGTCCATTTCGCCGAAGACGGCATTGAGGGCGCGATTGTCCGGACCGGCTGCATGAGCAGGGCGGCGGCGCATCCGAAGGCGGACCGGCTGTCCAAGGCCGAGATGGACAGGCGTGCCGAGGTCTGCCGGAAACTGCTTGTCACGGCCGGGCAACTGGCGATGGAAGGCTATGCCCGGCAGGGCGCCGTCCAGCCGGTGGCGATGAAAGGCCCGCAGGATTTTCTCACTGAAACCGACGGCAAGGTCGAGGAGCACATCCGCGCGACGCTGGCAGAGGCTTTTCCGGAGGACGGGTTTTTGGGCGAGGAAGGCGGCGGCATCGGCTCTGCCCGCATGTGGGTCGTCGACCCGATCGACGGCACCGCCAATTTCATGCGCGGTATTCCGCATTTCTGCATTTCGATAGCTTTCGTAGAGGACGGCCGCAGCGAGATCGGCGGCATTGCCAATCCGGCCATCGGCGAAACGTATTTTGCCCGTCGCGGGCAAGGCGCTACTCGCAATGGCGCGCCGATCCATGTGTCGCCGACGAAAGCGTTCGACCGCGCCTTTGTCGAATTCGGCTGGTCGCCCAGGATTCCCAATCGCGACTATCTGGACAAGGTGAGCCTTGTCTGGGCACTCGGCGCCAATGTGCGGCGCTCCGGCTCCGGAGCGCTTGGGCTGGCCTATGTGGCCGACGGCCGCTCGGATGCCTATGCCGAGCTGCACATCAATTCGTGGGACTGCCTGGCCGGATTGCTGCTGGTGGAGGAGGCCGGCGGCCGGGTGAACCGGTTCCTCGACGGCGACGGCATGGCGAAGGGCAATCCCGTGCTTGCGGCAGCACCCGGTGTTGCGGCGACATTGTCCCAGGTGATCGGAGTGCCGCTCGACGACGGGTAGATCGTTTCCAGTGAGAAGACAGGGAGGAATATCGATGAAGACATTTGACAGTAAGCAAGGCTTGCGCGCCGCCTGGCTTGGCCTTGGCGCGGCGCTGGCCATGTTCGGA
This sequence comes from Mesorhizobium sp. M0037, assembly GCF_040323635.1. Classification (NCBI taxonomy): domain Bacteria; kingdom Pseudomonadati; phylum Pseudomonadota; class Alphaproteobacteria; order Hyphomicrobiales; family Phyllobacteriaceae; genus Mesorhizobium; species Mesorhizobium sp. M0037. The sequence goes on along the minus strand of NZ_JAMYVB010000017.1, from coordinate 39,554 downwards.
TTGGCGAGTGCCGCCCAGGCGGCCGACCGCAGCCTCACAATGTATTGCGCCGTTGACGAGGCCTGGTGCCGGGCGATGGCGACCACCTACCAGAAGGAGACGGGCGTCAGCGTCGACATGACCCGCATGAGCGCCGGCGAAATCTACGCCCGCCTCCGGGCCGAGAAGGACAATCCGCAAGCCGATATCTGGTGGGGCGGCACCGGCGACCCGCATCTGCAGGCGGCGGAAGAGGGCCTCACCCAGGAATACAAGTCGCCGCAACTGGCAAACTTGCGCGACTGGGCGCTGAAGCAGGCCGACAGGTCGAAGAACCGCACGGTCGGCATTTATCTCGGTGCGCTCGGCTACGGCTATAATGAGGAAGATCTGAAGCAGCGCGGGCTGACCGCTCCGGCGTGCTGGGCCGATCTGGTCAAGCCGGAATTCCAGGGCGAGATCGAGATGGCCGACCCGAATTCATCGGGTACGGCCTGGACTATGCTTGCCACCATCGTCCAGCTGATGGGCGAGGACAAGGCATTCGACTATCTCAAGCAGCTCAACAAGAACATCGCCGAATACACCAAGGCAGGGGCCGCGCCGGCGCTCGCCGTCGGCAAGGGCGAGACGCTGATCGGCATCTCCTTCCAGCACGACGTGATCAATGCCGCGAAACAGAACCCTGCCGTGAAGGTGGTGTCGCCTTGCGAAGGCACCGGCTTCGAGATCGGTTCGATGAGCATCGTGACGGGCGCCAAGCATGCTGAAGAGGCGCAGAAATTCTACGACTGGGCGCTGAGCCCGGACGCGCAGAAGCTCGCGGCGCCGAACGGCAGCTTCCAGATCCCGTCGAACACCGCCACGCCGGTGCCGCCCGAGGCGCCGGACCTCTCGAAGATCAAGCTGATCGACTACGACTTCGCCAAATACGGCTCGTCGGCCGAACGCAAGCGGCTGTTGAAGAAGTTCACTGACGAGGTCCGCAATGGCGGCTGAGCGCGTTCTTTCGCGCTCACTCTAGCATCTGATCGCCGGCTGCCCTTCGCGGCAGCCGGCGCACCATCCTTTGGCAACAGAAAGACATTGAATGGCCGCGGCCGGTTCCATGGTCAGTTCCGCTCCTGGACGCAGCGCGCTCGCCTGGGTAATGGCCGCGTGGGCGAGCTTCGTGCTCTTGCCTTGGTACAAGGTCGAAGGCGGCTTCCTGTCGTTCGACTGGCTGGCACAGCCGGCGGATGCGACGCCGGCCATCTTGCTGGCGCTCGGTGGCCGGCCCTGGCTGTTGCCGCTTATCCTGCCGCTTCTGCTGGCGAGCTGGCTAGTGGCGCGCAACAACCCCAAGAGCCTGGCGGTTGCAGGCGCGGCGGGCCTGCTGTGGCTGGCCATCGAAGGCTTTTCCATCATCCATTCGGGCTGGGGATTTGGCTTACTTACCCAGATCGCCGGCACGCCGGGACCGATACAGCCGGGGCTCGGCTGGGGTGCGGCGCTCTATGCCGTGGCGATGCTGATGTTCATCGCCGAGGCGCTCGCCGCGCGCGGCTGGTGCAAGGGCGACCGCTTCGTCGTCGGCTCGCTCTCAATCGTGATTGCTTCGCTGATCCTGTTCGTCGCCTATCCGCTGCTGTCGATCCTCACCTCGGCCATCAAGGACAATGACGGCAATGTCGTGCCGGCGCTGTTCGTCGAAAAGATCTTCAGCGCCAACATATGGAGCCTGCGCTGCCTCTATGGCGAGGGCTCCTGCGGCGTGGCGTGGAACACGGTGGCGATCGCAGTCCTCGTCGGCTTTTTCTGCACGGCGCTTGGGCTGGCTCTGGCGCTGATTGCGCTTCGCACCAAGCTGCCGGCCAAATGGCTGCTGCGCGGCCTGTCCATCCTGCCGATCATCACGCCGCCCTTCGTCATCGGCCTGGCGCTGATCCTGCTGTTCGGCCGCGCCGGCATCGTCACCAACCTCATGTCGGTGCATCTCGGCATTCCGCGCAGCCGCTGGATCTATGGCATGGCCGGCATCACCATCGCGCAGGTGCTGGCCTTCACGCCGATCGCGTTCCTGGTTCTGGTCGGCGTGCTGCAAGGGGTCAGCCCAAGCATCGAGGAAGCATCACAAACCCTGCGCGCCAGCCGCTGGCGCACGTTTCGCACCGTCACCTGGCCGTTGATCCGGCCGGGGCTGGCCAGCGCCTTCCTGATTTCGTTTATCGAGAGCATGGCCGATTTCGCCAATCCGCTGGTGCTGGGCGGAAACTTCAACGTGCTGTCGACCGACATCTTCTTTGCAGTGGTCGGTGCGGCGCACGACCAGGGCCGCGCGGCGGTGCTGGCGATCGTGCTGTTGATGTTCACGCTGGCAGCCTTCGTCATCCAGCGCCGCTGGATCGGCAGCCGCAGCTACGTCACCGTCGCAGGCAAGGGCGATGGCGGCGTACCGGCGACGCTGCCCAAGGCCTTGCGGATCGGCTGCTACGCCGCCGTCGTTCCGTGGCTGGTTCTGACCATCGTGGTCTACGGCATCATCCTGGGCGGCGGTTTCGTGCAATCGATCGGGCGCGACAACACGCCGACGCTCGAATATTTCCTCACCGCCTTTTCGATCGAGAAGGGCGTCAATGGCTGGTTTTTCAGCGGCTCGGCCTGGCCGTCGCTGCTGATGACCATCGGCCTGGCGCTGGTGGCGATGCCGTTCACCGCGGCGCTCGGCATCCTGACGGCCTATCTGCTCGACCGGCAGCGTTTCGCCGGGCGCACCATGTTCGAATTCCTGGCGATGATGAGCTTTGCCATTCCCGGCACGGTGATCGGCGTCAGCTATATCCTTGCCTTCAACGTGCCGCCTGTGCAGTTGACGGGCACCGGGCTGATCATCGTCATCTCCTTCATCTTCCGCAACATGCCGGTGGCGATCCGCGCCGGGCTCGCCAATCTCGGCCAGATCGACAAGAGCCTGGACGAGGCATCGCTGACGCTTGGGGCGCGGTCTTTTGCTACCTTGCGGCGGGTGATCCTGCCGATCCTGAAGCCGGCGATCGTGACCGCGATGATCTACAGTTTCGTGCGCGCGGTGACGGCGGTCAGCGCCGTCATCTTCCTGGCGAGCGGCCGGTTCAATCTCGCCACGGTCTACATTGTCGGGCGCGCAGATGTCGGCGAATACGGCATCGCGATTGTCTATTCGGCGGTGATGATCGTTGTCATGATGGTCATCCTCATCGGCATCCAGCTGCTGGTCGGCGAACGCCGGCTCGGCCGGCGCCGGCCTGGGGCGGAAGCCGTGGTGGCAGCAATCTAATGGGGAGAAGCGGCGTGGATCAGACGGCGAAGAATGCTGCCCCGGTTGTCACGGACAGGCCGGCCGTGCGGTTCGAGGGCGTCACCAAGAAATACGGCGCGGTGATCGCCGTCGACAATGTCAGCTTCGACATCGCGCCGGCCAGCCTGGTGACGCTGCTCGGGCCCTCGGGTTGTGGCAAGACGACGACGCTGCGGCTGATCGCCGGACTGGAACAGACCAGCACCGGGCGCATCCTGATCGACGACAAGGACGTCACCTTGCTGTCCGCCGCCGAGCGCGATGTCTCCATGGTTTTCCAGTCCTATGCGCTGTTTCCGCATATGAACGTGATGGAGAATGTCAGCTACGGCCTGCGGGCGATGGGGCTTGGCAAGGCGCAGGCAGCCGAGCGCGCCGCCGAAAAGCTGTCGCTTGTCGGCCTGTCCGGCTACGAGAAGCGCCAGCCGAGCGAATTGTCCGGCGGCCAGCAGCAGCGCGTCGCGGTGGCGCGCGCCATCGTACTGGAGCCGAAGGTGCTGCTGTTCGACGAGCCGCTGTCCAATCTCGACGCCAAGCTGCGCCGGCGCGTGCGCGACGAAATCCGCGGCCTCCAGCAAGATCTGGCGCTGACCATGGTCTATGTCACGCATGACCAGGAAGAGGCGCTCGCCGTCTCCGACCGCATCATCGTCATGAACGCCGCTCGCGTCGCCCAGGACGGCACGCCGCGCGACCTCTACAACGAGCCGACCAACCGTTTCATCGCCGACTTCATGGGCGACGCCAATCTGCTCGACGTCGAGGTGCTTTCCAGCAATGCGACCAGTGCCAGGGTCAAGGTCGGACCCTTGCTGCTCGACATGCCGGCTCGCGGCAACGCTCCGGGACCGGCGATGCTCGCTGTGCGCCCGAATGCCGTGCGCATCTTGCCCGGCCAGCCAGCGGGCACCATGAAGGGCCAGGTGGTCAAGAGCTCGTATCTCGGCGACCACATGGAATACCGCATCGCGATCAGCGATCCGGCGGTCGAACTGTTCGCGACATCGCCTGATGTCACACCCGCCGTGGCGGAAGGGACGATGGTCGGGATCGATTTCGATCCGGCGAAGATCGTGCTGATCAAAGACGATTGAACGCGCCGGGAAAGCACCTTCGAAAAAATCCAGCCTGAATGTCACACCGGCCGGTCTTGTCTCGTCATGATGGCGTACCCAACACAAGGACTGCAATCATGACCGCCAAAATCGACCTCTTCGCCGCCGCCCCTGCGCTGATCAAGCAGTGGCAGCGCGCATCGACCGAACTCTCTGTCGCCGCCGGGCTCGAGCACAGCCTCAACGAGCTGGTGAAGCTTCGGGCGTCGCAGATCAATGGCTGCGCCAACTGCATCAATCTGCATGCCACCGAAGCGCGCGAGAATGGCGAGACCGAGCAGCGCATCTATCTGCTGCCGGCCTGGCGCGAAGCGCCCTGCTACAGCGACCGCGAGCGTGCCGCGCTCGGCTGGACCGATGCGCTGACGCGCCTCTCGGAAGGACAGGACCGCGAAAGCGCCTATGATGATCTTAAGGCGCATTTCACCGAGGAGGAGCAGGTGAAGCTCACCGTTTTGATCAACATCATCAATGGCTGGAACCGCATCGCCGTTGGCTTCGGGCTCTACACCGACGCAGCAACGATACGCGCCAGCGCCAAGGCGGCCTGATGACGGCGACGGCACCCGACGACGCGGCAGCGGGCTTCGGCCCGCTGCGTCCGAAGCTGATGCGGGTCGCCTATCGCATGCTGGGCTCGGTGAGCGACGCCGAGGATGTCGTGCAGGATGCCTTCATCCGCTGGATGGGGACCGACCGCTCGCAGGTTCGCGAGCCAGAAGCGTTCCTGCGCCGCACGGTGACGCGGCTTTGCCTTGACCAGCTCAAATCCACGCGGCGCCAGCGCGAGACCTATATCGGCCCTTGGCTGCCCGAGCCGATCGTCGAAGAGGACGATCTTGAAGATGTCACCTTGCCGCTGATGTTGGCGCTGGAGCGGCTTTCGCCGCTCGAGCGGGCGGCCTTTCTGCTGCACGATGTGTTCGGGCTGGAATTCGAGGAGGTCGCGACCGCCATCGAGCGCGATTCAGCCGCCTGCCGCCAGCTTGCCGCTCGCGCACGGGGCCATGTCCGCCAGGCGCGGCCCCGCTTCAAGGTGGAGAAGCAGCGTGGCCTGGAGATCGCCGAAGCTTTTTTCGCGGCATCGCGCAGCGGCGACATGCAGGCGCTCGGCGCGCTGCTGACGGAAGATGTCAGCGCTCATGCCGATGGCGGCGGCAAGCGTCCGGCGGCTTTGGCGCCGGTGCTGGGCTTCGACGCCGTCATGAAGCAATACGCGCAAGTCGCGGCTTGGCTGCGCGACAATCGCTCGACGCTGGTGCGCATCGGCTTCGTCAATGGACTGCCGGGGTTCGTCACGCGGGAGGCCGATGGCGAACTGCAGACGACCGCGCTTGACATCGAGGACGGGAAGATCGCGGCCGTCTATGTCATGCGCAATCCCGACAAGCTCAGGCATCTGCGTTAGACCCGATTGAATCGGAGCGAAATACCGGTTCGGTCCGCCTCCAAAAGCCGGCCCTTCCTGTGTGCGACCCGCAGGACGATGTCAGGGCCCTTTGCCGCTGCCGCCATCTGCCTCTAGGATGCCTTCTCGCCGTCACGTGGCTGGATCAGGCTGCGCGCGGCGTCTGCTCCTGCCGCAAGGATGCGATCCGACAATTCCGTCCCCGCTGCCGCGCGGGCCAGCTGAAGCGTGCCTATGAGGGTCGCAAAAACGCCCAGGGCGGCGGCTTCCGGGTCCTTGGTCTGCGGAAGTACTGCAGACAACTGGCGCACCAGAACCAGCAAGCGTTCGGTATAGACTTGGCGCGTTTCGGGCGGCTGACGCGCGAGTTCCGGCAACAGGGCGGCCGACGCGCAGCCGGCTCCCGGATTGTCCCGGTGCTCAGCTGACAGATACGCCGCTATGCCCATCTCCGGACCACCGGCTGCCAATACCTCCTGCAGTTGCTGCGACTGGCTCTCCAGTGCCGCTACAAGGCTTTCACGCACAAGCTCCGCCTTGGACTGGAAATGCGGATAGAAGGCTCCGTTCGTCAGCCCGGCGTCGCCCATGATGGCTGCCAGTCCGGACGCGGCGATGCCGTCACCGCGAAAACGCTGGGCTGCGACCTCGACGATGCGATCGCGGGAGGCGTCCTTTCGGCCCTTTTCGTAGCGCATGGCGCTCTTCCTTTCTGCTATTGCATTATGGGTGTAATGTGATATTACGATCATAATTCAATCAACGGCAAAAAGCTAGCCCTCATGTCTGTGGAGTATCAAATGAGTACCCTTTCGGAAAGAACCGCAGTCGTGACCGGAGCCTCTTCGGGCATCGGCCGCGCCAGTGCCGAGGCCTTGGCGCGGGCGGGGTACACCGTCTTCGGGACAAGCCGCAGCAAGGCCGGCAACGGCCCGGCTAAGGTGTCCATGCTGACCTGCGACGTGACCGACGGGGAGTCCGTCAGCGCCCTCGTTGCAACCGTGCTGGCCCAGACCGGTCGTATCGATCTGCTGGTGAACAATGCCGGTGTCGGCCTGCTTGGCGGCGCCGAGGAATCTTCGGTCGCACAGGTGCAGGCTCTGTTCGACGTCAATCTGTTCGGCGTCATGCGCATGACCAATGCGGTGTTGCCGTCGATGCGGCGCCGCGGCCAAGGGCGCATCGTCAACATCGGCTCGATTCTAGGATTGGTGCCCGCGCCATACTCAGCGCACTACTCGGCGGTCAAGCACGCGCTGGAGGGCTATTCGGAATCGCTCGATCATGAGGTTCGCGCCTTCAACATTCGCGTCTCGGTCATCGAGCCGGCATTCGTGCGCACCGTCTTCGACCAGAACGGCATCGAGCCGGATTCCCTGTTGAAGGACTACGATCAGGCGCGCGCCGGTCTCAAGGCGCTGCTTGCCGATGTGATGCCCAAAGCCGATCGGCCGGAAGTGGTGGCGGATGTGGTCGTCAAGGCAGCGACGGACGCCCGTCCGCGACGGCGCTATACCGCAGGGAACGCAGCGCGCCAGGTCAGCCTGCTGCGCCGCTTCGCCCCCGCGGGGATGTTCGACAAGACCTTGCGCAAGCAGTTCCGCCTGCCGGTCTGAACGACGGTGGGACGAAGAATTTCACGCACAAACGGCACGCCAACAGACACTTCCAGAAAGTCACTGCCATGAAGGCATTCGTTGTCGATAAATATAGCAAGAAAGGCATTTTGCGGCTGGCCGAGATGCCGGAGCCGGAGCTGCTGGACAATGACGTCCTGGTCGAGGTCCATGCCGCAGGAGTGAACCTGCTGGATTCCAAAATCAGGACCGGCGAATTCAAACTCGTCCTTCCCTATCGCCGGCCCTTCATCCTCGGTCACGACGTTGCCGGGAGGGTTGTCAGGGTGGGCTCGAAAGTCCGCAAATTCAAACCCGGCGACGCCGTCTATGCGCGGCCGCCCGACGGCCGGATCGGGACATTCGTCGAATTCATCGCAATCGATGAAGCCGACGTGGCGCTGAAGCCGGCGAACCTCAGCATGGAAGAGGCGGCCTCGATCCCGCTGGTCGGTCTGACCGCCTGGCAGGCTCTCATCGAGAGGGCGGGTCTGAAGACAGGCCAGAAGATCTTCATCCAGGCTGGCTCCGGCGGCGTGGGGACATTCGCCATCCAGTTGGCAAAGCACCTCGGCGCGATCGTTGCGACAACAGCGGGCGCGGCAAGCAACGATCTGGTCAGGGATCTCGGCGCCGATGTCGTCGTCGACTACAGGAAGGACGACTTCGAGAAAATCCTGTCGGGCTACGACGTCGTCCTGAACAGCCAGGACGCCAAGACGCTTGAGAAATCCCTGACTGTGCTGAAACCGGGTGGGAAGCTCATCTCGATTTCCGGTCCTCCGGATCCCGAATTTGCCAGGAAACAGGGACTGAACGTGGTGCTAAGGCTGCTGCTGCGGCTGCTGAGCCGTGGTATCAGGACCAAAGCCAAGCGCCGGGGGGTGGGATTTTCGTTCCTGTTCATGTCGGCGCAAGGTGAGCAACTGAGCAAAATCACGTCCCTCATCGAAGATGGGGCGATTCGCCCGGTCGTCGACAGGGTCTTTCCTTTTGAAGCGACCAATGAGGCGCTGGCTTACGTCGAAACAGGACGCGCCAAGGGCAAGGTCGTCGTCAAGGTCAGATAGAGCGCGCAGTTGCTTTGGGGCATTTGAGAGACACCAAAGCAAGGCAGCGCAAGGCCGACAAATTCCGAAAACGGTTCGGCATCCGATCGCCCAAACCTCAGTTGTTGCGGATTGCAACGAAGCTTGCCGCTGCCTTCAGCAAGACTGCCTGTTCACCGTAAGGCTCGAGCAATTCATGGGCCTGCTTGACCAGCCCATGGAGCTGGCTGCGCGCCCAGTTCGCGCCATGCAGCGCCACCAGCGTCGCCTTGCCGGCGGCTGCGTCCTTGCCGGTCGCCTTGCCCATCTGGCTGGCATCGGCGGTCAGGTCGAGCAGGTCGTCGGCAAGCTGGAAGGCAAGCCCGACCGCCGAGCCGAATCCGGCCAGCCGGTCGCGGTCCTGCGGTGCGGCGCCGGCAATGATCGCGCCGGCTTCGCAGGCGAAGCGGATCAGCGCGCCGGTCTTCATCGCCTGCAGCCGGATAATGCCGGCTTCGTCCGGCCTGCTGCGCTCGGCTTCGAGATCGAGCGTCTGCCCGCCGACCATGCCCCCAGTGCCGGCCGCGCGCGCCAGCGCCAGCACCAGTGCCGCCCTGCGCTCCGCCGGCAGCGCCGTCGCCTCATCGGCGAGGACATCGAAGGCAAGCGTCAGAAGCGCATCGCCGGCAAGGATAGCGGTGGCTTCATCGAAGGCCATGTGCACGGTCGGCTGGCCGCGGCGCAGATCGTCGTCGTCCATAGCAGGCAGATCGTCATGGATCAGTGAATAGCAATGCACGCATTCGAGCGCTGTCGCCACGCGAAGCGACGCCTCGCCATCGGCGCCGAAAAGGGCGGCACTTTCCATGACCAGGAAGGGGCGCAGCCGCTTGCCGCCGTTCAGCACGCCATGGCGCATGGCCGCCATCAGACGCTCCGGCCGGGCGATCTCGCCGGCAAGCGTGCGGCCGTCCAGCAGCAGCCTGAGCCCGGCCTCGATAGCCGCCGCCCGCCCCAGAAGTGCGGCCTCAAAGGCCAATTGCTCGTCTTTCGTCATGGCCGGGAGCGGTAGCCGACACTCAGACGTTGCGCAAGAAGCCCCGCGCCATTATGCCGGAGGCGGGAGAATGGCGCGGGTGGGGCGGCTTGACGGAACCGATCGTCGATCATGAAACCGAGGGGTTTGAGATGGCGCGACCGAGGCGCGTGAACCGCGCCGGTCTGAAGCGCCTCGCCCGGCGTTGCCTGGTCGTCGCCGCCGTGTTGGCGGCGATACCCGTTGGGCTGACCTTCCTCTATCTGCCGTCCTTCGTGCATCCGATATCGACCTTGATGGTCAAAGACCTCGCGACATTTTCCGGCTACGACCGGCGCTGGGTGTCGATCGACGATGTGTCGCCGGTGCTGGCCAATTCGGTGATCATGTCGGAGGACGGTCAGTTCTGCTTCCATCGCGGCATCGATCTCGGCGAATTGCGCGGCGTCGTCGACGATGCGCTGGCCGGCGAGGCGACGCGCGGCGCCTCGACCATCACCATGCAGACGGTGAAGAACCTTTTCCTGTGGTCGCGGCCGCTGGGCTCGGTGCGCAAGGTGGTCGAACTGCCGCTGGCCGTCTATTTCGACGCGGTGATGTCGAAACGGCGGATCATGGAGATCTACCTCAACATCGCCGAATGGGGGCCGGGCGTTTACGGCATCGAGGCGGCGGCCCAGCATCATTTCGGCGTTTCGGCCAAGCAGCTGTCGCGGCGGCAGGCGGCTTTGCTCGCCGTCTCGTTGCCCAATCCGATCGCGCGCAATCCGGCCAAGCCCGGCCCGGGTCTGCGGCGGCTCGCGTCGCTGATCGAACGCCGCGCCGGCCGTTCGGGCGCGTATGTCGGTTGTCTTGATTAGGTCGAACCGCTGCCAGTTCAAAAAAAATCGCCACGGTGCTGGCCAAAACGGCGCAGGGCGTGTATAGGCACCCGACTTTCTCAGATTATGGCCCTGACGCGGCCCTTTCACGAGGGCTATCGGGGCATTTTGACCATGTAGTGGAGCATATCCATGGCCGTTCCGAAACGAAAAACCTCTCCGTCCAAGCGCGGCATGCGCCGCTCGGCCGACGCTCTCAAGGCCCCGACCTATGTCGAGGACAAGAATTCCGGCGAAATGCGCCGCCCGCACCATATCGACCTGAAGACCGGCATGTATCGCGGTCGCCAGGTGCTGACGCCCAAGGAAAGCTGAGACCAGCTTTCGAAGGGTTTGAATACCAAAAGAACCGGCCATTGGCCGGTTTTTTTGCGTTTGGTGCGCCGCGCCGCCAACTATGCCAAAGACCGGGCGTCCGTGGCGATACAAGCTGCGGGGGCGGTGCTGTATTGAGTCCGCATGCCTTGTCGCGGCGCTTCCGCGCGATGATCGACCGGCTTCAGAGGGACCGCATGACCAAGCTCACCACAGCACCCCGCGATATCTTCCAGACCTTCATGAACTTCCCGCTGGTCGAGGACCTCGATGCGCTGAAGGCGGATGTCGCCATCATCGGCATGCCTTACGGCAGTCCCTACACGATCGACGAGCTGGTCAACGACCAGACCAAGGCGCCGACCGCGGTGCGGCGCGCCTCGCAGCGCATCAGCCTCGGGCTCGACCGCTATGATTTCGACATTGGCGGAACCCTGTTCGACGGGGAGGACGTCAAGGTGGTCGATGTCGGCGATGTCCCCGGCGATGCGGCCGGCAGCCACTACAGGTTGGCCGAAACGGCGATCCGCAAGATCCGCGTCGCCGGCGCCTTGCCGATCACCATTGGCGGCGATCACGGCATTCCGATCCCGATCCTGCGGGCGCTTGATGGCGAAGGGCCGATCACCCTGGTTCAGATCGATGCCCATCTCGACTGGCGCGACAATGTCAACGGGGTCAGGGAAGGCTATTCCAGCCCCATCCGCCGCGCTTCGGAGATGGCGCATATAGCCGGGATTTTCCAGCTCGGCATCCGCGGCCAGGGCAGCGCCCGGCTCGAGGAGGTCGAGGCGGCCCGCGCCTACGGCTCCAACATCGTCACCGCCAATGAATGGCAGGATATCGGTACGGCGGCGCTGCTCAAGCGCATCCCGGACGGCGGCCGCTATTACCTGACCATCGATGCCGACGGTCTCGATCCCGCTGTCATGCCGGCGGTCGAAGGGCCGGCGCCTGGCGGCATCAGCTACCGGCAGACGATCGAGCTGATCAAGGGGCTGTTCGCCAAGGGAAGTGTCGTCGGCATCGACATCGTCGAGATCGCGCCGGCGCGCGACGTCAACGAGATCACCTCGATGACCGCCGGCCTTTTCATCCTCAACGCTATCGGCGCCGCCGTGCGGACAGGCCAGTTCAAGCGCTGAATCCCGGCGTGTCGGTGGTCAGCCGGGGCAACTGTGGCTGACAGGGTTGTTTCGCGCGGTCTTTTTCCGTGTTTGCGGGCGCTAGCGAAAAATCTTGACGGCGTGCCTGCGGGGCATTCTACAGAAGGTGCCCCATTGTTTAGGCAATTCCTTGGGAAACCGCTTTCCTGGAATTGCTAGAGGAGACGCCTGATGTTCGGTGCCATCCCGCTGCTGATCGTGCCCTTCGTGGCCTACAATCTCGGACTCCTCGGAATATTCGGCAGCGGCGACGATCCGTGGGCGACCGAGATCTTCTCGTTCAGCATGATGTCGGGCGGGGTGTTCTCGATGACGCTCGGCGACCTGATGGTGGTGATCGGGCTGATCTTCCTGTTCCTCGAAATGGTGAAGTCGGTGCGCACCACGAACGCCTCGATCATGGACCATCTGTTGTCGACGCTGGTCTTCGTGGCGTTCCTGGTCGAGTTCCTGCTGGTGAAGGGCGCGGCGCACTCCGTCTTCTTCACGCTGATGGTGATCGCCCTGTTCGATGTGCTGGCCGGGTTTTCGGTGTCGATGCGGTCGGCGAGTAGAGACATAAATTTGAACTAGCCGCCTTCGTTGGATGGTCGCATCCGTTCGCGATTGGCGTGGCTGCTCTTTCTGGTCGTCATCCTGGGGCGAAGCAGGAGCGAAGCGACGCGGCGCAGACCCTGGGATCCATTGCGTGAAGCTAAGGCGTTGCAACGGTTCAGAATTCTGCTCCGCTTACACTTGCGGCAAAGGTCGCGGCATGGATCCCAGGGTCTTCGCGACGGAGTTTCGCTCCTGCTTCGCCCTGGGATGACGAAGCTCCCCCTCAGCCCGGATCGGCGGTGAAGCCCGCCGCTTCGATGCCGGCGATGGCGGCGGCTTCGTCATTGTCCGACGTATCTCCCGAAATTCCGACGGCGCCGATGACGGCGCCTGCCTTGTCGCGGATCAGCACGCCGCCGACGACCGGCAACACGCGTCCACCCGAGACGTCGGAAATGCCGGCGACGAGATGCGGCCGCTCCTTGGCGAAAGCCTCGACACGGCGCGAGCCCATGCCGATGGCGAGCGCGCCATAGGCCTTGCCGGCCGACATTTGCGGGCGCAGGAACGAGGCTCCGTCCTGACGCTGGAAGGCGACGAGATGCGCGCCGGCGTCCAGCACGGAAACGCCGAGCGGCTTGAGCTTCAGCTCGGCGCCCTTGGCGAAGGCGGCGTCGATGATGTGCTTGGCTTTTTCGAGGGTCAGTGCGGTCATGGCTGTCTCCTGATCAAAACGCGTCAATCATCGACCTGACATGCGGGATGCGAAATCCCGGTTGCGGTTGAAATTGCTTCGCGCGGGAAAGCGGAAATGGCGGGCATTGCTGATCGTGGCACATGGCGGATACGATCCGCCGGCATCCAGATGGCGCGTCGATGAAGAGACCGAGTTATTTTTTCTTGGCTCGGGCCGCTTTCTTGACCGGAGCGGCGGGTGCGTTGGCGAGGTCTTCCGCTTCCTTGGCAAGGCGCAATGCCCGGAGCTTGTTGGTCTTGGCCTGGCGGGCGTCGGCCTCGGCGACATACTCCGCCATCGCCTTTTGCCGCACCGTGGCTGCCTCTTCCTGCTTCTTGAAACGCATATCCGCCCGGGCGCGGGCAGTATCCTTAGAGTTCTCGACCAAGAGCGTTATCCAATCCCGTAAATTATGTTTTTCAGCCCCTTGATAGCAGAGCCGGCCTGATAATGGGGAAATAAGTTGGTCAAGCGGCCGGGGCCTCGATGCCGCTCGACGCCTTGCGGGCGACCACCGCCTCATATCCGGCCTGCAATGTAGCGCGGACGGAAGGCCCCGCGGGTGTGGCGACAGGCATGCCCAGATGGTCGTGGCGCAACTCGTCCATGAACTGCTCCCACATTGGCGGACCGCCTTTCTCCAGCAGTTCGGCGCGGATCGAAAGCTCCTCGCTCACCGGCAGCCAGACGCGGCCCCAAGCGCCGAGATGCGCCATGATCGGCACCAGCGTGATGGCCATCTCGGTCAGGCTGTAGATCGCCTTCTGCTTGTGCGAGGGGTCGTCGGCCTTGGTCAGCATGCCGAGTTCCATCAGCCGCTTCAGCCGGTCGGCCAGGATATTGGAAGCGATGCCCTCGATCGAGCCGTTGAGCAGTTCGCGAAAGTGGCGTTTGCCGCCAAAAATCATGTCGCGCAGGATGATCAGGCTCCAGCGATCGCCGAACACTTCCAGCGACAGATTGATAGGGCATCCCGAGCGGTGTTCGGTTTTCATCCGACTCTCTCCAAAAACCAGTTGCATTATCGTATCAGTTTTATTATCGTGCAACCGATTGCAAAACGCAATCAGTTTGATTGGCCTTTGATTGGCCCATGCGAGGAGAGTCCCATGACACGGGCAGCAGCACCCGAAATCGTCTCCCAGACGTTTGGGGATCCCGTCGATCCAACCGTTCTGCTGATCATGGGCGCCATGGCCTCGATGCTGTGGGGGCCGGAGGCGCTCTGCAAAAAACTCGCCGGCGAGGGCCGTTTCGTGATCCGCTACGACAATCGCGATACCGGCCTGTCGACCAAATATGCGCCGGGCGAGCCGCCGTATACCTTCGACGACATGGCGGACGATGCGGTGCGCGTCCTCGACGGTTGCGGCATCGGCAAGGCGCATGTGGTCGGGATGTCGATGGGCGGCATGATCGCGCAACGACTGGTGTTGAAACATCCCTCGCGTGTCATCACACTGACGGTGATCAGCAGTTCGCCGGTGGGGATCGATACATCGCCCCTGCCGGGGACGACCGAGGCCTATATGGAGCACTCGGTCGATGGCGCCAAGGTCGATTGGTCGGACCGCGACCAGGTGATCGGCTTCGTCGTCAAGGATGCGCGTGCGATCGCCAGCACCGCGCATCCCTTCGACGAGAAGGCGATGCGCGCGTTCGTCCAACAGGACTACGACCGATCCGGCGGCTTCCTGAGCGCGACTAACCATTTCATGCTGAAGAGCTGCGAGGATCTGAAAGGACGCCTGCGCGAGATCAAGGTTCCGCTGCTCGTCATTCACGGGACATCGGATCCGATCTTTCCGGTCGAGCATGGCGCAGCCCTTGCCGACGCTGTTGCCGGCGGGCGGCTTGTCCGCGTCGAAGGCGGTGGCCACGAACTGCATCCCGACGACTGGGGCACGATCGTTGCCGCCATCGTCACGCATACCAAGCCCTGAAGGCAGTCTCGAACCTTGACACATTCGCCTCACGGAAATAGTTAAGTAAATGCTTCAGTGTTGGCGCTGGCTGGCACCGCTCCAGTATCGACGAACCGCAAACAGACGAGCAAAAAATGTCCCTGACGTTCCATTTCCATCCGCTGGCATCGTTCTGCTGGAAACCGCTGATAGCGTTTTACGAGAACGACACGCCCTTCACGCCGGTTGTCGTCGACCTCGGCGACGAGCAGTCGCGGGCAGCGTTCCTGAAGGTGTCGCCGACCGGCAAGATGCCGGCGCTGCGTGACGATGCACGCAACCGCACGGTGCTGGAATCGACCATCGTCATCGAATATCTGGCCGCGCATTATCCCGGGCCGGTCGAGCTCATTCCGGCCGAGGCCGACCTTGCCCTCCAGGTCCGCCAGGCCGACCGTTTCTACGATTTCTACGTGCAGGCGCCGATGCAGAAGATCGTCGGCGACAGGTTGCGCCCGCAGGACAAGACCGATCCGTTCGGGGTCGATGAGGCGCGCGCGCAACTGCGCAACGCCTATGCGATCATCGAGGAGGAGATGCGCTCGAAACTCTGGGCGGCCGGGCCTACCTTCACCATGGCCGACTGCGCGGCCTCGCCGGCGCTGTTCTACGCCAACAAGGTCGAGCCATTCGGCGACAGCTATCCGGCCCTGAAACACTACCACGACCGCCTGCTCAAGCGGCCGTCCTTCGCCCGGGTGGTCGAGGAGGCGCAACCCTACTTCAAGTTCTTTCCCTACAATAACGGCTGATCGCGATGCTGCACGATCCCGCCCAGCTCGACCTGATGTTCCAGGCGCTCGCAGACCCGGCCAGGCGCAGCATGGTCGAACGGCTGTCGCGTGGGCCGGCCTCGGTCAGCCAGTTGGCCGAACCGCTGGCGATGTCGCTGTCGGCCGTCGTCCAGCATCTCAACGTGCTCGAAGCAAGCGGGCTGGTGCGCTCGGAAAAGCTCGGCCGCGTGCGCACCTGCCAGATCGCGCCGCAGGCGCTGCGCAGCGCAGAACACTGGATCAACGAACGGCGGCTGACATGGGAGCGTCGGCTCGACCGGCTCGGCGATTTTCTCGCCGGGACCGAATGACCTGAAGCAGAGGAGAAATGACCATGCTCGGCAAAAGCAGAGCGGAGTTGATCCGCGGCTATTTTTCCGCCTACCAGGCGAATAACAAGGCTGCCGTCGCGGCGGTGCTCGCCGACGATTTCACCTTCACCAGCCCCTATGACGACGCCATCAACCGTGCGACCTATTTCGAGCGCTGCTGGCCGGACAGCCCGGCCTTCAGCTCGATCGTCATCGAGCGGATATGCGAGGACGAGGACGCCGCCTTTGTCCTCTATCGCTGCGAGACGGCGGACGGAAAGACCTTCCGCAACACCGAACTGCATCTGTTCCATGACGACAGGTTGCGCGCCGTCGAAGTCTATTTCGGCGCGTCCTATCGCGACGGCGTCTTCGTCGCGCAGAAACCATCAAGCTGACCAAGAGGACCTGACCATGGCCGAACGATCCGTCGTCCACTCCACCTTCGTCCTCGAGCGCCTCTATCCAGTTGCACCGGCGAAAGTCTATTTCGCGCTCAGCGATCCGGCCGCCAAGCGGCGCTGGTTCGCCGACCCCGACAACCCGATGACCCACAGGCACGAAATGGATTTTCGCGTCGGCGGCCAGGAGGTCAATGCCGGCGGGCCGAAGGACGGGCCGATCCACACCTATACCGCCACCTATCAGGACATCGTGCCCAACCAGCGCATCGTCTACAGCTACGACATGCTGTTCGGTGATGTCAGAATCTCGGTTTCGCTGGCGACAATTGAGCTTCGCCCGGAAGGCACGGGCACGCGTCTGGTGCTCACCGAGCAGGGCGCGTTTCTCGATGGGCACGACACACCGTCATCTCGCGAGCATGGTACCGGATTCCTGCTCGATGCGCTGGGCAAGGCGCTGGCAACGGACACTTGAAAGCCAGGGAGGCGAGCTGGAATCTCGGCCTATGCTTCCCAGAACTGATCAAGCCAAATATTGAGCTTGAGGAAGCCGGCACTGCTGACTGTATAGACCCGCCTCGTGCCCTCGGCCTTGGCCTGAACCAGACCGGCGTCCAGCAACACTTTCAAATGCTGGGACACGGCCGGGCGGGAGACTGGCAGGCCCGAAGCCAGTTCGTTGACGGTTTTCGGGCCACGCCGGAGCTCTTCCAGAAGATAGCGCCGGTTGGGGTCGGCAATCGCCATGAAGGCGTCAGAAAAGATCATGCCTATACTTGTGGGGCAAAGCTTTTCAAATCTCAACCGTCGGCTTCCGCTTTTCTGAGCCGCAGTGCTTCAGGGGTGACCGAGCGATCGGCTGGCTGGGTCTTGAAGGCATCGCGGTCTTCGATCGGCACCGGCGCCCGGCGGCTGATGCGCAGCAGCGTGTAGGCGGCGAGGCTGAGATGTGCCAGCGCGGTGGCCAGGAACAGGCCTTCTGGGCGAAGCCAACCCATCAGGGCGGCAGCCAGCAAGGGCCCGATCATCGTTCCGAAGCCATAAAGAAGCAGCAGGCCGCCCGAGACCTTGACGAAATCCTCCGATCGGGCGTGGTCGTTGGCATGCGCCACGGCGATCGAATAGAGCGTGTAGGCAAAGGCGCCGTAGGCGGCGGCGAAGACAATGACGAGGACGGCGGAACGCGGTTCGAACAGGAAGATCAGGATGGCGAACAGTGCGGCGCCGAAAGCCGCGCCCGCCAGCACGAAACGGCGGTCGGTCTTGTCGGAGAGGCGTCCGGCCGGAAGCTGCATGGCCGCGCCGGCAATAACGACAAGGCTCATCATCAGTGCGATCTGGGCGGTGGAGATGCCGATACGGGCGCCGTAGACGGCGCCAAGCGTGCCCCAGGCGCCATTGGCGATGCCGACCAACAGGCAGGCGATCGCCGACACCGGCGAGTTGGCGTAGAGACCTTTGACATCGAGCTTGACGTCCTGCAAAGGCTTGGGAGACGAAGCCGACGACACCGCGGTCGGGATCAGCGACAGGCAGAACAATATGCCGGTGATCATGAACAGCGACGCCGATCTGACGTCGCCGCCCGCAACGATCATCTGGCCGCCCATGATCGAGGCATAGGTGACCATCATGTAGAGGCCGAAGACGGTGCCGCGGTTCTCGTTGGTGGCCTTCTCGTTCAGCCAGCTTTCGATGACCATGAAGGCTCCGGCCATGGTGAAGCCGGTGAAGGCGCGCAGCAGGATCCAGACATATTCGTCGATGATCAGGCCGGTAAGCAACGCCACGATGGCGCCCGAAGCGGCAAAGGCGCCGAACGCCCGGACGTGGCCGGCGCGGCGTACCAGGCGAGGTGCGAAGAAGCAGCCGGTGACGAAGCCACCGGCCCAGGCCGTGCCCATCAGACCGAGCGATGCGGTCGAAAACCCTTCGAGCTGGCCGCGCAACGGCAACAACAGGCCGTGCAATCCCGAAGCCGCGAGCAGGAAAGCGGTGCCGCGAAGCAGCGAGAGGATCGGCCTGTAGCTTGCAAACATTGTTTGATCCGTCTGGAGATTCGGTAGCGGGGTCTGAAGACAGGCGCATTCGGGCTTTTCGGCGGCGGATGCTCAACGCCGAAACTAACGCGAAAACTAGCCGCGGCGAAACAGGGCTTCGGCCGCCGATTTGGTGCTGCCCTTGGTCTGGAGCTCGGCTTCCAGCCGGGCAATCTCCTCGCGCAGGATGCTGATCCGTTCGGTAAGGTCACCGACCGAAAGCAGCGACAGATCCTGTCCGATCTCATGCGGGCGGGCTTTCTTCTTGGGTTCGTCGTCGAAGATCGCCATCGTCGCTCCTCCCTATTCAGTATTGGGCTGATTTGGCCATTTGCCTGATCCGGCAATCAGCATACATAGGGCAGGGGCGCAGATGCAAACAGCCGGCAAGAAGCTGGCAGCCGGCGACAGACCGGCGGACCGAGACGGGAAATTTCATGGCGAGCGGACATAAAATTCCAGCCACAATGACGGCCATCGCAATCTCGCAACCGGGCGGGCCGCGGGTGCTGAAACCGGAAACGCGCGACGTGCCGGTGCCTGGTCCCGGCGAAATCCTGATCCGGGTGCGTGCGACCGGCGTCAACCGCCCCGACGTGCAGCAGCGCAAGGGCGCCTATCCGGCGCCGCCCGGCGCTTCCGACCTGCCCGGTCTCGAGGCATCGGGCGAAGTGGCCGCCCTTGGCGACGACATATCGCGCTGGCGCATCGGCGACCGGGTCTGCGCGCTGACGCCGGGGGGCGGTTATGCCGAATATGTCAAGGTTCATGCCGGCAGCGTGCTGCCGCTGCCCGCCGGCTTCACCCACACGGAGGCGGCGGCGGTTCCGGAAAACTATTTCACCGTCTGGCACAATGTGTTCGAGCGCGGCGGCCTGAAAAAGGGTGAGACGCTGCTGGTCCATGGCGGCTCATCGGGCATCGGCACCACGGCGATCCAGCTGGCGTCGGCCTTCGGCGCCTATGTCGTCACCACCGCCGGCAGCAAGGAAAAATGCGACGCCTGCCTGAAACTCGGCGCCGACCGGGCGATCAACTACCGCGAGGAGGATTTCGTCGCGGCGGTCAAGGATGCGACCGGCGGCAACGGGGCCGACGTCATTCTCGACATGGTCGGCGGCGACTATATCGCGCGCAACTACGAGGCCGCCGCGGTCGAGGGCAGGATCGTCCAGATCGCCGTCCAGGCCGGCGCGGTGGCGAGCGCCGATTTCTCGAAAATCATGGTCAAGCGGCTGACCCACACCGGCTCGACGCTGCGGCCTCGCACGGTCGAGTTCAAGGCGGCGCTCGCCGCCGCACTGGAAGCACAGGTGTGGCCGCTGCTCGGCACCCGGAAGGTAGCGCCGGTGATGGACATGATCTTCCCGCTGACCGACGCCTGGCGGGCGCATGAGCGCATGGAAGAGGGCGAGCATATAGGCAAGATCGTTCTCGACGTCGGCTAGATGGGGCGAGATTCAGGTGAGGCCGGCCTGCGAATGGCGGCTCCCTGCGCTTCCGGCCTTCGCCGGCCGAAGCCCTCATGAGGGGTTGCGGCAGTTAAGGCTACGGCCGGCGTAGGCCGGTGCTTCGTACTGAAGTACGCTCCGCTCCGGTTCTCGGGAGCCACCATTCTCGGCTCGGCCTGACCTGAACCTCGCGCCATGCTCCGCGCTCAGCCTGTCGGCAAGATGAACAGAAGCTTAATGCTGCAATGCAGCATTTGCATTGCGGCTATGCAAAGACGTCTGTTCAATTCGTGGGCAGTCCTGCCTATCTAAGCGTCATCGAAACGATTTGATCCAACAACTGGAGGACACCATGAACCCGATCCGCGCTTTCCGTAACTGGCGTATGTACAACGAAACCGTGCGCGAGCTGAACAAGCTCAATGCCCGTCAGCTCAGCGATCTCGGCATCAGCCGCGGCGACATCGAGAGGATTGCCCGCAAGGCCATCTAATTCGAAGCCTGGTCGGCCGATGAGGCCTGACCACGCGGCAGAAGCAAGAGCCGCCGCAGACGGTATCCCGTCGCCGGTTCCGAGCCCGCTGGACCCTGTCCGGCGGGTTTTGTCGTTTTGGACCCCTGTTACAACTCGGCATCAATGATCGTCGGAGCCGAGGTCCTCCCGGCCTCCCCCGCTGTCCGGTGTCCGACGGCTGCGCCCTGCGCCAAAAACATTGCGAAACGGCAGCGGAGCGGTTATACAGGCCGCGAATTTCCCATTTTGGTGGCTCTAAACCACCGCCCGCGCGGGAACGCGGGCGAACGAGAAGGATTTTTGAAATGGCCAATACGCTGCTGATGCCCAAGGCGACCGCCGTCTGGCTGGTCGACAACACCGCGCTTTCCTTCGAGCAGATCGCGCAGTTCTGCGGGTTGCATCCGCTCGAGGTCAAGGCGATCGCCGACGGCGAATCGGCGCAGGGCATCAAGGGCATGGATCCGATCATGACCGGACAGCTGACCCGCGACGAGATCGCGCGCGCCGAGAAGGATCCGAACCAGCGCCTGAAACTGTCCGACCCCAAGGTGCGGGTGCCGGAATCCAAGCGCAAGGGTCCCCGCTACACACCGCTGTCGAAGCGCCAGGACCGGCCCAACGCCATCCTGTGGCTGGTCCGCAACCATCCGGAATTGAAGGACGCGCAGATTTCGCGCCTGGTCGGCACGACCAAGTCGACGATCGAACAGATCCGCGAGCGCAAGCACTGGAATTCGGCCAATCTGCAGCCGATGGACCCGGTGACGCTGGGTCTCGCTTCGCAGATCGACCTCGACATGGAAGTCAACCGCGCCTCGCGCGGCCGCGAGCAGGCGCAGCCTGTCGGCGACACGCTGCTGCCGGCTGCCGTGACCGAGCGCCTGGTGCCGGCGCCGGAGAAGCCGAAGGACGAGGATGCCGAGCTCGACGCAAACGCCGTGTTCGCCAAGCTCTCGGCGCTCAAGTCCAAGAAGGAAGATGCGGACGACGAGTAAGGTTTGCGACAGTTCATCAAAAAAGCCCGCTTCGAGCGGGCTTTTTCATTGATTATCGAAGTCTCAGCTGCGCGCCGCCCGGTCCGGCGTCATGCCATAGTCCTCCGAGCGTTCGACGGCGCGGTAGAAGTCGGCAAGCTGCTTGCCGCGCTCAGGCTTGAAGATGCGGCCGGCGATGACCACCGAGGCGATGCGGTCGATGCGGAAGGCGCGGAAATCGTCGCGCATCTCGCACCAGGCAACCAGCGTCCATACCTTGCCCCAGAACCACAGACCGAGCGGACGGATGTCACGCCCGGTGCCGCGGCCGGCCTCGTCGCGGTAGTCGATGGTCAGCACCTGTCGCTTCTCGACAGCGCGCTCGATCACGTCGATCGCCTCACGCGCGGCGTCGCTCACCACCCACATCGGCGTGTGGATCTCGGTGCGGGCGATGCGGTCCTTCTCGGCGTCGGGCAGGACGGCGCCGATCTTGACCAGCGCCTCGTCGGCCGCACGCGCCATGGCCGCGCCGCCAAAGGCCCGCACCATGCGGGCGCCGGCGACCAGCGCGACGATTTCGTCACGCGTGAACATCAGCGGCGGAAGGTCGAAACCCTCCCTCATCATGTAGCCGACGCCGGCCTCGCCGTCGATCGGCACTCCGGTCGACTGCAAATCGGCGATATCGCGGTAGATGGTCCGCTCGGAAACCTCGAGCCATGTGCCGAGCTTCTGGGCGGTGACCAGCCGGCCGCCACGCAGGTGCTGCACGATCTGAAAGAGCCTGTCGGCACGTCGCATCGTATGGTCCCTCGGCTGCTTGTCTATGAATGTCATGGTCCCAAAACCGGTTCCGGGTGACATCCATGTCCTGTTTTATGCTTGTCGTTCTCCCAAAAACCGCTGCGCACTTTTGGGCGACACGCATTATGGTTTAAGTCCTTCGCGCTTGCGCTGCACGGCGACGAATTCCGCGCCGAAGGACAACTTCTTCGTTGTCGGCGTGTTCACGTCGAGCACACGCCAGTACGGCGTGATATCGTTCAGCGTCATGCCGCGTTCGAGATCCTCATTGGCGGCTTCGGCGACGGTTCGCAGATGATAGCCGATGGTGACCGGACATGTCACTTGCGCCCCATGCTCGATGGCGAGCGCGGTGCGCAAGGCGCGTACATCCATCTCGAGGCCGCTGGGGATCGTGCGGATGAAATCATCGACCTGACGGGCCGTCGGCACCAGCATCGGCTGGCCCTCGACGACGTCGCCCATTGTGCGTGGCGTCGGCTTCACGCCGTTGACGCCCGGCGTGTTCAGCCTGTCGTTCCAGCTTTTCACCATTCATGTCTCCTGACACGTTTATGGCATGGTGCTCCTGACAGCATTCTGTCAGGAGCCTTCAGCATTGTCCGTAGCAGGCGCCAAAAGTCTTTGCGCCAGCCCAAGGCGTCGCCGCCGGGGGTCCATGTCAATGATCCGGGCGTTGCGGGGTCCGCATCCAAGCATTGTCATGTAAAACGCCTCAGATCTCGCGAATGCGGCTGTGACCCTCATACATATCCGGCCAGCCAATGTCCTTGCGGATGTCCGCCGGCAAGGAGTTCAGGAAGCGCTGGGTACGGACTTCATTGCGCATCGTGCGGATCTTGCCGACATAGTGCTGTACGCTGTTCAAAATACCAAAGCTGTTCATGACCATCTCCTCTTCTCTGATGGAGACACTATCGCATACCCCTCCTGACAGCAGTCTGTCAGGAGCATGTCAGCTCGTTGAAGAAAGCTGCGAGGTGCTTCGCGGTCGGTTCGGAACGAGCCTTTTGTCAGGAATGGCCAAGTCGACCGAGACCATGCAAGAACCGCTTTGACAGCCTGTCGCGATGCTGCTCAAAGGCGGGCATGTCGAAACTCCTCGCGCTCGTCATCATCGGCATGATGGCCATTCAGCTGATCAAGCCGCTCGGCTGGCCGGGCCTGAAGCGGCGCGGCGATTTCTGGAAGCTGGCCCTGCTCGCCATGGCGGCCATCGCGCTGGCGGGTGCGCTGGGGCACTGGACATAGCCTTGAGGGTCAGGTCGGGTCCATCGTTCCCATGGCAATCATCCGGATGGCGTTGAGGCTGGGCACGAAGAAGTAATCGCCACCGCGCGTCGTCATGAATTCCGGCAGGTTCGCCGCAATAAAAGGCGTGGCGTTGGCCGGGCCGGTCCGGAATGACATGCTTGCCCGATTCGGCGCGGTTGCCGGTCAGCGTGCAGGTGTCGTTGCCGGTTTCGGAATCCAGGCCGTAGCTCATCCATTGCTGCTGGATGATATTCTGGCTCAGATCCATTGGAAGCAGGCTGCAATCAACAGTATTTGGAAATACTCATGTCAGTTCTCTGAAGCCCACCAGTCCGAGCTTGTGCCCCCTCAGGTCAATCGGCGAGCACCCATCCGACCAGATGTTCGGCCCAGGCGCGGTAACCGGCTTCCGAGGCATGAAAGCCATCGGAGGCAAAGCCGGCCTCCGGGTTGGTGATCGGCAGCCGTGGCGCCGGCACGGCGCCGCGCTCGAAACAGAGGCGCTCGCCCATGCGGTTCATTGCGGTAGCGCGGATTTCGAGAATCTTGCCAAGCAGCGGCGGCATGGCCGGCGCGCGGGTGAACTCCAGCACCGGCGACCACACCACGCGCCTCCGGCCATTTGGCACGCGAGGCGTAGAGCAGGCCACCGAACTCCTTCTTGAAGCGCGGTACCGAGTGGAAATTCTTGGTGTCGTTGGTGCCGATGGCGAGCACGATATGCGTCCACGGATCGGCCGACAGATTGGGCAGCACATGGTCGCGGATCTGGCCCGACGTTGCCGAGTTGAAGCCGGCGGCGCGCCAGCGCACGGCAAGGCCGGTTCGTTGCGCGATCATGACGGCAAGCTGCGCGGCAAGCCCGTTCTCGGAATTGCCGATGCCGACGGAAGCGGCCGAGGAATCGCCCAGCACCAGCAGCGAGATGGCCGGCGCCTTGCCCGATATTTCGTGCATGACCGGCCCTTGTGCCGGCAGCATGCGGGTGGTGCGGCGGCGCACGCCGAGGCCCTGCCAGACATAAACGGGGTAGGCGAGCCAGGTAAGAAGGGCCGGGAAGCGCATGGCGATACCGTTTAGAGATCAGCGGCAGCCTTAGCGCAAGTTTCGCCTGAGGTGAACGAGCTTCTAGTCGCAGCAGTTCGGCTTGTCCGCCTGCTTGTCCTGATATTCGTCATGCAACCGCACCCAGTCCATCAGGCTATGATAAGGGCCATTTTCGCCGCGGCCCTTCGGTGTCATGTCGAGATAGTCGTAAGTGCCGATCTGCGCCTCGCCGCCGCGGGCGCGCGACATAAAGGTAAGGAATATGTCGCCGTTCTCTTCCTTGTAGAAAACACTGGTGCCGGGAAGGTCCTTTGACGTGCGCGGACGCGTCTCGAAATTGTAGGTGGTGTCGCCGCCCGCGATCTGCTTGTCGGTGAAGGAGACCTGCATGTCGAAGTTGAAATCCGAGGCGTAGGACGACACCCAGTCGAATTTCCAGCCCATACGCTGCTTGTAAGGCAGCAGTTCCGCCAGCGGCGCGCGCGCAACCACCACCAGCGACACGTCGTGGTGCCTGAGATGCTGATCGGCGCCGTCTATATGGTCGGCAAGGAAGGAGCAGCCTTCGCAGCGGTGGTTCGATCCTGGCGTCATCATGAAGTGGTAGACGATCAGTTGGCTGTTGGCGCCGAACAGTCCGGCCAGGTTCTTCGGACCCTGCTCGGTCTCGAAGACATAGTCCTTGCGGATTTTCATCCAGGGCAGTTCACGCCGCTCGGCGGCGATGCGCTCACGCAACCGTGTCAATTCCTTCTCGCGCGCCAGATGCGCCTTGTGCGCCTCAAACCAGTCTTCACGCGAAACCACCTTGCTGCGAGTCATGAAGTTCTCCCTGTCTGTTCACCCAAGGACGTTTGGGGTGGGCAGAAACCGACATCGCCGTCAGCTTTTGCCGAAAAGGAGATAAGGATGGACGAACTCCGTCCAAGCCGGGCTTTGCATAAACAAACCCGGGCGCATCGGCCCGGGTTGTATGACAACGGGAGGACTGCGCTCAGGCGGCCTGTTCGAGGCTCGCCGTCCATTGTCCCAGCGCCGCCAGATGGTTCATGTGGGCACGATGGGTGAAGGCGGCCTGGCCGGCGGCGACGTTCGATGCCTTGCCGCTCCAGGCCTTTTGCGGGGCGGCCTGCAAGGCGCGGCCATAGGAGAAGGTCAGCTTCCACGGATGCGGGCCGATGGCGTTGATGGCGTTGAGGTTGGCGGTAGCCTCCTCGTCCGACTGCCCGCCCGAAAGGAAGGCGATGCCCGGCACCGCTGCCGGTACGGTTTCGCGGAACAGTTTTATGGTCTTTTCCGCGACCTCTTCGGGGCTGCTCACCTTGCCCGACTTCCTGCCGGCCAGCACCATGTTCGGCTTCAGGATGGTGCCTCCCAGCAAAACGCGCGCCGCATGCAGCTCGTCATAGAGCTTGATCAGCGTTGCCTTCGAGATGTCGTAGCAGGTGTCGATGTCGTGCGCGCCGTCCATCAGCACTTCCGGTTCGACGATCGGCACGATGCCGGCCTCCTGGCACAGTGCGGCATAGCGGGCCAGCGCATGGGCATTGGAGGCAATCGAATTGGCCGAGGGCACGCCCTTGCCGGTGTCGATGTCGATCACCGCGCGCCATTTGGCAAAGCGGGCGCCGAGTTTGTAGTAGTCAGCGAGCCGCTCGCGCAAGCCGTCGAGGCCTTCGGTGACGGTATCGCCGGGAAAGCCGGCCAGCGGCTTGGCGCCGGTGTCGACCTTGATGCCGGGGATGGCGCCCGCCGCCTTGATGATGTCGACCAGAGGCGTGCCATCGGCAGCCTTCTGACGGATGGTCTCGTCGTAGAGAATGACGCCGGAGATGTACTTCGTCATCGCGTCCTTGGCGCGGAACATCATCTCGCGGTAGTCGCGGCGGCTGTCGGCGGTCGATTCGACGCCGATGACGTCGAAGCGCTTCTTGATGGTGCCGGAGCTCTCATCGGCGGCCAGCAGGCCCTTGCCGCCGGCCACCATTGCGGCGGCAATGTCTTCGAGACGTTCGCTCATTTTTGCTTCTCCTTGACGGTGTTGTTCCGCGCTTAAGGGAAGTCTACCGCCAAAGGAATGGCATCGGAAAGCTCGAATCGATTGAAAGTTTCCAGCGCCTCGTTTGACGCCCTCGTCCCGATCAGGCCTGCTTCTTCAGGACGTCGACGCCGGGCAGCGGCTTGCCTTCCATCCATTCCAGGAAAGCGCCACCGGCGGTCGAGACATAGGTGAAGTCGTCGGCGACGCCGGCATGGTTGAGGGCGGCCACCGTGTCGCCGCCACCGGCGACCGAGACCAGCTTGCCGGCCCTGGTGCGGGCCGCCGCGTGCCTGGCCGCCGCCACCGTGGCGTGGTCGAAAGGCTCGATCTCGAAGGCGCCGAGCGGGCCGTTCCAGACCAGCGTCGCGGCGCGGTCGATCCATTCACCGATCGTCTTCACGGTCTTTTCGCCGACATCGAGGATCATGCCGTCAGCCGGGACATCCGTAATGGCAACGGTCTCGCTGGCCGCACCCGCCTTGAATTCCTTGGCGACGACACCGTCGACAGGCAGGATGATGGCGCAGCCGGCTTCGGCGGCCTCGATCATGATCTGCTTGGCGGTCGCGGCAAGGTCATGCTCGCACAGCGACTTGCCGACAGCGGTGCCACGCGCGGCGAGAAAAGTGTTGGCCATGCCGCCGCCGATCACCAGCGCGTCGACCTTCTTCACCAGGTTCATCAACAAGTCGATCTTGGTCGACACCTTGGCGCCGCCGACAATGGCGACGACAGGGCGGACCGGATTGCCGAGCCCCTTCTCCAGCGCCTCGAGCTCGGCCTGCATGGTGCGGCCGGCATAGGACGGCAACAGCCGCGCCAGGCCTTCGGTCGAGGAGTGCGCCCGGTGGGCGGCGGAGAAGGCATCATTGACGAAGATATCGCCATTGGCGGCGAGCCGCTCTGTGAAATCAGGGTCGTTCTTCTCCTCGGTCTTGTGGAAGCGGGTGTTTTCCAGCAGCAGCACATCGCCCTTGTTCATGGCGGCGACCGCACTGCCCGCCGTGTCGCCGACGCAATCGCCGGCAAAGCCGACCGGGCGGCCAAGCACCTCCGCGGCAGCCTTGGCGATCGGCTCCAGCGAGAATTCGGGCGAGGGACCATCCTTCGGGCGGCCGAAATGCGCGAGCAGAATGACCTTGGCGCCCTTGCCGGACAGTTCGGCGATGGTCGGTGCGATGCGTTCGATTCGGGTGGCGTCGGTGACCTTGCCGTCGGCGACGGGAACGTTGAGGTCGACGCGCACCAGCACGCGCTTGCCGCTGATATTGCCGATATCGTCGAGTGTCTTGAAGGCGGCCATGCGGGTTCCTTTCCGTGGAAAATCGCCGGGACCATACCTCGCATCGATGACGATGCAAGGCTTGAGCCGGGGTGCGAGCTAAATTTTGAGATCAAGGCGAAGGCTGTCGTGATGATGCGGGACGTCAGCGTGAACCGATCGCTTGTCAGCCTTCTGTCGTTATCTTTTCCGCCGTCGGCTCAAGGGCCTTCTCATTGGCTGTCGCCTCTGCAGTCTGCGTCTCGGTCGGCTTGCGCCAGTTGCGGATGAAGGCGGAGACACGATCGCCGATCTCGCCGGCGCTCAGGAACACCGGAACCCGCGCCACCGGCGCGGTCGGCTCGAAGGAGAGGCCGAGACCGGTGATCTTGCCCTTGTCGTCGACGTCGCGGACGATCAATTCGATCGGGCCGATCAGCACCCGGTCGGCATATTCGGCATGGCCGCCGAGCCGCGCCGTCACCAGCGCGCCGACGGTGAGCTTCTGCTCGGCTTCGCTCAATCCCGGAGTGTATGCGGCCTCGAGCTCTGCGGCCGAGCGGGCGGGATCGACGGCAAAGGCGCCGAAGAAGTCGGCATCCTCGGGGTCGACTACGGCGCGGCTGGCAAACAGCTTGTCAAGCAGGCGCGGATAGCGGTCGGGCACGAAGATGTAGACCTGGTCGCCGGCCGCGAGCCGGCCCATGTCCTGGAAACGCATCGAGCGGCCGTCGCGCAGCACCAACGAGGGCCGTGCCCAGCGCGGGATACGCTCGCCGCGCGCCACCGGGCTGCCGGGCGCCACGCGGTAGGCGAGCAGTTCGTGATGGGCGGAGCCCGGCAGTTCGAGTTCGACCTTGTCGAGCGGCCCGAGCCTCGCCGGCACGATCAGGCCGAGCCGGCGCGCCAGCGGACCGACCGACCAGCCCTGCACCACCAGCGATACCAGCACGATGATGAAGGCGACGTTGAAGATGGTGCGGCCGTTCTCCAGTCCGCCGAGCAGCGGGGTGATGGCAAGCAGGATGGACACGGCGCCGCGCAGGCCGACCCAGGAGACGAAGGCGATCTCGGGACGCGGCAGGCGGAACGGGATAAGGCAGAGCCAGACGGCGACAGGGCGCGCGACAAACATCAGGAACAGGCCGAGCAGCACCGCCGGCACCATGATCGCCGGAAACTGCGAGGGTGTCGCGAACAGGCCGAGGATCAGGAACATGATGATCTGTGCCAGCCACGACATGCCGTCCTGGAAGCGCTTCAGGATGGTGACGGCGCGGATGTCGGAGTTGCCGGCAATGAGCCCGGCGAGATAGACCGCCAGGAAGCCCGAGCCGCCAATGGCGCCGGCGGCGGCGAACACCATCAGTGACAGGGTCAGCACGAAGATCGGCAGCAAGCCATGGTCAAGGTTGAGCCGGTCGACGAGGCGCACGATGCCGAGCCCGCCAAGCACGCCGACGACGGCGCCGAGCCCCATATTGAGCAGGAAGCCGAGGATCAGGTCGGTGACCAGCACATGGGTCTCGGGATTGGCGTGGGCGGCGATGATCTCGACCAGCGTGATGGTCAGGAAGATGGCGATCGGGTCGTTGGTGCCGGATTCGACTTCCAGTGTCGCGCGCACGCGTTCGCGCAGATTGATCTCGCCGGCGCGTAGCAGGAAGAAGACGGCCGCCGCATCGGTCGAGGCGACCGCGGCGCCGAGCAGGAAGGATTCCAGCCAGCTGAGGTCGAGCAGGTAATAGGCGGCGGCGCCGAACAGGCCAGTGGTCAGGATTACGCCGAAGGTCGCCAGCGACACCGCCGGTCCGGCCGCCTGGCGCAGCGCGTTGAGCGGCGTGCCGAAACCGGAATCGAACAGGATGACCGCCAGCGCCAGCGAGCCGGCAAAATATGCCACGCGCGCATTGTCGAATTCGATGCCGAGACCATCGACGCCGCTGGCGAGGCCGATGCAGAGGAAGAGCAGCAGCAAAGGGGCGCCGAAGCGGAAGGCGATCAGGCTCGAGAACGCTGCGGCGACGACTAGCGCTGTGCCGACCAGCGTGACGAGATAGATCGCATGCTCCATCCGTGATTTGCCCCTCGAATTCCTCTTTCTACCGATTCACGGGAGAGTGGGGCGAAGGCATGGCCGGTGCAAGGCGCAAGGATGGCTTTTTGCCTGATGCCGCTGATTTTCCGGCGTTTGGCGGCTTGGCGCGCCTTGCCCGCCGCCCTGACGAAAAACGCCCGGACAAGCCGGGCGTTCGAAGCTGCGAGACGATGCCTTCAGGTCAGGCGATGGTCTTGCCAAAGGCGACCGAGGTGTCGGCCATGCGGTTAGAGAAGCCCCACTCATTGTCGTACCAGGACAGCACCGAAACGAAGTTGCCGTCCATGACCTTGGTCTGGTCGAGCGCCAGGATCGACGAGCGCGGATCGTGGTTGAAGTCGATCGACACATTCGGGTGATGGGTGACGCCGAGAATGCCCTTCAACTTGCCGTTGGAGGCGGCGATCACCGCTTCGTTGATCTCCTGCACGGTGGTGGCGCGCTTGGCGATGAACTTGAAGTCGACAACCGAGACGTTGGGGGTCGGCACGCGGATCGAGATGCCGTCGAGCTTGCCCTTGAGGTCGGGCAGCACCAGGCCGATCGCCTTGGCCGCACCGGTCGAGGTCGGGATCTGCGACAGGGCAGCCGCGCGGCCGCGGTAGAGATCTTTGTGCATGGTGTCCAGCGTCGGCTGGTCGCCGGTGTAGGAGTGGATCGTCGTCATCATGCCCTTTTCGATGCCGACGGTCTCGTGCAGCACTGCGGCCAGCGGCGCCAGGCAGTTGGTGGTGCAGGACGCATTCGAGATGACGATGTGGTCCTTGGTCAGCTTGTCGTGGTTGATGCCGTAGACGACGGTGAGGTCAGCACCTTCGGCAGGCGCGGAGACCACGACGCGCTTGGCGCCGGCGGTCAAATGCGCGGCAGCCTTGTCGCGGGCGGTGAAGATGCCGGTGCATTCGAGCGCGATGTCGATGCCGAGTTCCTCCCACGGCAGTTGCGCCGGGTCCTTGATCGCGGTGACCTTGAAGGTCTCCTTGCCGACGGTGATCTGGTCGCCCAAGACCGACACTTCGTGCGGGAAGCGGCCGTGCACGCTGTCATAGCGCAGCAGATGCGCGTTGGTCTCAACCGGGCCGAGGTCGTTGACGGCGACCACGTCGATATCCTTGCGGCCGGATTCATGGATGGCGCGCAGGATGTTGCGGCCGATGCGGCCAAATCCGTTGATGGCAACTCTGACGGTCATTTTACTCTCCCTGGGAGCTGGAGGCGGCAGATGGGTCCGCAGCTTCATAGCGGCGGATGGCACAAGAATCCAGCCGCAGAAGGCCGAAGTTAAATCGATTAGGTTGGTCCAGCCCCGCGAATCCGCCTTGGAGGTGCGCGGGACTGACCCTGATCTTACTTGCCGTGCAGGCGGGCTTCCGCAGCCTTGGCCGCGGCTTCGGCGGTGATGCCGAAATGCGGGTAGAGCTGCTCGATGGTGCCGGAAGCGCCGAAGCCGGTCATGCCGATGAAGATGCCGTCGGAGCCGATCAGGTGATCCCAGCCCTGGCGGATGCCGGCCTCGATCGCCATCTTGATCGGCGCGTTGCCGATCGTCTCCTTGCGGTAGGCGTCGCTCTGCTGGTCGAACAGTTCGAAGCAAGGCACCGAGACGACCCGGGTCGGGTGCCCATGCTTTTCAAGCAAATCACGGGCGCCGAGCGCGATCTCGACCTCGGAGCCGGTGGCGAAGATCGTCACCGCCGCTTCGCCGCTCGCCGCGGCCAGTTCATAGGCGCCCTGGCTGCTGAGGTTCCTGGCCGAGTGCTCGGTGCGCACCGTCGGCAGGTTCTGACGGGTCAGCGCCAGGGTGGACGGGGTCTTTTCCGATTCAATGGCGATCTGCCAGCATTCGGCGGTTTCCACCGCGTCGGCCGGGCGGAAGACATTGTGGTTGGGGATGGCGCGGAGCGCCGCCAGGTGCTCGACCGGCTGGTGGGTCGGGCCGTCTTCGCCCAAACCGATCGAATCATGGGTCATGACGAAGATCGAGCGGATGCCCATCAGCGACGCCAGCCGCATCGACGGACGGGCATAGTCGGAGAAGCACATGAAGGTGCCACCATAGGCGATGAGGCCGCCATGCAGCGTCAGGCCGTTGAGGGCGGCCGCCATGCCATGCTCGCGGATGCCGTAGTGGACATAGCGCTGGCCGTAATCGTCCGGCGTGATGTTCTTGGTCTGGCTGGTCTTGGTGTTGTTGGAGCCGGTGAGGTCGGCAGAGCCGCCGATGGTTTCCGGCACCGCGCCATTGATGACTTCCAGCGCCATTTCCGACGATTTGCGGGTGGCGACCTTCGGCTTGTCGGCCGACAGCTTCTTCTTGTAGTCGGCAATGACGGCATCGAAATTCGACGGCAGCTTGCCGGCGAGGCGGCGCTCGAACTCGGCCTTCAACTCAGGCTGGGCCTTGGCCAGGCGGCCCTCCCAGTCGGTGCGCGGCTTGGCGCCGGCCTTGCCGGCGGTGCGCCAGGCGTCGAGGATGTCGGCCGGGATCTCGAAGGGCGGCGAGTCCCAGTTGAAGAATTTCCGCGCGCCTGCGATCTCGTCGGCGCCGAGCGGCGAACCGTGCGCCTTGTTGGTGCCGGCCTTGGTCGGGGCGCCGAAGCCGATGGTCGTCTTGCAGGCGATCATCGTCGGCTTGTCGGAATGGCGGGCGGCTTCGATGGCGTAGGCGATCGCCTCGGGGTCGGTGCCGTCAATGTGGCTGGCGTTCCAGCCGGAGGCCTGGAAGCGGGCGACCTGGTCGGTGTTGTCTGCAAGCGAAACCGGACCGTCGATCGAGATGTTGTTGTTGTCCCAGAAGACGATCAGCTTGTTGAGCTTGAGGTGGCCGGCCAGCGCGATGGCTTCCTGGGAAACACCTTCCATCAGGCAGCCGTCGCCGGCCAGCACATAGGTGTAGTGGTCGACGAGGTCGTTGCCGAAGGCGGCGTTCATGATGCGCTCGCCGAGCGCGAAGCCGACCGAATTGGCGAGACCCTGGCCGAGCGGGCCGGTCGTCGTCTCGATGCCGGTGGCATGGCCGTATTCGGGATGGCCGGCGGTCTTGGAACCCAGCTGGCGGAAATGCTTGATCTGGTCGAGGGTCATGTCCTCGTAACCGGTCAGATGCAGCAGCGAGTAGAGCAGCATCGAACCATGGCCGGCCGACAGGATGAAGCGGTCGCGGTCCGGCCAATGGGGGTTCTTCGGATCATATTTCAGGAAGCGGGTGAACAGCACTGTGGCGATGTCGGCGCAGCCCATGGGCAGGCCGGGATGGCCGGACTGGGACTTCTCGACGGCGTCCATGGAGAGAAAACGGATCGCATTGGCCATCCGGTCATGTTGTTCACGCGACGTCATGGTACCTCCGGGGTGGGGATTTGTGGGCTTGGCAGAGCCCAGGAAAGAGTGCGCGACACATAGCAGCCACGGGCTTTTAGTCAACAAATCGGCTGCACATTTGCCGGTCTTGTGATGGCTTTGAGACCTTATGGGGCGACCTACATTAGCGTTAGCGGGGGACAGTCGCGAGAGCTTTGTTGACGTTGCCTTCACCCGGTGCCTAATGTTTCCTTGTTAACGCGTTCTGAACGCGAAGCGATTCGGTGATGGGCAGGGCACAGGACGAAGGCCATGACCGGCGAAACCACACTCAAGGAAGTCATCCACAGGCTGGGCAAGGCCATCGAGGGGCTGGAAAACGCCGTCGCGGCCAAGCTCGAGCACGAGCGCGACTATTCCGAAGCCGAGGCTGAGGTGCAGCGCATGAACGCCGACCGTTCACGGCTGGCGCAGGAACTCGACAATTCCGAAGCCCGCGCCGAACGGCTGGAAGATGCCAACAAGGAAGTGTCGCGCCGCTTGGTGACCGCCATGGAAACCATCCGCGCGGTGCTGGACAGGTAGGAGCTGCAGGCCATGGCACAGGTCACGGTTTCCATCGACGGCAAGCAGTATCGCATGGCTTGCGACGAGGGTCAGGAAGAGCACCTGATCGACCTCGCCGAGCGGTTCGACCGTTATGTCTCGCATCTGAAGGATTCGTTCGGCGAGATCGGCGACCAGCGGCTGACGGTGATGGCCGGCATCATGGTGATGGACGAGCTTTCGGAGCTGCAGAAGCGGGTCAAGGGCATGGAGACCGAAGTGCAGACGCTGCGCAAGACGCGCGACGAAGCGCTGACCAAGGCCGACAAGAACGACACCGTGCTGACCAGCGCGCTCGGCGCGCTCGCCCAGCGCATGGAAGACCTGGCCACGTCGCTGGCGGTCAACAAGGCCTGAGCCTTTCCCGCACAAACGAAAGATTGTCGGCCCAACGTCGGTCCGTAGAACGAAAGTGCTCGTTCCGTCGCCAATAATAGTTTCCTATTGTCCTGCAGCCGCGATTTTTGCGCTAAGATGCGGGAATGCCGGAGCGTTGACGCCGTCCACGGCCGCTCCTGACGAAATCTGTTGCTGGGGAAATAATGCCATGAGCCTTCGTATCAACGACATCGCGCCTGACTTCACCGCCGAGACCACGCAAGGGCCGATCAAGT
Organism: Mesorhizobium sp. M0037; assembly: GCF_040323635.1. NCBI lineage: Bacteria > Pseudomonadati > Pseudomonadota > Alphaproteobacteria > Hyphomicrobiales > Phyllobacteriaceae > Mesorhizobium > Mesorhizobium sp. M0037. The sequence continues at coordinate 4,960 of NZ_JAMYVB010000017.1, read as the reverse complement.
TTCATGACTGGATCGGCGACGGCTGGGCGATCCTGTTCAGCCATCCGAAGAATTTCACCCCGGTCTGCACCACCGAGCTGGGCACGATGGCGGGGCTCGAAGGCGAGTTCAAGAAGCGCAACGTCAAGGTCATCGGCATTTCCGTCGATCCCGTTGCGAGCCACGACAAGTGGCAGGCCGACATCAAGACGGCGACCGGCCAGACGGTGAACTACCCGCTGATTGGCGACAAGGACCTCAAGGTGGCCAAGCTTTATGACATGCTGCCGGCGGGCGCCGGCGAGACGTCGGAAGGCCGCACGCCGGCCGACAACGCCACGGTGCGCTCGGTCTATGTCATCGGGCCGGACAAGAAGATCAAGCTGGTGCTGACTTACCCAATGACGACGGGCCGCAACTTCGACGAGATCCTGCGCGCGGTCGATTCCATGCAGCTGACGGCCAAGCACCAGGTGGCGACGCCGGCCAACTGGAAGCAGGGCGAGGATGTGATCATCACCGCCGCGGTTTCGAACGAAGATGCGGTCAAGCGTTTTGGCGCTTTCGAGACGATCCTGCCCTATCTCAGGAAGACCAAGCAGCCGTCAGCCTAGGTTTTCTCCGTCGGAGCTATTTGGGGCTTCAGTCCTATTTGTGGCAAGGCGTGCTTGACCGGCGCGCTTTGCCAGATGACCATGCTCTTGTTCAACCCGACGGAGAAAACGGTTCCTGTCGGGCAAGGGGCAGGGGGGCCGGACATTGGACATCGCTTCGGCCAAACCTGAGGTCGCCGGCTTCTACGACAAGCCGACCGGCGCCATCCAGTATGTCGTCACCGACCCGGTGACGAGACGCTGCGCCGTCATCGACCCGATCCTCGATTTTGACGAAAAATCCGGCGCGACGGCGACGAAGAATGCCGACGCCTTGCTGGATTTCGTCCGGGCAAACGGGCTGGAGCTCGAGTGGATCCTGGACACCCATCCGCATGCCGATCATTTCTCGGCGGCGCACTATCTCAAGGAAAGGACCGGCGCGCCGACGGCGATCGGCGACAGGATCGTCGAAGTCCAGGCGCTGTGGAAGGCGATCTACAACTGGCCGGATTTCCCCGCCGACGGCTCGCAGTGGGACCGGCTGTTTGGGGAAGGCGAAACGTTCATGATCGGCAACCTTCCGGTCAAGGTGCTGTTCTCGCCCGGCCACACGCTGGCCTCGATCACCTATGTCATTGGCGACGCAGCCTTCGTCCACGACACGCTGTTCATGCCCGACAGCGGCTCGGCAAGGACGGACTTTCCCGGCGGCAGTGCCGCGCGGCTGTGGCATTCGATCCAGGGCATTCTGGCGCTGCCGGACGAAGCGCGGGTGTTTGTCGGCCACGACTATCAGGCCGGCGGCCGCGAGCCGTGCTGGGAGAGCACGGTCGCCGAGCAGAGGGCAAAGAATATCCACCTCGTTGCGGCGCGCAGCGAAGCCGAGTTCGTCGACTTGCGCGAAGCGCGCGACAAGACACTGCCGATGCCGCGGCTGATCCTGCATGCGCTGCAGGTCAACATGAATGGTGGACGGCTGCCGGAACCGGAGGCCAATGGGAGGCGGTATCTGAAGTTTCCGCTTGATGGGCTTTGAGAGGGCAGTTGGCGAAGCTGCCGATCTCCCCCGCAAGGGGGGAGATTGGATGTCAAGAATGCTTTCGCCAATCGCCAGCGTAAGCGTAAGACATAAAAAAAGGCGGCGCCGGTTTCCCGACGCCGCCTTCTGTTCCTTAGCCGAACCCAGCTTTACGCCGCGGGCTGCGCCTCGATCGTGCGCAGGGCCTGCATCTGGCGCTTGGCGGCGGCCTTGACCGCGTCCTGCACCTTTTCGAAGGCGCGCACCTCGATCTGGCGCACGCGCTCGCGGCTGATGTCGAACTCGGACGACAGTTCTTCCAGCGTCAGCGGCTCCTCGGCGAGGCGGCGGGCCTCGAAGATGCGCCGCTCACGATCATTGAGCACGGCCAGAGCGCCCGACAGCATGCCGCGGCGGTTTTCCAGCTCGTCCTGCTCGATCAGCATGTCTTCCTGGCTTTCGTGGTCATCGACCAGCCAGTCCTGCCATTCGCCGGATTCACCTTCGCTGGCGCGGATCGGCGCGTTCAGCGACGCGTCGCCGGACAGGCGGCGGTTCATCGACACGACTTCAGCTTCCGACACGTTCAGCCGGGTGGCGATCTCGGTGATCTGGTCGGGCTTGAGGTCGCCATCGTCCAGCGCCTGGATCTTGCCCTTCACCTTGCGCAGGTTGAAGAACAGGCGCTTCTGATTGGCGGTCGTGCCCATCTTGACCAGGCTCCACGAGCGCAGGATGTACTCCTGGATCGAGGCCTTGATCCACCACATGGCGTAGGTCGCGAGGCGGAAGCCACGCTCGGGTTCGAATTTCTTGACGGCCTGCATCAGGCCGACATTGCCTTCCGAGATCACTTCGCCGATCGGCAGGCCGTAGCCGCGATAGCCCATGGCGATCTTGGCGACGAGCCGAAGATGGCTGGTGACGAGCTTGTGCGCAGCGGAAGTGTCTTCATGCTCGGCGTAGCGCTTGGCGAGCATGTACTCTTCCTGCGGCTGAAGCATGGGAAAGCGGCGGATTTCTTCCAGGTAGCGGCTGAGGCCGCCTTCGCCGGAAACAATACTGGGTAGTGACTGGGCCATGATTGCGCCCCCTCTCTATTGGAGTGATGCCCCCGAAACGCGGCGGGCATGTGACGCGAGCACCAAAAGGCTCGCCCGCGGCAACTGATTTATATAGGAACAAAACCAGAAAAGACAGGCATTTGTTCAACACGAAACAGTGTGTCACGCTGAAGTGAACAATGCCGCTCAGGTTTTAGCTGGCTGGTTCAGAGCTTGCGGAAGCCGCCGACGAGTTCCTCCATGTCCCCCGGTATCGGCGCCTCGAACCTCATCGATAAATGGGTAGCCGGGTGCCGAAATGCAAGGAGCCAGGCATGCAAAGCTTGCCTGGAAAATGCCTTGACCTGGGTTTTCAGCGGCTCGGGCAGCCGGTTGGCCTTGGTGCGGAAGGCCTGGCCGTAATCCGGGTCGCCGATGACGGGGTGGCCGATATGAGCCATGTGGACGCGGATCTGGTGGGTGCGGCCGGTTTCCAGCCGGCATTCGACCAGGCTGGCGGCGGCGAACGGCTGCTGGTTTTCGCCGAAACGCTCCTTGACGGTGAAATGGGTCACGGCGTGGCGGGCGTCGTCACGGCCTTCCGACACGACGGCGCGGCGCACGCGGTCGGCGGCACGGCCAAGCGGCGCGTCGACCGTTCCGGTCGGCCGCGACGGGATTCCCCAGACCAGCGCCAGATAAGCACGTTCGAGGTCGCCGGTGCGGCCGTGGTCGGCAAAGGCCTCCGACAGCGCCTTGTGGGCGCGGTCGGTCTTGGCCACCACCATGACGCCGCTGGTTTCCTTGTCCAGCCGATGGACGATGCCCGGCCGCCTGACGCCGCCAATGCCTGAAAGACTGTCGCCGCAGTGGTGGATCAGGGCATTGACCAACGTGCCGGTCCAGTTGCCGGCGCCGGGATGGACGACGAGGCCGGCCGGCTTGTTGATGACGATCAGCTCGTCGTCCTCATAAAGCACGTCGAGCACGATGGCCTCGCCTTGCGGTTCGGCCGGTTCCGGCTCGGGCATGACGACCGATACGCGCTCGCCGGCACTCATCTTGCGCTTGGTCTCGTCGACCGGCTTGCCGTCGATCGAAACGGCACCTTGCCGGATCAGCATCTGCACCCGGCTGCGCGACATGTCGGGACCAAGGGCGCTCGCCAGCCACTGGTCGAGGCGCTGGCCGGCCGCTTCCGCGCCGGCTTCGAGCACGGTTGGCGCCGCCTCTATGAATTGTCCAGCCTCTATCAATTCAGGGGTCTCTTCGCTATGAGCGCTCATCGAAAAAAGTTCCGGAAGTTCTGCCATGGCCCGGCCCGTTGCCGATGAAGAAGAAAAGCCGCTCGATCCCGAGATCGAAAAGGTGCGCGGCAGGCTCATCCGTTTCATGGCCATCAATCTCGGCCTGCTTTTGCTGGCCCTTATGGTGGTGATCGCGGCCATTGTCTACAAATCGCGCAAAGCGCCGCCCGCGAACCCGCCGCTCGCCAACGACATTCCAGTTCCGCCCGGCGAGCCGCTCGCGGCCGACATAGTGCTCCCGGTCGGAGCCAAGGTGATCAGCCAGGCTCTGTCGGGCAATCGCATTTCGATCGACGCCGAGATCAGCGACGGCAGCCGCACCATCTTCGTCTACGACATCGCCGAGCGCCGTATCATCGGCCGCTTCGCCATACGCAACAAATGAGCGGGCCGAAACAATGACCGGGTTTGCCGACCATCGCCGCATAGCAACCGTTACGCTCGTCGTCGCCGACTATGACGAGGCGATCGCCTGGTATGTCGGCAAGCTTGGCTTTGTCCTCTGCGACGACATCGAGCTCGGCGACGGCAAGCGCTGGGTGACGGTAACGCCGGCGGTCGGGCAAGGGCCCCGGCTGCTTCTGGCGGAAGCATTGGACGATGTGCAGAAGAGCCGCGTCGGCGACCAGACCGGAGGCCGCGTGGTTTTGTTTCTCGAAACCGATGATTTTGACAGTGACCATGCGACCATGCTGGAAAACGGCGTCGACTTCCACGAAACGCCACGCCATGAGCCCTACGGTACCGTGGCGGTTTTCGCCGATCTCTACGGCAATCTGTGGGACCTGATCGAGCCGAAACGCTAGGTTCGCGAAGCGACATTACACAGAAGCGGTCCGGCCGTTCCAAGCCCAGTTGCTTTTTCCAAACCGTCAGCCTATATCGCCGGTTCTTGAACGCGCCCATCGTCTAGCGGTCAGGACACCGCCCTCTCACGGCGGGAACAGGGGTTCGATTCCCCTTGGGCGTACCAGGAATTCACCTTAAATACCAAGTAGTTAGACTAAACCGCCAGCG
>NZ_JAMYVB010000016.1:0-167500 GCF_040323635.1 Mesorhizobium sp. M0037 | reverse complement strand
AACCATCGCCGGTCCTCCGGCGGACAAGAAAACTGTCACCCATGCTATCGGTCCATTCTGTTACCTATCTATCCGGTTCGGACAGCGCCTTTCCTCTCCCTCCGGAGGGGGGAGAGGTGGCTCGGCGAAGCCGAGACGGAGTGGGGGAAGGCGGTCCTCAAACGCGCCGCCGAAAGACAGACCATCTCCCATGAAGGGGAGACCAGCTAATCGTGCCTACGCCCGAAATGCCGTGCCGCGACCTCGACATGCGTATGGTGCGTGTGGGCCTCGAAGCGCTCGGTCTCGTTGTGGTCGGCGGCTTCGTTCGGCCACCAGACACCACCCACGACGATGCCGTCCGATGTGAGCCGCTGATCCGCGATCAGCGCCGCACCGACCGCATCGACGAAGGTAAAGCGCCCGGGGCGCAGTCTCAGCACCGCGACATCGCCGACACCGCCAACTTTCAGCGTCCCAAGCTCCGGCCTGGCGATCGCCTCGGCTGGCCTTTGCGTGGCGGCGCGCAGCACCTCGACCAGCGGCATGCCCAGCGCCGTTAGCTTCGACATGCAGACCAGTATGTCGAAGGCCGGACCGTCGACGCAATAGAGATGCACGTCGCTGGAGATGACGTCGGGCGCGAGGCCCTCGGCCAGCATCGCTTTCGCCACGGCGAAGTCGAACGATCCCATGCCGTGGCCGATGTCGAAGATGACGCCGCGTTCGCGGGCCAGCCGCATGTCCGGCCGCACCGCGCCGGAGGCGAAGACCGGCGCGTTGGGGAACGGGCGAAAACAGTGCGTGAGGATGTCACCCTTGCGCAGCCGCGGCAGCACTTCGGAGCGGCCGGGCGGCGGCTCGTCTATATGCGCCATCAGCGGCAGGCCGGCCTGGTCGGCGGCTTCCAGCGCGAGATCGACCGGCGCGATGCCGCTGGCGCCGCCGGCATGCTTGCCGGAGCGCACTTTTACGCCGACGACGACATCGGCGTGCTCGCGCACCGCAGCCACCGTCTCGCGTGGCTCGCAGAGCCTGAGATCGCTGCATTCGCCGACAGAGACGCTTTGCGAGAAGCCGAATATGCCGGCAAAGGAGATGTTGACATAGGCCAGGATGCGCACCTTCGAGCGCTCGATGACATGGCGGCGAAAGCCCAGAATATTGCCGGCGCCGGCGCTGCCGGCGTCGATGAAGGTGGTGGTGCCGCTCTTGGCCGCCAGCCGGTCGGCATCGACGCCAAGCGAGGTGCCGCCCCAATAGACATGGCTATGCAAATCGATGAGGCCGGGCGTGACGATGCAATCACGAGCGTCGACTATCTTGGTGGCGTGCTCGGCATCGATCGCCGCCTCGATGGCCACGATGCGTCCGCCCGCAACGGCGACATCGCGCGGCGCGTCCAGGCCCGAGGCCGGATCGATCAGACGGCCGCCCTTGATCAGGAGATCGAACTGCATCGGCGCCTGCCTCTCTTCGTTTTGGGGCATGATCTCTGGACAAAACGGTTTCCGTTTGTCCGAGAAAACCCCGTCTCCACTTTTCGGGATCATGCCCCGGCTGGTCAAACCGGCCGGTAGGCGACGGCTTCGACCTCGATCTTGATGTCGATCATCAGCCGCGATTCGACCGTGGTGCGGGCCGGCGGATTCTTCGGGAAGTGCTTGGCGTAGACGGCATTGAAGGCGCCGAAGTCGCGCGCGTCCTCGAGCCAGACCGTGGTCTTGACGACATCGTCCATGGTGCAACCGGCCAGCGCGAGTGCCGCCTTCACATTCTGCAGCACCTGCTCGGTCTGCTCGGTGATGCCGCCCTTGACCACGATGCGGTCGCTGTCGACCGGCACCTGGCCTGAGATGTAGACGAAATCCCCGGCGCGCACGGCCGGCGACAGCGGCACGTGGGATGTTCCAAAACACTCTTTAGGCAAAGGAAACTCCTGTTCAGAATGGCGGTCCGCGCCCCGTTTTCGACGACCGCTCTACGCCTGTCCCGGTGATCCTCATAGGGGGCTTTTTGGAAAGCAGCATTTTTCCAAACGCGTGTTGCTTTATCGCAGGCTCGCCAGCATCTTGCGCGTCGCATTTTCCCGACAGGAGATTTCAATGACCTTCGACAAGAACCCGTTTCCAGAGGGCGATGCCGATCGCCACGCGCTCTGGGAAATGTTGGTGCGGCGCGACATCGACGCCTTTATCGGTCAGGACTGGTCGATGGTCGAGGATGATTTCCTCGCCGACAGCTTCTTCGGCATGCATGCGCATTTCCTCAGCGATGCCGACGCCTGGCGTCTGCAATTCCCGAGCCTTGCCGTCTATCGCGACGAATGGCTGCGCCAGGCCAAGGAGACGGCGGCGGCCAGATTCGCCGAGCCGCTGCGCGAGGCGCTGTTTCGCGTCACCAACATGCGCGACATCGATGTCGATGGCGACCGCGCCGTGCTGCACAAGAAGTTCAACGGCTCGGTGGCCAAGGCCGATGGCAGCGTCGACAAGCTGAAATGGCAGACGCTGTATTTTTGCAGGAAGGTGGCGGGCCACTGGAAGATCGGCGGCTTCGTCGGCTACATGCCACATCCCTTGGGGATCTGAGGTTTACCCGCTTATGCTATTGCCGGCCTTCGCGCACGAAGACGTCCGCTTCCGGGCTGCAGCTGTAAAAGCTCGCCAACCGAACCCACTCGAGCTCAAGCGAGTTGAACGGGACAGGTTCGTCCAACAGGGCTAGCGGGAGCGGTGGTCGAACACAACCGCCATGGTCTTACCAATTGCCGCCATGACGACGAGTTCGACGAGATCGTCGTCGCTGTCGACACAGGTTGGATCCATGCGGCGGATGGCGTCGAGCGCCGCCCTGGTCGAGACGGTATCGCCGGCGCGGAATCTGGAAAGCGCAGAGGAAACAAGGTTCTGGGTTGTCACGTCGATGACAGGTACGCTCGGCACTACGTTCATGGCTTTCTCCTGCCAAGAACCCTCTCCCGAAGGAAATAATACGCCGAACGACGGCGTGTGCCAGCGGAATCGTGGTCCGACCAGATTGCCTGGAGGGCACGTTTGCGTGTTTGATAGGATCGAGCCCACAGCGTCCAGGACGGGACATGAAACTGTACTTCAGCCGCAATCCCAATCCGCGCCTCGCGGTTGCAACTGCACGTCATCTGCAGGCCAAGGTCGAGTGTGAGTTTGCGGCACCCATGGCGCCCGGGCAGGCTGAGCGGTTTCGTCAGCTCAATCCCAATCTTACCCTGCCGATATTGGCATGGCCGGGCGGCAGCCTGTGGGAAGCAGACGCCATAGCCTGCCTTCTGTCGCGCGAAGCGGGTTCGGATTTCTGGGGCGGCGGCGATGACCAACCCGACATGATCCGCTGGCTGAGCTGGGGCAAGGAGAATTTCGTCCGGGCCTGCGACATCGTGCATTTCGAGCGCGGAACCAAGCAGCGCTACGGGATTGGGCCCGTCGACCAGGGCAAGGTCGAGGAGGGGCTGGCGGAGTTCCGCATCGCGGCAGCGATTCTCGAGGCGGAGCTCGCCAAGCGGCCATGGCTTGTGGGCAAGTCGCTCTCCTATGCCGATTTCCGTATGGCGACGTTTTTGCCGTTCAACGATGCAGCCGGCCTGCCGCTGGCGGACTATCCCTCTGTTCTGGGTTGGTATCGCCGGCTCGAAGCCATCGATGCCTGGCGCGATCCCTTCGACGGGCTGGACGCGCCGCTTCTGCCGCCGGTCAACTCCGCTTGATGTGCTTCCCTTTGGGCAGATGGGCTGATGTGTGGCGCTTTGGCAGCATAGGTGTGGAACAGCGGGCGAGTTGCCATGGCGCGCTCGACGGCTCGCGGCCGGGTTGATAAGCCCTGTCCGCAAGGAGAGTCGTGACATGACCGTAGCCATCGAGATGGGACAGACGACGGCGGGTGCGCCGGCGGCGCTCGACCTTGAGGAGCTGCTGGCGACCCGGCTTCTGGTGCAAGGCAATTCCGGCTCCGGCAAATCGCACCTTTTGCGCCGGCTCCTGGAGCAGAGCGCGCCCTGGGTGCAGCAGACCATCATCGACCCGGAAGGCGATTTCGTCTCGCTGGGCGACCATTACGGCCATCTGGTCATCGATGCCGAGGAGCATACGGAGCGTGGCCTGCAAGCAGCCGGCGAGCGGGCGCGCATCCACCGCGTCTCCACGGTGCTCAATCTCGAAGGGCTCGATGCCGAGAACCAGATGCGGCGCGCCGCTGCCTTTCTCGGCGGGTTGTTCGAGGTTGCCCGCGAGCATTGGTATCCGATGCTGGTGGTGGTCGACGAAGCGCAGCTGTTCGCGCCCGCCGTGGCCGGCGAAGTGTCCGACGAGGCGCGAAAGCTCTCGCTCGGCGCCATGACCAATTTGATGTGCCGCGGCCGCAAGCGCGGCCTTGCCGGCATCATCGCCACGCAGCGGCTGGCAAAGCTCGCCAAGAATGTCGCGGCGGAGGCGTCCAATTTCCTCATGGGCCGTACCTTCCTCGATATCGACATGGCGCGCGCCGCCGACCTTCTGGGCATGGAACGGCGTCAGGCCGAGGCGTTTCGAGACCTGGAGCGCGGGCACTTCATGGCGTTGGGCCCAGCGCTGTCGCGCCGTCCGCTGGGCGTGCGCATCGGCCAGACCGAGACCAGCCCGCGCAACGGTACGCCGCGGCTGATGGCAATGCCGGAAACAGCGCTTGAAGACGCGCGCGCCATCATCCTGGCGGCGCCGCCGCCCGAGACGATGCGCGCGCCGCGCCGGATGGCGTCGCCGGAGCTGCTCGACCAGCTGATGGCGGCCAAATCGGCGGCGATGGAGATCCGCCCGGAACCTGCGGAACCGGCGGTAAGCGCCGAGGATATGGCCGAGCGGCGAGAGCGGGTGGACCGTGTCCTGCGCGCCATCCTGGCGCAGCCCGATGCGGGTTTCCGCGTCATCGGCGTGCTTTATCAGGAGTTCGTCGTCCGCTGCCGCATCGAAGGCCTCGCTTCGGTGGTGCCGGACCTCTCAGAATTCCGTCGCATGCTGACGCGTGCCCGCGCCGGGCTCGGCGCAGACATGGCAGGCGATGACGCCTGGCAGGACGTTTCCGTGCGCGCCTCGCTGCTGCCCGAGGACATGCAGGGCGTGTTCATGATGATCGCCCGCGCCGCCAAGGAGGGCTGGCCGTGCCCGAGCGACGCGGCGATCGCGCGCGCCTACGGCTCGCATTCGCTGCGGCGCGCCCGGCGGCTGCTCACCTATATCGAGGAGCAGGGCCTCATCGTCTGCCAGCTCGACGGCACCGGCCGCCGCACGGTGACGCTGGTCGAGCTCGCCTGGGCGACGGCGCCGGGCGACCCCAATGCCGCGGAGGCGGAACAGGGCAGCCTGGCGCTCTGAAAGGCGAACAGGCAGCTACCTGACTTGCTTGCGCGGTTCTGAATAAGATGTGTTTCGCCGATCGGCGCGCGACGATTTATGATGGGTTTCCGAGAATCGCAGAACGGTTCGGGCGGAAGGGTTGTCCGGTGCGGTTGAAATCTCTGGCTGTCTTTGTCTTTGGCCTCCTCGCCATCGCCGGCATCGCCTTGACGGTGTCTGCCCGGTCTTTTGCCGCGTCCTCCGATATACCGGCCTGGCTGCAGGCCCATGTCGGCAATGACGACGGCGAGATTTCGCAAGTGGTGCTGGAGCGGGCGCGCGCGCTTTACCTGAAAAAGGTCGCGCAAGGCGCGGTCCACAATGGGTGCTATTTCGCCATGGATGCAACGCGCCCCGGCGATCTCGGCAATGGCGTGCTAGGGCGGCGCTACTACGTCATTTGCGAGGCCAAGCAGTCGTTCAGGGCGATCTCGTCGGGCCATGGCGGCGGCCGCAATTTGAAAGGCGTGGTCGATTTCTCCAACGGCAAACGCTGCGCGAAAAACTTCGGCAATGCGCTGGACTCGTCCTTGACGACCGGCGGCGCCTATATGACCGGCGAGGCAAAGACCTCATTCAAGGGTTTTTACCGCATCGGCGCAAAAAAGGACCAGGCGCTGCTGCGCACCTTCATCCAGTTCGACGGCGAGGGCGAGACGGCGAATGCCAGGCAGCGGGTGATCGGCGGCCACGCGGCGCGGCTGTTGCGCGGCATGTGCCTGCGCAAGAACCCGAACAGCTCCTATGCCGACCATGACGGCTTCGTCCCATACGGCAAGCTGGTGGATTACGCCGGCGGCCGCAGCAATGGCTGCACCAGCTGGTCGCCGTCCGACGCCGATCAGATCATTTCGATGGTGAAGAGCAATCCGACGACGCTCTATATCTACCCGGAATCGCGCGACATCGCCGCCGTTGGTAAATCGGGCGCCTATTGGAATGCGTCCTGCCTGAAGGAGATCGGCAAGCCGAAATTCTGGCCGCGAAAGAGCCTTGAGCCGATCATCGCGCAATACGCCAAGGACAACCCGCCACCGCCGCCGCAACCGTTGCCGATCTGCACCGGGCCGTGAGGGATAAGTCCTCGGCTCGGCATTGTCGGCGGCGCGGACTGGCTGGGCGGCGCCGCCGATCCGATGGGCTCTACTGATTGATCTCGGGTTCGACGAGCTTTGCCAGATTGCGCAGCGACTCCTGCCAGCCGAGATAGCAGGCTTCAGCCGGAATAACGTCCGGAATGCCGGCCTGCGTGATGTCGAGTTCGGTGCCGACCGACACTTTCTTCAGGAGCACGGTCACTTCGATCTGGCCGGGCAAATTGGGGTCGTCGAACCTGTCGGTGTAGCGCAGGCGCTCGCCGGGAACGAGTTCGAGATATTCGCCGCCGAAGGAATGGCTGCCGCCCGTCGTGAAGTTTCGGAACGACATCTTGAAGGCGCCACCGACTTTCGCGTCGAAGCTGTGCACCGTGCAGGTGAAGCCGTTCGGCGGAAGCCATTTCGCCAGCGCGTCGGCTTCTGTGAATGCGCGGTAGACCTTCTCCGGGCTGGTCGTCAGAACGCGGTGCAAACGTACGGTGCTTGGCATCTCTTCGGTATCCTCTGTGGTTTCGTTGTCCGATGCCCCAAGGACGGGTGAACCTCACCCGGTCCGACATAGCCTGTCAAATTTTCTTGAGCCCTTTGCCCGCGGCCATCCGCCCGCGACTTCGACCGCCGCCTCAGGCAGGCGGTCGTGTCGCGTCAAATTGCATGCATCATTGACAGGTTGCCTAACTTTTCGGCGCGCATCTCACAATTTATTAAAATTGTAAGTCTCTCCTACAAAGTTGTATTAGGATCAGCTTAACGCCTTCGGCATTATCTATTAAACTGGTGGGCGACGATCTCCTTTGTGTACTATAGAATGATTCCCTGGAACGACGGATCAATTTAAGAGTTGATCCGAAATGGTCGCTCGAAGGTTGTCGAACGACCAAGGCAGCACGCGCAAGGAGTGTCGGAATGACCACAGTCCTCAACGCCAAAGGCATTCCACTTCCCTATACCGGCGCTTCCACCCATTGGTTCTCGGCGACTGGAGGCGCGTCTTACCGCTACGGCACCTCGGGCAACGATTCCTTCTGGGGCGACACCAACGTCAAGGTCACCATGTATGGCGGCGCGGGCGACGACTATTACCATCTCTATTCGACGATCAACAAAGCGGTCGAGAACTACGGCGCGGGCGTCGACACGATCGATACCTGGATGAGCTACAAGCTGCCCGCCAATTTCGAGAACCTCGTCGTCACCGGCGACGGCCACTATGCCTTCGGCAATGCTCAGGACAACATCATAACGGGCGGCGCTGGCAGCCAGACGCTGGACGGCGGCAAGGGCAATGACGTGCTGATCGGCGGCGCCGGCGCCGACACCTTCATCGTCACCAAGGGCAATGGCAGCGACCTGATCTCCGATTTCGGCGCGACCGACACGGTGCGCCTCAACGGCTATACCTTCACCTCGTTCGAGGCCGTCCACGCCAATATGGTCCAGGTGGGATCGAACGTGCAGCTGAACCTCGGCTCGAGCGAGGTGCTGGTGTTCCACAACACCACGATCGACAAGTTTCAGCCCGGCCAGTTCGAGCTGCCGATCGACAAGACGGGCATGACGCTGTCGTTCAACGACGATTTCAACACGCTGAGCCTGTGGAACGGCCAGAGCGGCATCTGGGATTCCAATTTCTGGTGGGGGGCGCAGAACGGCAGCTCGCAGCCCCAGAACGGCGAGCTGCAATGGTATATCGACGCCAATTATGCGCCGACCAGCTCGGTCCATCCGTTCAGCGTCGCAAGCGGCGTGCTCACCATAACCGCGGCGCATGCGCCCGACGACATCAAGCCGCTGATCAACAATTACGAATACACTTCCGGCATACTGACGACGCACGACACCTTCTCGCAGACCTATGGCTATTTCGAAATGCGGGCCGATCTCCCGGAAAATGCCGGCGCGTGGCCGGCCTTCTGGCTTCTGCCCGAAGACGGTTCATGGCCCCCGGAACTCGACGTGATCGAAATGTATGGGCAGAACCCGAATGCGCTTCTCATGACCGCGCACACAAATGAGACGGGAACCCACACCACGGTCGGGTCGACGGTGAATGTCTCCAACACCGACGGCTATCACACCTATGGCCTGTTGTGGACGCCGGACAAGCTGGTCTGGACCTATGATGGCGTCCAGGTCGCGGAAGCGGCGACGCCGTCCGATATGAACAAGCCCATGTACATGCTGGTCGACCTTGCGGTCGGCGGTCAAGCCGGCGCGCCGCCCGACCATCTGGCGACGCCCGCGCAAATGAAGATCGACTATATCCACGCCTATACGCTGAACGATTTGCAGCAGAGCCATCTGAGCACGACAGCCGAGCACGCCGTCTAGATGTCACGGGACCGCGCGCCACTCAGGGATGCGGCCATCGGCCTGCGCCCGGTTTTCCTGCGCGGCATCGCCGATATCGGCATCTTTTCGTTGCTGATCAACATCCTGCTCCTGGTGATCCCGCTCTATCTGCTGCAGGTCTATGACCGGGTGTTGCCGTCCTCCAGCGTCGAGACGCTGCTTTATCTCTCGGTCATGGCGGTCGTCGCGCTCGCCTTCCTCGGCCTGCTGGACGCGGTCCGCGCCGTCTACGCGCAACGTGTTGCGGCCACCGTCGACCAGAAACTGGGCGCGCGGACATTCGCCGCCTCGCTTGGCGCCAGACATGCCGGCAGCGGGCTGTCGCCGCTGAACGACCTTGCCACGACTTGCGCCTTCATCAGGTCGCGCGGCGTGGCGGTGTTGTTCGACCTGCCGTTTGCGCCCGTCTTCCTGGCCTTGCTCTATTTCATCCATCCCGTCCTGTTCTGGCTGACGCTCGCCGGCGCCGTGCTGCTGTTTCTCTTGGTCGTGGCCAACCAGCTTGCCATCGGCAGGAACGATGCCATGTCGGCGGAACGCTCGGCGGTGGCCAGCCAGGCGGAGCAGGCCTTCGCCCGCAACACCGACACGCTGCGCGCCATGGGCATGGTGCAAAATGCCGCCGCGGTCTGGGGACAGCACGTTGCTGAGGCGCTGACCCTGCATGACCGTTCCGGAAGCGCCAATGCGATCTTCAGCGCGACGTCGCGGGCGCTGCGCATGATGCTGCAACTGGCGATCCTCGGCGCCGGCGCGTGGCTGGTGCTGCAAGGGCAGATGACCGCCGGCATGATCTTCGCTTCGTCGCTGGTGTCGTCGCGCGCGCTGCAGCCGCTCGACCAGCTGATCGGATCCTGGCGGCAGATCGTCGACGCCAGGCGATGCTGGAAGCGGCTGGACACCGCCCTTGCGGCGCAACCAGCGCAGGGGCGCAAGCTCGCACTGCCCGATCCATTGGGCGCGATTTCGGTGCAGGATCTGTTCTTCATCGCGCCGACTGCGGCTTTCGGCACTGAGCCCATCCTCAAGCGGTTGAATTTTGCCATCGGCGCCGGCGAAGCGGTGGCGATCGTCGGCCCGAGCGGGGCCGGCAAATCGACGCTGGCGAAATTGCTTGTGGGCGCGCTGCAGCCGACCGGCGGCGCGGTCAGGGTCGACGGCGCCGACCTGAGGAGCTGGGACGAAACCCAGCTTGGCAGGCATATCGGCTATCTCGCGCAGGAGGTGGAGCTTTTCCCGGGATCGATCGCGCAAAATGTCGCCCGCTTCGAACCCGACGCCGATGACGCCGCGATCGTCGAAGCGGCCAGGCGCGCCGAGGCGCATGAGCTGATTCTCACGCTGCGCGACGGCTATCAGACCATGATAGGCCCGTCGCATACCGTGCTGTCGGGCGGCGAGCGCCAGCGGATAGGGCTGGCGCGCGCCTTCTACGGCAAGCCACGCATGCTGGTGCTGGACGAGCCCAACGCCCATCTCGACGGCAGTGGGGAGGCGGCGCTCGAAGGGATGCTTTCGGCCGCGCGAAGTGTAAGCGTCACGACAGTCGTCATCACGCATCGCCCTTCGATCGCCGCGGCCTGCGACCGCGTCATAGTCCTGCGCAACGGCATGGTCGAAGCTTTCGGCCCTGCGAGCGAGGTGCTGAGGCAACCGGCGGCCGGCAAGGCCGGGAGCTCGGTGGTGACAGGCTCGTTCGTGCCGACCGTGCGCCCGCACAGCGTCCGCTTCGGGTCATAGACGATGATGCAGCAGAGCCTCGCCTTCGAAGGTCGACCGCGCACCGACTTCCGCCGCATGGCCGTCGTCGGCTACGTGGCCATAGCGCTCTTCGTCGGCTGCTTCGGCTATTGGGCGGCGAACGCGCCGCTCTCCGGCGCGGTGATCACCTCCGGCACGATCTCGGCGACGGGCGGCAACATCCTCATCCAGCACCCCGAGGGCGGCATCATCGAGCAATTGCTGGTGCATGAAGGCGACCGCGTGCAACAAGGCGAACCGCTGGTCCTGCTCGACCGCAGGGCGGCCGAGACCGACCTCAACCGGCTGACCAGACAGACGATCGCGCTCAGGGCAAGTGCCGCGCGACTTGAGGCCGAGCGCGACGGATCGGACAGGCTGGCGCCGATCGCCGAAGCAGCACCCGCGCCGTTCCAGCGCGATTTCGACAATCTGGTGCACGAACAGCAGAAGGAGTTCGAGGCCAGGCTCGCCCGGTTCCGCTCCGAGCAGTCGATCCTGGCGCAGCGCGTCGCCATGCATCGTGAGTCGGCGGTGGGACTGGAGGCGCAGAAACTCGCCATCCAGCAACAGGCCGAGATCGTGAAGAAGGAACTCGGCATCAAGACCGGCCTGCTCGACAAGGGTCTCACCAACCGCAGCGAATATTCGCAGCTTCTGCGCAGCGAGGCCGATCTGGTCGGCCAAGCCGGCGCGCTGGAGGCGGATATCGCAGCGACCAAGACGCAGATCGTCGAAGCCCAGGCGCAGGTCGAGCGCGCGACCACGCAGCGCGTCGAGGACGCGCTGACCAAGCTCGACGAGGTTCGCACCAGCCTGGCCGACATCGGCGAACAGATCACCGCAGCCGAGGCGGTGCTGGGGCGCACGACGATCAAGGCGCCGGCAACCGGCATCGTGGTATCCTCGATCTACAACTCCAAAGGCAGCGTGATTGCGCCGGGGCAGAAGATCATGGAGATCCTGCCCACCGCGTCGGGCCTCATCGTCGACGCGAAGCTGCGGCCGAAGGACGTGGACCTGGTTCGCGTCGGCCAGCCGGCGAAGCTCAGGCTGTCCGCCCTGAACGCGCGCCTCACCCCTGAGGTCCCGGCTACGGTGACGCAAATTTCCGCCGACAGGCTGATCGATGAAACCACGCATGAGGCGTATTTCCGCGCCAGGCTGAAGATCACCGACACGCTGCCGCAGGGCGTGAAAGCCGAGCAGCTTTACCCGGGAACGCCGGTCGAGGCGTTTATCAGCACCGGCGACCGAACCTTCCTCGAATATCTGGCGCGGCCGATGCTGGACTCGTTCGCGCGGGCGTTCACGGAGCGATAGGCGCCAACTCGTCCTCCCAGTTGACGCCGCCGTAGAACACCCTGAGAATCACCACCTGGTCGCCTTCTACGGTGAAGGCCACAGTCAGGCGGCGCTCGAAGCCAACGATGCGAAGCCCCGGCCGCACATCATCCCTTAGGGTTCCGCGTTCCGAGGCATAGTCGAGACCCAGGCAAAATCGCTCGATCCGCTCGATGTAGCGAAGGGCGGTGAGGTTGCCGGATGCGTGAGCGACCGTATCGTATATCCATAACAGGTCCGTCTGGGCTTCCGGCAAGAGGACAACATGCCGGCGCTTCACACGTTCCCCTTGAGGCGAGCTGCGTGATGTGCGCGAATGCTGTCAAAAGACTTGTCGGCCGGGATGGCCTGGGAGGGGTCTGCCTTCCACCTATCATAGGTCGGCGCGACCTCCTCACGCAGCCAGCGCTCCACAGCGGCGTCGCGTTCCTGCAATGCGCGAAGACCGGCGCGGATCACTTCACTGCTGGTCGCGTATGTGCCGGACCGAACGAGCTGGTCGATGAAAGCAGCCTGCTCGGCCGGCAGGCTGAAGGTGCGTTTTTCGGTGGCGGACATGGATCCCTCCTATCAGGTTGGTATGATATTATCATACCAGCGGCGAGATCGCACGCCCCAATATAGGCTTAGGGACCGCTCCCCTTGCCGTCGGCAAAGACACCGGACATTCGGTTCGGATGCCTGAGATGGGTCGGCGTGATGCCGGTCTGCTGGCGGAAGACACGGCTGAAATGGCCGGCATTGGGAAAACCGCAGCGGTAGGCGATGTCGCCGATTGCCAAGTCGCTCCCCTCCAGCAGCGACTTGGCCTGATGTACGCGCAGCGCAAGATAGGCGGCCATCGGGCCGATGCCGAGCTCGGCGCCGAACAGCCGCTCAAGCTGGCGCCGGGATAAATGCAACCGGCCCGCGATCTCGGCGACCGACAGCGTCTCCTGGAGATTGCTTTCCATCAGAAGCAGCGCCCGTTTCACCGCTCGGCTCGACGCGGCCGGAAAGAGATCGCCGACTGGCTGCACATCCAGGCTCGAGCGGATGCGGTCGAGCACGAGGATCTTGGCGGCTTTTTCCGCAGCCTTGCGGCCGATGAACTGCGACACGAAATGGCCGGCAAGGTCGGCCGCACCCGTGCCTCCGGCGCAGGTCGAGCGGCCCCTATCGACGGAAAACAGGCTGTCGGCATGGGCGTTCACATCAGGGAATTGGCTGCGGAAATCCTTGATGTGAAACCAGCTGACGGCAGCACTGTAGCTATCGAGCAGACCGTAGCGCGCGAGCACGAAGCTGCCGGTGCAGAGTGCCGTCAGCGGCACGCCCTTTTCGGCCGCCCGCAACAGGAAGGCCTCCTTTTCGGAGCTGAGGCTGCGGTTGGTGTCGAGCAGGCCACCGACCACGACGACATTGTCGAACTCCTGCGGATTGCCGATCGCCTTGGTCGGCAGCAACTCGACACCGCAACTCGCCCGGATCGGCAGGCCACGCTCGCCGACGATCTCCCAGTCGAACTCGATCCGGCGGCTGCGGTCGCCTTCATCGCCGGCCAGCCGCAGCGTGTCGATGAACAGCGACAGCGGCGACAGCGTGAAGTCGCGAACCAAGAGAAACGCAAACCGCCTGGCCATTGTTGCTCCGAAACGTTCCTTCGGGTGGATGGAAGCAAAGATGTCGCACAGGCGAGCACGCGGCGCTTTTCAGGAGAAGCCACCGGATGTCGGAGATGAGATCGACGGCCTCAGTGCGGAGCTGGAAATTCTCTGGGTTGTGTGGTGGTCATGGGATGTCGTCATCTACGCTCACACAAGACAGGCAGATGGACCAGCGGAATTGATCAGTATGGCACGGCGTGAGAAAAACCCTATCGTGTTTGTGTAACCTGCAGCACCAAAGCGGAGCCCAACCATGACCCTCACCAATCGCGATATCATCGAGCTGACGGCATGGCGCCGCAAGCTGCACCAGCAGCCGGAAATCTCCAACGAAGAGGAAAAGACCGCCAAGGAAGTCGTCGGCTTCCTCGCCGATACAGGGCCGGACAAGGTGCTGACCGGCCTTGGCGGTCATGGCGTGGCGGCGGTCTATGACAGCGGCCAGGCGGGGCCGACGGTGCTGTTCCGCTCGGAGATCGATGCGCTGCCGATCGAGGAGCTTTCGGGCGTCGAGCATGCCTCGCAGGTGCCGGGAAAATCGCATATGTGCGGCCATGACGGCCACACCGCGATCCTGGCCGCACTCGGCCGCCAGCTCGGACGAGAACGGCCGGCGCGCGGCCGCGTCGTCTTGATGTTCCAGCCGGCGGAGGAGACCGGCAATGGTGCGGCCGGCGTCGTCGCCGATCCACGCTTTGGCGAGATCGCGCCGGATTTTGCCTTCTCGCTGCACAATCTGCCGGGCGTGCCGTTCGGCGAGGTGCGGCTCAAGCCCGGCGTCGTCAACTGCGCCTCGCGCGGCATCCGCATCGTGCTGGAGGGCAAGACCGCGCATTCCTCCATGCCCGAAACCGGCGTGTCGCCGATGCCGGCGATCAGCCAGCTGATGCCGGCGCTTCCGGCACTCGGGCGCGGCACTTTCGCCGATGACGATTTCAGCATGGTGACCGTCACCCATGCGACCATGGGCGAGGCCGTGTTCGGCATTGCGCCCGGCTACGCCGAAGTTTGGGCGACGCTGCGCACAAGGCGCGACGAGCGCATGGCGGAGTTGGTCGCAGCTGCGGAAGCCCTGGCCGCCAGGATCGCGGGCGAGCACCACCTTTCCGTGCGCTGCGACTATCACGAAATCTTCGTCGCCAGCGTCAATGCGCCGGACGCGGTGGAACATCTCAACCGCGCGCTCGACGAGGAAGGTGTCGCGCGCAGCGAAGAGGCCCTGCCGATGCGCGCCTCGGAAGATTTCGGCATTTTCGGCCACAAGGCGAGCTCAGCCATGTTCTTTCTCGGCGCCGGCGAGCGCCATCCTTCGCTGCACAACCCCGATTATGATTTTCCCGACGATCTGATCCCGATCGGTTCGAAAATCTTCATGCGCACGGCGCGCAACCTGCTGGGGTGAGCGGCCCTGCAAAATCCGCATCCTGAAGCTGCCTTTTTCCCGCTGGAATCGTCTTGTAGTCGCGTCCTACATTAGGAGGGGCTTGCGGATGAGAATTGCAACGGTCGTCGCGTTGACTGCGACAGTGGCAGGGTGCGTATCGTCTCCGGTCCAGTATGGAGCCTCGCTCTCGACCCAAGACCCGAAATGGGCAACGCCGGAATGCCAGCAGGCCCGCACGGATGCCTTGAATTACGACCAACGCGAGAAGGAGCATCCAGGATGGGCCGCCGGCGTCGTGCTTGGGCCTTACAGCATGGGGCTCGTTGCGGCCATCAAGGAGCATGAGCAGAAGCGGCGCCGGCTGCTCGCACGCGAGGTGCATTTGCAGTGCTCAAGCCTGCCCTTGCCGAGGGATCTGGACTTCGATCCAAAGATCTACGCGCCAAAGCCGACGCATTATCCCTGAGGGTGGCTTGACGGCGGCGATCATGATGCGCCCTTGGCCAGAGGCCAGTCGACCGGCCCGCGCAGCTCGGGTAACAATGACCGTCTTTGGCGAAAGGGGTCCAATGCGGCAAGTGCCCATCGTGATGCAGCCGTTTGGCGGCATGGCGAACAAGATGTTCCAGTACATGTTTTGCCATGTGCTGGCGAAGCGTATCCCCGGTGGCTATGTCTGCGACGCCGACCTGCCGGAATGGTCCATTGCCAGGGTGCGGCCGCCTTTGTTGTGGAAATACCGGCTGCTTCGGGTCGACGGCTATCACCGCTACGACCTCGACGGGATCATAGCCGCGTTCCGCGACAGGCGGGCGCGGAGCATCCGCTTCAAGGGCTTTGCGCAGCGGCTGGGTTATTATGACCGGGACGAGGTCTCCGGGCTTTTCGACGGGCGTGCCGTCGCCGCGCCGACCCATGGCGACGATTTCCTCGTCATCCATGTGCGGGCCGGCGACATCCTCGACGGCTTCCACCGCAACTATTGCCCGATGCCATTCGGCTTCTTCGAGACGCTCATCAAGGATAGCGGCCGCAAGCCGGTCTTCGTCGGCCAGACCCATGAGGACAACGATTATTGCCGGCGCCTGCGTCAGCGTTTTCCCGATGCTGTCTTCGCGCCGAAGGCGTCGCCATTGACCGATTTCGAGACGCTGCGCCGGGCGAGCCATCTCGTCACGGGGGTGAGCAGCTTCTCCTGGCTGGCCGGTTGGTTGTCTTCGGCGCGGACGATCCATCTGCCGGTGGCCGGCATATTCGACCGGTGCATCAGGCCGGATATCGACCTGCTGCCCCTTGACGACCCACGCTATCGGTTCCACCAGTTCGACATGGGCGACTGGACGGGCTCTTCGGAGCAGCTTGCGGCATTTTATGGCGATGCGATCCCGTTCCGGCAGGTCGAGCCTCAAGCAGCAGCGGGTGGCGCGGGGAAAGCGTTGCGATGAGAATTCCGTTTTCCGTCAACAGGCCGGTGATCTGCGCGATCATGAAGCTGGAGCAGCCCTATGTGATCGAGTGGGTCGCCTGGCACAAGCTGCATGGCTTCGACCTGATGATCGCCGACAACTGCAGCGCCGGCCCGCAGTCGGCGGTGCTCCAGGCGTTGCGCGATGCCGGCTGGATCCGGCTCGTCGACTGGCGGCACGACACGGTGCTGCCGCAGCGGCGGGCCTATTCCTATCTTTACTGGCAGGCATTGCTCCACGGCTATCGCTATCTGGGCTTCATGGACGCCGACGAGTTCCTCGAGCCGCTCGACGGGCCGCCCTGGAGCGGAGCGGAACTGGTCCGCTCGCTTTTGAGCCGCCCGGGCGTGCGCAGCGTCGCCTTTCGCTGGGTGAATTTCGGCAGCGACGGCAAAGAGGCCTATGACGACGAACTGGTGACGGTGCGGTTTCAAAGGCGCGGCACGCATGACGCCCCGACCGCGCGCTGGAAGAAGTCGTTTGCCCGCGTGTCCTCGGTGCTGCGCAAGGCGCTGCGGGATCCCGGGCAGTTCATGCCGCACCCGCACGGTTTCCGCATCTCGCTGCGCAGGACGCTGGTCGACGGCATGACGCTCGACAAGCACCCGGCGGCCATGCCGATGGAATGGAAGATCGGCTGGATCCGCCACTATGCCGTGAAATCGAGGCAGGAACTGGCCGACAAGCATGCCCGCGGCGGCGGCTTCACGCCGTCGAGCGAGGCGCCGTCGCTGGACGAGTACCGGGTATCGAGAGATCAGAACGATATTCTCGATCCGCTCGACGATGCGACGGTGGGCGCCTTGCGGGCAAAGGTTTCGGAAATCGTCAGGTCGCTCGACCCGGCGGTCATCGCCCAGACGCGGCCGCTTTTCACGCAGCGGGGTCGAGGATCAGCGGCGCGGTAGCCATGCCGTGAAACGACATCGTGGCGCGGCGCTCGGCATTTGCGGCATCGAGCCGCCATCCGGGCGCACGGGTGAACAGGGCTTCTATCATCGCCGCGATCTCGATACGGGCGACATGTTGCCCGAGGCAGACATGCAGGCCGGTGCCGAAGGTCATCGACATGGCTGGCGGGCGCGTGAGGTCCAGCCGGTCGCCATCGGCGAAGACGGCATCGTCGCGATTGCCGCTGCCGAGCACCGGCACGACCGCTTCGCCAGCCGCAATCCTGACGTCGCCGAGGTCGATGTCCTGCGCCGCGATGCGGGCGACGGCGTATTGCACCGAGGCGCCATAGCGCAGCAGTTCGGCCGCCGCGCTGCTCCAGTCGACAGCGCCGCGCTCGAGCAGCGCGCGCTGTTCGGGAAAGCGATCCAGCGCAACAATTGCGTTGCCGAGAGCGTCGACGACAGTCTCCTGTCCGGCAAACAGCATGAAGACGATGTTGGCCACCATGTCCCCGCGCGACCAGCGGCCTTGCGCAACCTCCCGCACCATGCCGGCAACCATTCCGTCCGGCCGGTAGGCCTGTCGAGCCAGCCGCTCCTCGACAAAAGCCTGGCATTCGCGATAGGCCTCGGCGCTTGCTGCCGGCGGCTGCGCTCTTCGCAGGTCGAATGCGCTGGCCATGCGGCGGGTCACCGATTTCAACGCCCAAGGGTCCTCGATCTCGATGCCGAGGATTTCCTGCAGCAGCCAGAAGGACACCGGCACGGCGAGCCCGGCGACGGCGTCGACGCGGCCATCCGCCAGCGCACGCTCGACCAGCTCGTGGCTCAGCGCGCGAAGACCTTGCGTCAGAGCTTCGATGGCCGGCCGTGAGAAAAAGCCAGCGACCGGCCGGCGCAAGGCGCCATGCTGAGGCGGATCGGCGAGCAGCACCGAGCGGCTGAGCAGAGCCATGGGCGCATGGTCGACGAGCTTGCGGCGGACCTCTTCATATGTACCCGGCGGCGCCTGAAGAAGAGCGGGATGCTTCAGCGCGCCCGACACCAGCTCATGGCTGAACACATAATGCGCGTCGGCCAGCTCGGGATAGGGCGCGACGCCGCGCGCAATGCCGCCGGCGGCGCGCATGCGGGCGAAATGCGGAAACGGGTCGTCGCCGAGCGCGAACGGATCGAAATGCGGAGCTGTCATGACGGCTCGAATCTCATGCCTTGAGATTCTTGGCTGAAATGACCCTGAAGCCGCCTGACGTGGCGTCCTGCGGGAAGAAGTCCGGCATGACGTAGAGGAACTCGCATCCGTAGACGCGGTAGTGCATGCGCAGCAGCGGATCGCGGATGATCTCTTCCAGCGGCGGTCTTGTGCCGGTCTGGTTCCAGCGGTCGATGGTGGCGCGGAACCGCGCATCGGCCTTGACATGATCATACTCTTCGCCCGAGGAGCCGGCATAGGACGAGCAGCGGCCATCGCCGATCAGCCAGCTGGCGCCCAGGCGGCGGCCGTGGCTCTCCATCTCCTTCAAGAGCCGCACCGCCGTGTTGGAGCCGCGATGGCTCGGCCGGACGCAGAGATTGTAGGCGTAAAGTGCGTAAACCGGCTCGCTGCGCGGCAGCGATGCATAGGCATCAAAATTCCTGGGGAAATCGGCGCGCACCAGCGGATCCTGGCTGGTCTCGGTAAAGCAGATGGTGCCAGCAAGCAGATCGCCATCGATCGCGCCGAACATGGTGTGTCCGAGTGCCAGCCGGTGGCGGATGGTCGTTTCGCTCGCCTGCAGCGGTGCGGCCCAGGCGGCAGCCTCAAGCTCCATCAGCAAAGGGATGTCTTCCAGGTCTAACCGGCGGATGGGTATCGCAACATCGTCTAAATTCATGTGTCGGCTGCCTCGACTTCTAACGCGTTGATGGCGCATGGCAGTTTCTTGCCAATGCGGTTTGCAGCTTCACGGAAACGTCAACCTGTTCTATCTCCTGTTTGACGCATGCCGGATCGAGAACCATTTCACGGCTTTCACAAGCCTGTCTAATTATCATGGTTCCCCTTTGCAATTACATACGGACAACGGAAACGCATGATATTTTACGTCGCGCACCGGGAGCACGCCTACACGCAGGCGGTGGTGCTTCTGTATCACCGGACTGACCTGGAGGCGTGGTTCCGGCTGGTGCGCTACGAGGATGCCGGGCTGCTGCGCGGCGTTCGCGCCGGGGTGGTCATCTGGTCCGACATGGACCGGCTGACATCGGACGAATTGAGCCGCGCGGCCGGCATCAGCGCCGAACTGGCTGACAACACCGGCCTGACGCAGCTCAATCACCCGACCGCCAGCCTGCAGCGCTTCGACCTGCTGCGCCTGCTTCATGCCGACGGCAGCAACGCTTTTCGTGTGTTCAGGCCGGACGAGCTGGAAGAGGCGATACGCTATCCCGTTTTCATCCGCGACGAGACGGGCGCACTCTACAGGGAGCCGCCGCTGCTGCACGACCGGCCGGCGCTGGACGCCGCGATCGCCCGGCTGGACGGTAGCGATCTGGTGCGGCCGATGGTGGTGGAGATGATCGGCACCCCCGGAATGGACGGTTATTTCAGGAAGTACGCGGCGTTTCGGGTCGGCGATACGATCTACGGCCAGCATTGCGCCATGTCGAAATCGTGGTTCGTCAAGAATTCGCCCGAGCAATTGCTGCAGGCGCATATCGAAGAAATCAGGACCTATGTCGATACGAATCCTGACGCCAATGCGGTCATGCAGGTCTTCGAAAAAGCCCGCATGCAGTATGGCCGCATCGACTACACTTTCGTGGACGGCAGGCTTGTAGTGTTCGAGATCAACAGCAACCCCACCGTGCTCAGCGACCCGCCGACGCCGTTCGCCATCTATGACCCCAAGCCCTTTGCCGATCTTCAGGCCGACGCGCTGCTCGCGCTGCCGCAGGCAGCCGAGGCGGACTCGCTGGCTGCAATCGACACCGCCCACCGGTCGGCGCTGGCCAAGTTGCGGCGCCATTACCAGATGAGGCGGTTGAAGTTAACGCTGCGAAAAGTGCTCAGGAAGAGGAAATAGCCGCCGCCTCCTCCGCAACCCGAAAGTACACCACGTCACGTTTCGTCGGATCTTGTCACAGCCTGCCTGGAACCAAATCACGGGCTAGATTGTTCAAGTTGGTTACGACGCCGACGCCGCCTGCCGGTTGGGCAAGCGGCGCACTTGAGGAGCTCCCCATCATGACCATCTCATCCAGCTTTCGTTCGCTCGCGGTTGCGGCAATAGCCACCGTTGCTGTCAGCGCTGCCAGCGCCGCGCATGCCGATAGCGGCACGATCCGCTTTGCCGTCTACAAGGCGGCCTTCTTCGTCGGCGGTTCCGGCGGCGAGGGGACGCTGACCTTCCACGGCCGCTCCTATCCCATCACGATCGGCGGCGTTTCGGGCGGCTTCGCTTTCGGCGTTTCCAAGACCTACTTCAAGGGCACCGTGCGGCACATCCGCAGGGTGCGGGATGCGACCGGGGTTTATGGCGCGGCCGGCGGTGGCGGCGCGCTCGGCAAGGGGGCGCAGGTGATCGTCATGACCAATGACAAGGGCGCCACGCTCGAGCTTACGGGCCGGCAGGTGGGGCTGCAGGTGAATGCGGATTTGAGCGGGTTGGCGATTTCGTTGAAGTAAGGGGCGTTGCGTCTGGGTGGGCAAGGTCGTCCAGGATGATGGCAATCGCGTAGGGCGGTCCCCACTCCGTCTCGGCTGGCGCTGGCCTCGGCCCCCTACCTCTCCTCCACAATCCGCAGATACGCCGCCGTCACGAACAGCACGATCAGCCCGAACAAGATCCGCCGTGCCCCCTCCGGCATCTGCAGGATGGTCAGCAGTGTTGTCAGCACGGTCAGGATCAGGGCGCCGATGATGCTGCCGGTGTAGCCGCCGCGGCCGCCGAAGATAGAGGTGCCGCCGATGACGGCGGCGGCGACCGAGGGCAGCACCAGCGGTTCGG
This sequence comes from Mesorhizobium sp. M0037, assembly GCF_040323635.1. NCBI lineage: Bacteria > Pseudomonadati > Pseudomonadota > Alphaproteobacteria > Hyphomicrobiales > Phyllobacteriaceae > Mesorhizobium > Mesorhizobium sp. M0037. The sequence goes on along the minus strand of NZ_JAMYVB010000016.1, from coordinate 146,208 downwards.
CGAGCGACAGCGAGGGGGCCTTGATCAGGCCGATATAGAGCAGGCCGGTGATGCCGGCGAGCACGCTGGAGGTGACGTAGAGCGCGGTGATGACCTGCCAGTATTGCACGCCCGACAGGCGGGTCGCGCGCTCATTGTCGCCGACGGCGTAGAGCAGGCGGCCGAAGCCGGTGCGGGCGAGCGTGAAGACGATGAGGGCGGCGAGCGGCACGAACAGCAGCAGCGCGTTGGGGAAGCCCCATGTCACGCCGGTGCCGAGCCAAGCCAGGAAGTCGGGGATTTTTGCGCCCGACGCGATCACCGTGCGCTGGTAGACCTGCAGGCAGCCGGTGCCGATCAGGCTGGTGCCCAGCGTCATGATCAGCGGGTGGACGCGGAAGACGCCGACGCCAATGCCATTGACGAGGCCGATCAGCACCGCCGGCATCATCGCCAGGAGGAACGCCACCGCCGGGTCCTGGTTGACCACTTGCGTGGCCATGATGAAGGCGCTCATCGTCGCCACCGTGCCGACCGACAGGTCGATGCCGCCGGTCAGCATGGTCATGGTCTGGCATCCCGCCAGGATCGCCAGCGGTATGGCGAATTTAATAGTGTTGGCGATCCAGCGCTCGTTGACGATGCCGGGGCGCAGGATCTGCAGGATTATAACCAGGATGGCGAGCAGGACGATCAGCGGGATGAGCGGGCGATCGGCCATGAAGCGCTTTATGCGGCGGGCGAAGGGGACCGGGGTGATGGCGGTGGTGCTCATGGGGCGGCTCTTGCTCGCGATGAGGTTTGCAAGGTGCGGCAAGTTGGCGAGGACAGTGCTCTACGGCGCCCCCCTCTGGCCTGCCGGCCATCTCCCCCACTTGTGGGGAGATTGGCAGCTTCAGCGCCTCGCTCATTCTTGCAAGGTTGGAGATTGGCGAAGGTCGTCGCGACATCCAATCTCCCCCCTTGTGGGGGAGATGTCCGGCAGGACAGAGGGGGGCGCGAAGGAACGCCGACGTCTCTCTGCGACAGCCCTCCCATCATTGCCGCCCCCGCATCGTGATAAACGCGCCGAACATCACCACCGCCACCATGATCAGCCCCTCGATGATGGCGGTGACATTCGGGTCGATGGCAAGCAGCGTCAAATCCGTGCGCACCAGGCGCAACACGAAGACGGCGACGATCGGGCCGAGCAGGCCGCCCTTGCCGCCGCCGAGCGCGACGCCGCCCAGCACCACGGCGGCGACGCTGGCGAGCAGATAGGGGCCGGGGATGGGGGCGCCGATGCCGGTGCTCATGGTCAGCGCCAGGCCGCCAAAGGCGGCGAACAGGCCGGACAGCGCATAGGCGATGATGCGAGTGCGCTTGACCGGCACGCCGGAGCGGAACGCCGCCAGTTCGCTAGAGCCGATGGAGTAGATGGAGAGGCCGAGGCGCGAGCGCCTCAGTGGTATCCAGATGACGCAGAGGCACACGATCAGCACCAGCAGCGCCTTGGGCAGCCAGGCGTCTATGGCGTCGGGCAGGCCGGGGATCGGTACGGTGCCAGAGATCAGCGCCTTCAGCCATTCGGCGATGCCGCCGCCCGGCGCGTCGAGTACCAGCAGGGCTGCACCCTGCAGCACGAACAGCATGGCCAGCGTCACGACAATGTCGGGCACGCGGGTGACGACGATGAGCAGGCCGTTGAGTGCGCCGAGCACGAAACCCATGGCCAGCACGAAGGGCACCACGAACAGCGCGTATTCCTCGCTCGCGCCATTCATCATCGACGCCGCGGTGACGCTGGTCAGCGCCATCATGGCGGCGACCGACAGGTCAATGCCGCCGGCGATGACGACGACGGTCTGCGCGGCGACTGCGAAGGCATAGGGCAGAACGGCTCGGGCGAGCGAGCCGAAATCATTGCTGCCATAGGCCGGCTGGATGATCCTGGTGGCGATGAACAGGACGATGAGCAGGGCGAACAGGCCGACGACCCAGGCTTGGCGGCGCAGGAAATGGCTCATGGCGCGGCCTCCGGCGAAGCCGAAGTGTTCGCGGTCGGATCAGCCAATATGCCGATATCGGCCTTGGCGCCGCGCGGCAGGCCGTAGGCGGCGCGCATCAGCGCCGGCTCGTCGGCCTCCTCGACCGGAAAAATGTCGACCATGCGGCCGCCGAAGATGACGATGACGCGGTCGCAGACGCGCTGCACCTCCTCCAGCTCCGAGGTGTAGAACAGCACCGACTTGCCGTTGCCGGCGAGTTCGCGCAGCAGCTTGTAGATCTCCTGCTTGGTGCCGACATCGATGCCGCGCGTCGGGTCGAAGCACAGGATGGTGCGGGCATCCGCCGCGATCCAGCGGGCGATGGTCACCTTCTGCTGATTGCCCCCGGACAGGCGCTGCACTTCGCCCTGGGCGCGGGTGTCGATCTGCAGCCGCTCGATGGCGCTGAGCACGGTCGCGCGTTCGCGGCGCATGTTGATCGGACCCCAGTTGCGCAAGGCAGCGCTGAAAGGCAGCGCGATGTTTTCGCGCACCGAGCGCTGCATGGCGAGCGCTTCCGAGCGGTCCCCCGGCACATAGGCAATGCCGGCGCGGATGGCGTCGATCGGATGCGAGAATTTCACCGGCTGGCCATCGACTTCGATCGTGCCGCCGGAGGGCCGGATCGAGCCGGCAAGGGCGGCGAACAACTCGTCCTGGCCCTGGCCTTCGAGCGCGACGACGCCGGCGACTTCGCCGTCGGCGAGATCGAAGGAGACATCGCTGAGCTTGGCGCCGACGCGCAGGTTTCGCACCGAAATGCGCGGCCGGGTGGTCGCGGGCGCGGCCTTCTCGGCAGCGCTGCGGGCCGCGACATGGGTTTTGACGATGCGGGTGCCGAGCATCAGCTCGACGATCTTTTCTTCCACGCCCGGCACGATGTCGACGACACCGACGGTCTCGCCGTCGCGCAGCACGGTGGCGCGGTCGCACAGTGCGGAGATTTCGACGAAGCGGTGCGAGATGAAGATCACGGCGCGACCGGCATCGCCCTGGCGGCGCACCACTTCCAGCACTTTTTCGGCGAGGTTGGCGGGCAGGGCCGCCGTCATCTCGTCGAGCAGCAGCACGTCCGGCTCGACGGCGAGCGCCCGCGCCAGGTCGAGCACGCGCAGCACGGCCAGCGGAATGTCGCGCGCGGTGTCGCGCAGATCGAGGTCGGTGATGCCGAGCTCGCGCACCCAGGCGCGGAACGGCTCGACCGGCGTGCCGGTGAGCCTGAGATTGGAGAGAACGTCGAGATCGGGGATTAGCGACGGCTCCTGGTAGACCGGCAGCAGCCCGGCGCGGCGCGCGGCGGCGGGCGAGCGAATGTCGCGCGCTTCGCCACGGATCAGGATGCGGCCGGAGTTCGCCGGAATGGCGCCGGTCAGGATCTTCACCAGCGTCGACTTGCCGGCGCCGTTGGCGCCCATCAGCGCGTGGACCTCGCCAGGCAGCACGGAGAGCGACGCGTTGCGAAGCGCTGCAACCGCGCCGTAGTTCTTGGCGACGCCGGTGGCGTCGAGGAGGGGGCTGGTGGTCAAATCGATGTCCGCTCAGAAATTCTCTTGCTGGCACTCTACGGCGCCCCCCTCTGTCCTGCCGGACATCTCCCCCACTTGGGGGGAGATTGGCAGTTCCGGCGCCGCCCCTCGTCTTGCGACGTAGAAAATTTGCGAAAGCCGAGATGACAGCCAATCTCCCCACCTGTGGGGGAGATGTCCGGCAGGACAGAGGGGGCGCCGTAGAGCGCTAGTCTGTGTGACGAGGACGGCCGTTCGCCGTCCTCGCCAGTTCATTCAAACCAGGCTTACTCCCCCGGCCCCTTGCAGGCCACGATCTGGTCCTTCGTGTAGGTCGTCCACTCCGGGATCGAGATCGAGACCGGCCATTCCGGGCTGAGCGACGGGTCGGCGGCTGCCTTCAGCTTGGCCTTGCCTTCGTCGGTGGCGTTGTCCCACAGCTGCGGGTCGACCAGCACGGTCTGCTGCGCCGGCTTCTTGCCGTCGAGGATCTGCAGCGCCAGCGTCACGCCCGCGCCGCCGATCGAGCCGGGGTTGGTGACGGCTGCACCGACGAGACCTTTCACCGAGCTCAGCTGGCCGACGAAGCCGGCATTGTCGGCGCCGACCACCGGCACCAGCGGCGCCTGCGATTCGACCAGCGCGTCGACGATGACGTTGTCGATGCCCGACGTCCACACGCCGTTGAACGGCGTGCCGGTGGCCAGGAACGACAGCATCTGCTGCTTGGCCTGATCCTGCTGCCAGCCGGTGAAGACTTCCTGCGCCACCTTCACGCCGGGGTTTTCGGCCAGCGCCTTCTTGAAGCCTTTGTCGCGATCGCTATCGGCCGAGGCGCCGGCGGCGCCGCGCATGTAGAACACTTCGCCCTTGCCGCCCATCTGCTGGAACAGCCATTTGGCGCCGAGATAGGCATACTGTTCCTGGTTGTTGGAGATGATGTAGGCCGACGGTTCGGTCACCGCCTGGTCGACGGCAACGACGACGATGCCGGCCTTGGTGGCTTCTTCCAGGCCCGCCTTGATGCCCGCGGGATCAGCGGGGTTGACGACGATGGCGTCGACCTTGGCGCTGATCAGATTGCGGATGTCTTCGAGCTGGCCGGCGGCATCGGTGTTGCGGTGGGCGATGTTGAGCTTCGTCACTTCGCCCGAAGCCAGCGCCTGCGCCTTCATGGCGCAGACCATTTCCTCGCGCCAGCCATTGCCCTGCACGGTGTTGGAAATGCCGATCGTATATTTGGCTTCGGCCGACGACACGCCCATCGATGCCAGCAAGGCAGCGCCCGCAAGCAACGGGACCATGGTCAGTATTTTCTTCATGTCAGTACTCCTCCACATTGTTGTTTTTCGTCTCAGGGTCAGACCCTTCGGCAGGATCGGACCAAGTCATTCACCTCGTCATTTGACGAAGGGGCGCAGCACGTCGCGGGCGAGCAGGAAGCCCCGCTTCACCGCATCGTCGTTGCCTTCAAACCGCCTGTCCTCATGTTCGATGATGACCGAGCCGTCATAGCCGGCGCGGTAGAGGCCGGAGAAGAAGCCGCTCCAGTCGACATCGCCCAATCCCGGCATGCGCGGCACCTGCCAGCCTATCCCGGCGGAAAGAATCCCGCGCTCATACAAACCATCATGATCGATCATCAAATCCTTGGCGTGGACATGCAGCATGTAGGGGCCGAACTCCTTGATGAAGCGGCCCTGGTCGATCATCTGCCAGACCAGATGCGAGGGGTCGAAATTCATGCCGACCTCGCCGCCCCAGGCCTCGAGGATGCGCCGCCAGATGTAGGGCGAATAGGCGATGTTGTGCCCGCCCGGCCACTCGTCATAACTGAAGATCATCGGGCAGTTCTCGAAGGCGAGTTTTACCCCGTGGCCGCGCGCATAGGCGACGGTCTCGGGCCAGACTTTCAGCGCGTCCTGCCAGTTGACGTCCACGGTCTTCGAGGCATCGCCGCCGCAGAAGGTGTTGACCACCGGCACGCCCATATTGGCGGCCAGCACGATGACCTTCTTCAGATGCCCGATGACGGCCTCGCGATGGGCAGGGTCCGGATGCAACGGGTTGGGATAGTAGCCGAGGCCAGAGACCGTGAGTTTCTTCTCTGCCAGCGATGCGGCAATCTCCTTGGCCTGCGCAGGCGAGGTGGAGGCGGCGTCGATATGACTGGTGCCGGCATAGCGTCGCGTCGCGCCGGAGGTTTTCGGCCAGCAGGCGATTTCCAGCGCCTCGAAGCCAACCGAGCTTGCCCAGCCGGCGACCTCGCCAAGCGGCGTCTCCGCAAAAGGTGCTGTTAGCACTCCTAGTTTCATTCTGCCTCCTAGACCCCGACGACTATAATGCCGATTGTTTGGATCGCTTCAACCTCGCGACCTCATCTTGTTCAAGACTGTGCCGGACAGCCGCCATCGGATCGTCCGACAGCAGGTCGCCCAGCGCCGATGTGACGGCCGCGCGGAACGTATCGTCGGCGGCAAGGCCGGGGTCGAATATCCCGTCGATGGCAAGGATGGCGGACACCAGCGCGCTGGCATCGTGACCGGTCGCATCGGCGATCGCGGCGACCTTGCCGGCATAGGGATCCGACACCGGCCAGCGTCTGCCGAAACGTTCCGAGGCCTGGATCAGATAGGCCATCCAGCCGGCGACCGGCACCGACAGCAGGCCAGCGCTGGCGCTCTGTCTCAGCCGGTCGCGGATCGGGTTGAGCAGGCGCTGGACGATCTTCTGCGAACCGTCGGTGGCAATCTGGTGGTTGCGGTGGCGGATCGCGGTGTTCTTCAGCCGGGCAAGACTCTGCTCGACATAGGCAAGCGGCAGGATGCCCGGCACCGGCATCAGCGTCGGCACAGTCTCTTCGACCAGCATGCGCCTGATGAAGTCCGACAGCAGCGGGTCGGCCATGGCATCCGATGTGTGCTCGAGACCAGCCAGAACGCCGAGCGTGGCGAGTGCCGTCTGGGCGCCATTCAGCACCCGCATCTTGAGATGCTCAAACGGCGTGACGTCGTCGACAAAGGTGGCGCCGACCAGATCCCAGCGCGGCATGCGGCCGGCGAATTTTTCCTCGATCACCCATTGCCGGAACGGCTCACCGACAGCGACGGCGGCATCGTGGTAGCCGAACCATTGTTCGACACTGTCGAGGTCATCCTGCGTCACCGCCGGCGCGATGCGGTCGACCATGGCCGCGGGGAACGCGACATTGGCCTCTATCCAGCGGGCCAGCCCTTTGCTCCGCCGTTCGGCAAACGTCCGCACGACATTGTTCAGGATAGTACCGTTGGTCGGAATGTTGTCACAGGAGAGAAACGTTATGGGTCGCTCATGTGTGGCCCTGCGCTGCTCCAGCGCCCGCACCAACAGGCCGGGGACGCTGCGCGGCTTCTCGGGGTTGGCGAGGTCGTGGACGATATCAGGATGGCCAAGGTCGAGTTCGCCGCTGGACGGGACGTGGCAATAGCCTTTTTCCGTCACTGTCATCGTCACCAACTCGATATCGGGTGAGATCAGCACGCCGAGCGCCAGTGCCGCACTCTCCTGGCTGTCGACCACCCGGACGATGCTGCCGATGACGCGCGCCTCGATGTGGCTGTTCTCGCGGATCAGCCTTGTGTACAGCCCGCCCTGCCGTCCCAGCGTGTCGGCAAGGCTGGGCGGACGGATGTTGATGCCGACGATGCCCCAGCGGTCGAAGCGCAGCGAGATGAGATCGTCGGTGTATTCGGCCTGATGGCAGCGGTGGAAGGCGCCGACGCCGAGATGCGCCATGCCGGGCGAGAGGAGCGTACGGTCATAGGACGGTGTCTGGACCGAGGCCGGCAAGCGGTCGAGCAGCGCCGGCCCAAGCGTTTCGGTGGAAGCGCTCACCGGTTCGCCCCGATCACCGCCTGTTCCTGGTCGATGACCGCGCCGGTCATCGGTCCGGCGGCATCGGAGAGCAGGAAGACGGCGAGGCTGGCGATGTCGTCCGGCGTCAGCAGCCGGCCGAAAGGCTGCGCGGCATTGGCCTTGTCGAGCCAGCCAGGGCCGTTGCCCAATGTCTCCGCCTGCATGATGCGTTCGGCCGGCGTGTCGGTCCAGCCGACATTGATGCCGTTGACGCGGATGCGATCGAAACGGTGGGCGTTGGCGGCGTTCCTGGTCAGCGTCGCCAGCGCGCCCTTGGTGGCGGAATAGACGGCGAGTTCCGGCGAACCGCAATGGGCGTTGATCGACAGGATGTTGAGAATGGCGCCGCCCTGTCCGCGCTGCTTCATGTCGGCAATCGCCGCCTGCATCAGGAAGAACGGCGCGCGCGTGTTGACGGCAAACAGTGCCGCCCAGTCGTCGAGGCTGGCGTCGAGGAAGGAGGCGCGATCGGTCAGGCCGGCGGCGTTGACCAGCGCATCGATGCGGCCGAAGCGCTCGATGCAGGCTTGCGCCAGAAGGGTGGGGGCGTCAGGATCGGCAAGGTCGGCGGCGACGAAGATGGTCGGCGTGCCCATTTGCGAAAGCTCGGCCGCCACAGCCTCGCCACGCGTCTTCTCTCGGCCGGTGACCAGCAGCCCGGCGGCACCGGAACGCGCCAGCGTCTCGGCAATGGCGCGGCCAATGCCTTGCGTCGACCCGGTGACCAGAGCCACCTTGCCGTCAAGCCGGATCTCCATTCCTCCTCCCGGGAATAAAGTTTCTATTTTGAGAAATATGGAACGACAATTCCCGATAGTCAATTGGACCAGTGACGCCTCATTCGCCGCGCCGCGCCGCCACGCCATGGACCAGCGCCATCCCAACGGCGAGCGAGGCCGCCAGTGAGCGGAAGCCGGCAAAGTCGGATTCCACCACTTCCAGCCAGCTGTCCGAGAGCGGGATCAGCGGGCTGAAGGTGCTGTCGGTGACGGTGACGATGCGCGCCTTGCGCTCATGCGCCACCGCGACGAGATCGGGCGTGATCGAATTGTAGGGGCTGAAGGAGACAGCGAGCACGGCATCCCGGCCGCCGATGCAGCCGATCTGGTCGAGTGCGGAGGACCCGACATTGTCGACCAGCACGTTGCGCACGCCTTGCTGCGAGAGCGTCAGCGAGAGATAGGCGGTGACGGGAAAGGCGCGCTTGGAGCCGATGACATAGATCAGCTCGGCCGCCGCCAGCAGCGCCACCATCTTGTCGAAACTCTCGACGTCGAAGCCGGCCTCGATGCGCCCCAGCGAGGCCTGCGATGCGCCGACCATGCCGTGCAGGAAATGCAGATTTGGCTCGGTCTCGGTGCGCGGTTCGCCGCGCCCTTCCGGCCATGAGCCCTTGATGTGCTCCTTGAACAGGCCCTGGAAATCGGAAAAGCCGGAATAGCCGAAGATCTGGGCAAAGCGCACCAGCGTCGAGGGCTGCACGCCGGCCTGTGCCGCAACCTGCGCGATGGTGCCGAGCGCGACGTCGCTCGGATGCTGCCACAGGAAGATTGCCACCTGGCGCAGCCGCTTGGGGAAATGCACCGTGCCCGACGACAGCACCGCGCGCAGCTCCTCATAGGTCTGCGGCTGGATGTAGCCAAGCGCGGCCAGCGAGCGCCCGCGCTTGCGCGTCGCCGCCTCGTCGGTGCTGGACCGTCCGGATGCCTTGCTTGCCCCACTCATGATTTCAGGCTAGCGCGATACGATCGTTTTACAATATGAAAATTGGAAATCATGTTCGAAAGTGTGACTGATGCGAGCGGTCAAAAGCAGCGCTCTACGGCGCCCCCCTCTGTCCTGCCGGACATCTCCCCCACGGGTGGGGAGATTGGCAGTTTCGCCTTCGGCGCCCTCTTGCGACGTCTGAGATTGGCGAAGGCCGCTGTGGTGCCTGATCTCCCCCCTCGTGGGGGAGATGTCCGGTAGGACAGAGGGGGGCGGGACAGAACTCGACGACGGCAAAACTGTCTTCCCAGGAGGAAACATGGTCTACGCAACATCGGACGGATCGGCGGGCAAGCGGCTGCGGGTCGGCATGGTCGGCGGCGGCCGCAACGCTTTCATCGGCGCGGTGCATCGGCTCGCCATGCGCCTCGACGACCAGATCGTGCTGGTCGCCGGCGCGCTGTCGTCGGACCCGGAAAACGCCGCCGCATCGGCCGCCGTGATCGGCATCGCGCCCGAGCGCAGCTATGCCGATTATCGCGCCATGGCACGAGCCGAAGCGGCGCGGCCGGACGGCATCGAGGCGGTGGTCATCGTCACGCCCAACCATCTGCACGCGCCGATCGCCACGGCCTTTCTCGAGGCCGGCATCGACGTGATCTGCGACAAGCCGCTGTCGACGACGCTGGCCGACGCAGAAGCATTGGTGGCGCTGGCGCGGGAGAAAAAGCGACGCTTCGTCGTCACGCTCAACAACACCGGCTACGCCATGGTCCGCCAGGCGCGCGAGATGGTGGCGGCGGGCGCGCTTGGCCGCATCGTGTCCGTGCATGGCGCCTACATCCAGGACTGGCTGACCAAGCCGATCGACGCCGAGGGCCAGAAGCAGGCGGAGTGGCGCACCGATCCGGCGCGCGCCGGGCAGTCGGCGGTGCTGGCCGATATCGGCGTGCATGCCTTCAACCTGGCAAGCTATATCTCCGGCTGTGAGGCCGAGGCGGTGTCGGCCGATCTGTTCACCGCCGTCCCCAGACGCCGGCTCGACGACAATGCGCATGTGCTGGTGCACTGGACGGGCGGGGCGCGCGGCACGATCCTCGCCAGCCAGACCTCGCCCGGCCACTACAATGATCTCTCGGTGCGCATCTATGGCGACAAAGCCGGGCTCGAATGGTCGGGCGGCCGGCCGGAAGAACTGCGCTTCTCCATCTACGGCGAGGAGACCCGCACGCTGGTGCGCGGCGGCCATGGCTCGACCACTGAGAGCCAGCGCGTGTCGCGCATGCCGGCGGCGCATCCGGAGGGATATATCGAGGCCTTCGCCAATTTCTACCGCGACGCCGCCGACATCATTCGCGCGCACCGTTCGGGCGGGTCGGTTGATCCGGCGCGCGCGGCACAGGTGCCCGATGTCGTCGATGGCGCGCGCGGGGTGAAGTTTGTGGCGGCGGTGGAGTCGAATGCTGCGGGTGGGGCTTGGACGGCGGCACGGTTCGGGTGAGGCGAGCTATCCCTTGATCGCCGAGCCGACGATGGAATCGACGAAGAAGCGCTGCAGGAAGACGAACAGGATGAGCGGCGGCAGCACGGCCAGCGTGGCGCCGGCCATCACCAGGCCGGTGTTGACCGCGCCCCTGTTGTAGCTCAGCAACCGGCTCAGGCTGATGACGATCGGATAGGCGTCGGCATTGCCCTGCAGCACGGTCAGCGGCCACAGATAGCTGTTCCAGTGATAGACGAAGGCGAAGAGGGCCAGAGCCGCGATTGCGGGGGCGACGCTCGGCGCGACGATCTTGTAGAGGATCAAGAACTCCGAGGCGCCGTCCATGCGCGCGGCGTCGATGAGCTCGTCGGGCACGCCGGAGATGAACTGGCGCATCAGGAAGATGCCGAAAGCATTGGCGAGATTGGGCACGATGATGCCGGCGAGGCTGGCGTTGAGGCCGATCGAGCCGACCAGGCGATAGAGCGGGATCAACGTCACGATCGGCGGCAGGAACATGGTGGCGATCAGCAGAGAAAACAGCAGCGACTTCCCGGGGAAGTGGTATTTGGCGAAGGCGTAGCCGGCCATCATGCTGGTCAGCAGGATGCCGGCGGTGGTGATCGAGGCGATGACCAGAGAATTCCACATCGAGCGGCCGACATTGATCACGCCCGACACCTTCTCATAGGCGTCGAGGCTCGGCGTAAGGGGGATCCACACCGGCGGCACCTGCATGCTCTCGGCCGGCGTCTTGAGGCTCGACAGCGCCATCCAGACCAGCGGGAAGGCCGAGGCGACGGCGACCAGCAGCATCAGCGTCGCCAGCAGCGCCTTGCGGCCGGACGGGCGCCGGCGCGACAGCCGGCTCGACGATCCCGCGCTCATTCGTCGTTCTTCCGGTTGGCGAAGGCAAACAGCGCGCAGACGACGACAATCAGCGAAAGCATCAGCATCACCGCCATGGCCGAACCCAGTCCACCCTGCGCACGCTCGATGCCGACGCGGCGGATGTGGTAGGTCAGCACATTGGTCGAGCCGACCGGCCCGCCCTGCGTGATCAGGGCAACCGGCTCGAACACCTGCACGGCGTTAATGATGGCGATGACGGCGCTGAACAACAGCGTGCGCCGCATCAGCGGCAGCGTGATGAAGCGGAACTGCTCGAAACGGTTGGCGCCGTCGAGCTTTGCTGCTTCATACAGGCTGCCGGGGATTTGCGTCAGTCCGGCGATCGCCAGCACGGTGAAATAGCCGACCTGCTGCCAGACATTGAGGAAGACGATCGAGATCAGCGCCGAGCGCGGCGACGACAGGAAAGGCTGCGGGCCGATGCCGATAAGGCCGAGCATCTGGTTGAGAGGGCCTTCGCTCGGCGAATAGAGTTTCGACCACACCAGCGCGACAGCGATCATCGGCACCATGTAGGTGGCAAACAGCACCGTGCGCAGTGCCGTGCCGCCGGCGACGTCGCGCTGGTAAACCATCAGGCCGAAGGCCACCGACAGAGGCAGGATGAGGACGACGGAGAGCGCGGTGTAGACGGCTGTGTTGACGAGTGCGGCCTTGAAATCGCGGCCGACGGAGGAGACCCCAAAAATCTCGCGGAAATTGTCGACGCCGACGAAGCCGGCGCTGGAAAACGGTGTCTGCGTCGACCAGTCCTGGAACGACAGCCAGACGGTGAGCAGCATCGGCAACAGGACGAAGATGCCGATCAGCGTCACGGCGGGCGCCAGCATGATGCCCGCCGAGGCACGGTACCTCTGAATCATTATTTGGCGGCGCGCTCCAGGATCGAAATGGCGTCGGCCTGCGCCGTCGCCTGCGCATCCTTGGCCGAGACCTGGCCATACTGCAACGCCTCGAGCGTCTGCTGCAGCGATTCCGAGAATTCCTGGCCGCCCGGCACCACCGGGAACGGCTTGGCGTCGGTGAGCACGCTGACATAGCCGGAGAGGAATTCCGAGCCGAGCTTGTCCTTGTGCGCCTCGATGTCAGAGAGGCGTGAGGGCAGGATGCCCATCGACATGAGGATATCCGACATCGCGGAAGCGCCGTTCTTGCCGGACTTTGGATTGTTCAGCCAGGCGAGGAAGTCCCACGCCGCCTTCTGCTCGGCGGTACCTGCATTGGCGTTGACCACGGTCATCCAGGAGTAGGAGATCGAATGCGGCTTGTCGCCGCTCGGGCCGACGGGAATCGGCGCCGTTGCAATGTCGGCGAACTTGTCGCCCATGCCGGCCTTCAGCGCGCTCTCCCACCAATTGGCCATGATGATCATGCCGGTCTTGCCGGAGACGAAATTGTCGAGGAAGGGGCCGGTGGTGTTGGCGTCGGCTGTCGCCATCGCCGGCACGCTGGCGCCCGACTTGATCAGGTCTTCATAGAGCTGGAATGTCTCGGCGGCCTGCGGGCTGTCGAGCACCGGCTTGCCGTCCTTGACCAGGTCGCCGCCATTGGAGACCAGCAGCGAGGCGAAGGGGTGGACGACACCGGCGGCCCATGAATTGATCATGCCGAAGCCTTGCTGTCCCGCATCCTTGTTGGTCAGCTTTTTCGCCGCGTCCTTGAACTCGTCCCAGGTCTTGGGTGGCGCCGCGATGCCGGCCTGCTTGAACAGCGCCTTGTTATAGTTCAGCGCATAGACGTCGATTTCGTTGGGGATGCCGTAGAGCGTGCCGCCGACCGAGGCGGCGCTGGTGACGCCCGCCGGCCAGGCGGCCTTGACCTCGCTGGCCACCGCATCGGGAGCGGGCGCGACCAGCTTGTCGCGCGCCAGTTCCGGCAACCAGAGATCGTAAATGCCGCCGATCGTCGGACCGTCCGCGCCGCCGCCTTGCGAGCGCAGCGTGGTCAGGAGGTCGCCGAAGGGGACGGCGCGCACGGTGACGCTGACATCCGGATTGGTCTTGGCATAATCCTTAGCCGCCGCTTCCAGCAGCGCGACCGTCTCCGGCGACCAGTGGGTGAGATAGGAGATGTTGACCGACTGCGCCCAGGCCGTGGCGGGCAGGATGGCGAGGCCTGCGGCCAGTGCCAGTTTCGACGTCCAGGCAAACGACATTCCTCATCCTCCCTAGTGGTTCGCATGAGGTTATGACAAGTCAGCGCGGCGACGCAAGGGCTTGCTGGCGAAAAAGTCTCACATGGTACGGTCACAGATTTCTTTGCGGCGCTGGAATGTGGGTATTTGTCGTTATGTAACAAACAGTTGCGGGTACTGCAATGTCGCGAGGGGGCCAAACGCCGCCATTCCTGAGGCGCAGCAGACCTCTTGCGAATACCGCTATGTCGTTATAATGACTTTTGCCGAACCAATGGCTTCTCACGGCACGGGAACGCCGCGGGACGCCAAGCACAGAGAACAATGGGAGACTGGCAATGAGCATGCTTTCACTTCACCGGCGCGCAGCGCTTAGGCTGATCGGCGGCCTTGCCGCCGCCTGCGCCGGCGTCTTTGCCTCATTGCCGGCGCGAGCCGCCGACAGCACGGTGACGCTGTGGAGCTGGCGCACCGAGGACGAGGCGGCGATGCGCCGCATCTTCGATGCCTTCGAGGCGAAGAATCCCGGCATCAAGGTCGCCATTCAGTTCACGCCGGATGCCGACTACCAGAACCGGCTGAGCACGGCGCTGCGCGGCGGGCGCGGGCCCGACATCGCGCAGCTCAAGGCCTATGGCGAATTGCAGCCCTTCGTCGAGGCCGGCTATCTCGACGCGCTGGACGACAGCGTGCCGGAGCTGAAGAACATGGAGGACGCGGCGCTTGGCGGCGCGCGCGGCCGCAGCGACGGCAAGCTCTATGGCGTGCCCTACTCGGTGCCGATGATGGGCGTCTTCTACAACCAGGATATTTTCACCGCCCAGGGCATCGAGATCCCCAAGACCTACAAGGATTTCACCGCTGTCTGCGAGAAGCTGAAGGCGGCCGGCATCACGCCGATCGCCACCGGTGGCGCCAACGGCTCGGCCTGGGAGCTGGAGATCGCCGTCGGCGCGGTCGGCCCGACCATCTATGGTCCTGATTTCTACGACGAGATGATGAGCGGCAAGGCGACCTTCCAGGATCCGCGCTATGTGGCGGCGCTGAAGCGCTTCGCCGAGCTGAAGCCGTATTTCCCCGACGGCTTCGCCGGCATCGACTACACCACCGCCACGCAGCAGTTCATCGGCGGCAAGGCGGCGATGTTCCTCGGCGGTTCGTTCGAGAACGGCAGCTTCAAGGCGCAGAACCCGAAGCTGAAATTCTCGATCTTCCCGTTCCCCGCCGACGATGCCGGGGCAAAACTCTACACCTCGGCCTTTTCCGACGGCTCCTATGGCCTGGTCTCCGAGAGCCAGAACAAGGAAGCCGCGACCAAGGTGCTGGGCTTCATGGCTTCGGCAGAGTTCGCGCAGATGTTCGCCGACGAGCTCGGCTGGCCGCCGGCCCGCACGGATGTGACGGTGAAGGATCCAGTGCTGGCCTCGATGATGGAGATGGCGAAGAATTCGACGCCCTATCTGACGCTGGTCGGCTTCCGCTGGCAGTCGCCGACGGCGTCTTCGGTGCTGCAGTCGGAGATCATCGACATGGTCGAAGGCAACATCGCGCCGGAGAAGCTGGCGGCCGACATGCAGGCCGCAGTCGCCACCTGGTTCAAGCCGAAGCAGTAGGCGCGGCCGGTCGCAAAGCGGCCGCGCCTCTCACGGACCAGAAAAGCGCATGAGCACCCTTCGCCGCACCAGCAGCCTTCGCCGCACGCAGCAGCGCATGGCCGTGCTGTTCACCCTGCCGGCGCTGGCGGTCTATGCGCTGTTCGTCCTCTATCCCCTGGGGATGTCGCTCTGGGGCAGCTTCTTCGTCTGGAAGGGGCTGCGCATGGTCGAGTTCGCCGGCCTGTCGAATTTCTCAAGGCTGTTCGTTTTCCCCAGCGGCGCGCGGCTCTACGGCGCGCTGTGGCACAACACCGCCTGGTTCTTCGGCATCATGCTGTTCCAGAACGGAATCGGGCTTTTGTTCGCCTGGCTGCTGTTCCTGCGCGACAGGGGTGCTGCGTTCTTCCAGTCGGTGTTCTTCTTTCCGGCGGTGCTGAGCCCGGTCATCGTCGGCGCGCTGTGGCGGTTGCTTTTGGCACCGGGCGGCGTCGTCGAATGGGCGCTGAACGGGCTCGGCCTGCACCAGGGCAGCCTGACCGTGCTCGGCAACAGCCACACCGCGCTCGCCATGCTGATCGCCGTCGATGCCTGGAACTGGATGGGCCTGCCGGTGCTGATCTACACGGCAGGTCTGCGGCAGATTTCCGGCCAGATTTTCGAGGCGGCAAAACTTGACGGCGCCGGCAATGCGCGCATGCTGTTCTCGATCGCGCTGCCGCTGCTGATGCCGGCGCTGGGCACGCTGACGACGCTGTCGTTCATCAACACCTTCAACCAGTTCGACATCGTCTATGTCATGCAGGGCGTGCAGGGCAATCCGAGCTATTCGACCGACACGCTGGTGACGTACTTCTACCGGCTGGCCTTCGGCGCGGAAGGTGCTGTCGGCATCACCGATATCGGTCTGGCTTTGGCGCTCGGCACCGTGCTGTTCTTGATCCTCAGCATCGGCACGCTCATGATGCTGCGCTTCTTCGACCGCCGCACGGTGCAGCTATGAGCGCGCTGGCGATTTCGCAAAGACCGGCCATCTCTCGGCAGCTGGCGCGGCTGCCCGGCTGGACGGTGCTGGTCGTTTGGACGGCGGCCGTGCTGTTGCCGCTCTACATCCTTGTCGTCTCCTGTTTCAAGACCACGGCCGAGATCTACGACAACAGGCTCGGCCTGCCGCAAAGCTTTGCCTTCGACAATTTCATCAACGCCTGGACGCGCGCCGATCTCGGCCAGAATTTCATCAACAGCCTGATCGTCACGGGCGGCGCCGTCATCCTCACCATCGTCGTCTCGGCGATGGCCGCCTATCCGCTCAGCCGCTACAAGCTTGGCTGGAATGCCATCATGCTCGGCCTGTTCCTGTCCGGCATCATGCTGCCCATCCGGTTGGCCTCGGTCGAACTGTTCACGCTGATGCGCAATCTCGGCCTGCTGGATTCGCTGACCGGGCTGATCCTGGTCTATTCGGCGATCCGCATTCCCTTCGCCGTCTTCATCTTCGCCAATTTCATGCGCGTCTTGCCCTCCGAGTTGGACGAGGCGGCGCGCATGGACGGCGCCGGCGAGGTCCGCATCCTGTTCCAGATCATCCTGCCGATGGTCAAGCCGGCGGTGTCGATCGTGGCAATCTTCACCGCGATCGCGGTGTGGAACGATTTCTTCTTCCCGCTGATCTTCATCTTCGACGACCGCTACAAGACGGTGCCGCTGGCGATCAGCGTCTTCGTCGGCCAGTTCCGCACCGACTGGGGTCTGGTGTTCGCCTCGCTGGCGATATCCATGGCGCCCATCCTGATCATGTATTGTCTGCTGGCGCGCCAGATTCGCGAAGGCGTCGGTACCGGAGGGGGCATGAAATGATCGAAGACAGGATTTATGCGGCGAAATCGATCCTGGTGGTCGGCGCGCACGCCTTCGATGCCGAGGTGATGGCCGGGCCGCTGGCGGCCGCTGCCGTCAAGCGCGGCGCCACGGTGACCTTCCTGCATCTGACCATGGGTGAGCAGGGCCATCCGTACCTGGTTCCCGCGCATTATTGCGTGCAGAAGGAAGAGGAAGCGGGCAGCGCGGCGGAGCGGCTCGGCGTCGCCATGCGTAGCTTTGGCCTGCGCGACGGCTTCCTGCCCACAGACGATCAGACGGCGCTCGAAGTGGGCGACATTATTCGCGAGCTGAAACCCGAGATCGTCATCACCCATTGGCACGGCAGCTGGCACAAGGACCATCGCGCCGCCGCGCATTTGACGAAGACCGGTATCTTCTTCGCCGGACTGCCGACCGTTGCCAGCGACCATCCGGCGCACACGCCGCAACAGCTGCTGTTCGGCGAGAACTGGGAGGACGATGACGGCTTCCGGCCCGAGCATCTCGTCGATGTCAGCGACGGGTTCGAGGCCTGGCGCGACGCGGTCATGGAGTATGAGCTGGCGCGCGGCCTGAGCAGCTTCCCCTATGTCGACTATTACAGTTCGCTCTACCGGCTGCGCGGCTGCCTGCGCGGCACGCGCCATGCGCAGGCCTTCGCGGCGGCGTCGCATTCGTGGAATGCCGGCAGCGGCCTGTTCTCGCTCCCCTTCGGCAAAGGGTCCGGTCGATGAGGCGGGTACTCGCCATCGACCTCGGCGGCACCAATCTGCGCGCTGCCGTGTCTACGGGCGATGTCGGTGCGTTGGAGGCGCTGGGCAGCGAGCCGGCGCCGGCAACCCTTGATGCCTTCATTGCGCGCATCGACGCGCTGTGCGCCGAGGCCGGGTCGGCCGAAGCGCTTGGCATCGCGGTGCCGGGACTGGTCGAGGGCTCGGTCTGCCGCTGGATCCCCAACTTGCCGTTCCTCGACGGCGTCGATATCCAGCCGCTGTTTCCCAAACTGCGCGTAGCGCTCGGCAATGACGCGCAGATTGCGCTGCTGGCGGAGGCTGTCGAAGGCAGTGCGAAAAACATGTCGGATGCGATCCTGCTCGCCATCGGCACCGGCATCGGTTCGGCGGTGCTGGCCAATGGCCGCATCGTTGCCGGCGCGCATGGCGGCGCCTGCTCGTTCGGCTGGGCCTGCGCCGACGTCAAAGATCATGGCGAGGAGCGCAGCGGCTGGCTGGAGCGCGTCGCGTCGGGCCGGGCGCTTGATGCCCTTGCCGGACAGATCGGCCTTGCCGACGGCCGCCAGCTGATCGCCGCTGCCCAGGCCGGCGAACTGGCCGCACTCACCTTGCTTGAACTGCCGGCGCGACAGCTCGGCACCGCGCTTGCAGGCGCTGTCGCGCTGCTCGATCCGCAAGCGGTTCTGATTTCGGGTGGTTTGGCGGAGGCGCTGGATGTGATCCGGCCGCCGCTGCTTGCAGCGCTGCGACGCCAACTGCCGCCGCATCTGCGCGGCATCGACGTCAAGCCCGGAAAATTTGGTCCCCGCGCCGGCCTGGTCGGCGCGGCGCTGGCCGGCGCCGTTGGGCAAGGGTGGAGGCAGGTGCGATGAGCGAAGCAAGCTTTCAGCAGCCGGACCGCAGACGGCCGGAGCCGCTCTGGTATCAGGTCGAAGAGGCGATCCGCGCCATCGTCAAGAGCGGCGAATGGGCAACGGGCGACCAGATCCCGGCGGAGGACAGGCTGTGCGCCCTGTTCGGCGTCAGCCGTATCACGCTGCGCCACGCCTTGCGCAATCTCGAGGAGGCAGGACTGCTCAGGCGCGAACATGGCCGCGGCACGTTCGTGCGCTCGACCACGCTGGTCGCCGGCACGCGCGAACTGACCAGCTTCACCCAGGAGATGGGCAATATGGGCGTGGTCGCGGGCTCGCGTCTGCTCGACTGCAGCCTGACCACCGCCAACGCGGCGGCTGCCGGCGCGCTGGAGATCGAAGAGGGCGATCCGGTGGTGCGCATCCGCAGGCTGCGGCTCGGCAACAACGAGCCGATCGGCATCCAGACGGCGCAGCTGTCGGCCGTGCGCGTGCCGGGCTTCCTCGATGCCGGCCTGCTGCAGGGCTCGCTCTACGAGGCGCTGGAGCGCCATTACGGCATCGTGCCGGTGGCCGCGCGGGAGAACTACCGGGTCGGCGCGGTCGGCGCGGCGGACGCCGAACTGCTCGACCTCGCTGTCGGCAGCCCGGCCTTCGTCGTCGAACGCATCACCACCGACGAGCGCGGCCCGTTCGAATTCACCGTCTCGATCATGCGCGGCGACCGCTACGAAATCCGCTCGACGCTGCGCGCCGGACGCGTGCCGCTGAACCCGAGAAGCTGATCCATTCCAGACCGACACAGCAAACAGGAGTACCCACGTGTCCGATCTCTACATCCACCGTCTCGCCGCCCTCATCGACCAGGCTGCGAAAGCCAATGAAGAGGCCTTTGGCCAGGCCGCCAGCCGCTTTGCCGACTCGCTCGAGGGAGGCGGGCTGGTGCATCTCTATGGCTCCGGCCATTCGGTGCTGCCGGTGCAGGAAGTGTTTCCGCGCTATGGCAGCTATGTCGGCTTCAACCCCCTGACCGACCCGCGCGTGATGTGGCACAATGTGCTCGGCGCCGGCGGCGTGCGCGAGCTTTTGTGGCTGGAGCGTACGGAAAGATACGCCGAAAAATTCCTCGACCACCAGCCGCTCAACAAGGGCGACTCGATCATCATCTTCGGCCATAGCGGCCGCAACTCGTCGGGCATCGACACCGCGCTCTACGCCAGGAAGCGCGGCATCTTCGTCGTCGCTGTCACCAGCAAGAACAATCTGGACAAGCCAGCGACGCACTCCTCCGGCAAGCGGCTGGCGGATGCCGCCGACCTCGTCATCGACACCTGTTCGCCGATCGAGGACGCCATCGTGCCGGTCGAGGGCTGGAGCCGGCCGGTGTCGGCCTCATCGACGGTGCTTGCCATGATCCTGGCGCATGAGCTGATCGCGCGCACGGCCGAGCAGCTCGCCAAGCGCGGCATCGAACTGCCGGTCTTCGCCTCGCCGACCATTGCCGGCGTGACGTTGCACGACACCGACGTCATCTATGGCGTCTACCGCGAGCGTATGCTGGAGGCGCAGAAGAAGCACCTGCCGACCTTCCAGGCAACGATGCGCGGAGAGTGAAAAAAGGGAGGCCCGGCACATGCCGGGCCTCCGACGTCTCGTTCCGCAATTCCTATCCTCTCAACGCCGCTTCGGGCGCCCGGCAGGCGATTTGTTGCCGCGCGGCCCGCTCTGAACCGGCGTGTTGCCCTGGTTTTCCTCCGACAGCTTGCGCCAGCGGGCAAGGCGCTCGGGGTCGAGCGTACCCGCCTTCAACGCAGCCTGCACCGCGCAGCCCGGTTCGTGGACATGGGTGCAGTCGCGGAACTTGCACAGCGGTGCGAGCTCGGTGATTTCGGCAAACAGCGTGTCGATGCCGGATGCGACGTCGCTGACATGCAGCGTGCGCATGCCCGGCGTGTCGATTACCCAGCCGCCACCGGCGATGGGGTGCAGCGACCGCGCCGTGGTGGTGTGGCGACCCTTGGCATCGTGTTCGCGAATGCCCGCAGTCTGTTGCGGCGATTGCTGCGCCGCTCCGGCCAGCGTGTTGACCAGCGTCGATTTGCCGACGCCGGAGGAGCCGACCAGCGCCACCGTCTGCCCTGCGCCACACCAGGGAGCAAGCGCCGCTGCGGCATCGGCGACGCGCGGGTTCAGCGTCACTACGGGCAAACCACGCTGAAGGGCGGCAGCCTGGCTTTGGTATCTCTCGGCATCGTCAGCGGTGTCGGCCTTGGTCAGCAGGATCACCGGCGTCGTTCCGGCCTCGTTGGCCAGCGCCAGATAGCGCTCGAGCCGGGCGATGTTGAAATCGGCATTGCAGGACGTCACGATGAACAGCGTGTCGACATTGGCCGCGGCCAGCTGCGGGATCCTGCCGCCCTGGGTACGGCGCTCCAGCACCGTCTTGCGGGTCAGCCGGCGGAGCAGCAGATGTGTATGCTGCTCGACCAGCACCCAGTCGCCGACGGCGTAGTCGCCGGTGTTGGCATTGGCCGGCAGCGTCAGATCCACTGGCCCTGCCCGGGACAGGCCGGCCAGGCGGTCGCGGTGCACCGAGGCGATGCGCGTCGGCACGAGGTCTGCCTCATCGGCTTCAAGCTGGTCGCCGAAGAAATCCGTCCAGCCCAGGCTTGCGAGGGAGGCCGTCACGGCTTTGACCAGGGGGACGGCGTCACAGACATCGGAGAGTATCCTTTGGCAAAATGGGCGCGGACCCTCGGGGCGGTTGTTCAAGCCGTGTATGGGCGGCATGGCGGCATTTGGCAAGCCGAACCGCGCCGATGGCCGAGCCGTTTCGCGCACCACGTTGGAACGCATCGCGGCGGTGGTTCGCTGATGCGCTTACGCGTCGTTACTCTCAATGTCTGCAACACGGAAGGCGAACCGGAGCGCCTGGCGGCCATTAACCGGGAGCTGAGGCGGCTCGACCCCGATCTGTCGCTCTCCAGGACGTCGTCCAGACAGCCGATGTGAAATCCCTCGATAAGCTGCCGATGGTCTTGATTTGCATGCCACGCATCAGGCCTCGTCGTCGACCTCGAAGTTGGCAGGGACGGCTGAGGATGGCAGGTCGAGAAGCCTGCCAAAAGGGGGAGGGGGATGGCCGGTACCGCAGGGGGCGGGGGGTTGGGATGGGGTTGCCTGAAGCACCGGCCAAAGCGGGACAAGTCCCACGCCCACAAGCTAGCAGAGCTTGGATCGGTTCATATGGTGTGATCGCGGAACTGGCGCAAAAGCGCTTTCACATCCCCGCGCAGGCGTCGGCAACGAGCCCGCAACCGGGGGTTTCCGGTCGGTTGGTGGGTTGCGCAAGCGTCGGTTGAAGGCGCTGCGGGAGGCTGTCGTTTTTAGTGCGGTTCGAGTGCTATGCGCTCAGCGACAGGTGCTCAAGGCAGGGCAATCGCGTGGCGCCACCACATGCGTTTGTCCTGCTTACGCCACCGGCACCGTTCGCCCCGCAATCAGATCCGCAGCCTTCTCCGCAATCATGACCACGGCCGCGTTGGTGTTGGACGACACGATGCTTGGCATGACCGAGCTGTCGCAGACACGCAGGCCTTGCAGACCGCGCACGCGCAACTCGGGATCGACGACGCTGCCGGCATCGCCGCCCATCCGGCAGGTGCCGACTGGGTGATAGGCGCTGCGGCCATGTTCTCGGGCGAAGGCTTCGAGTGCTGAGCGCCCCTGCATCGCCTTGCCGGGCAGATGCTCGCGGCTGATGTATCTGGCGAAGGCTGGCTGCGACAGGATTTCGCGGCTGATCTCGATGCCGTCGATGGCGCGTTCGAGATCATAGCGGTCGGCGAACGGGTTGGGGTCGATGATGGGCGCATCGCGCAGGTCCGCGGACTCGAGCGTGACGCTGCCGCGCGAACGCGGGCGCACATGGTAGGAGTTCAGCGTGCAGCCATTGCCGCCGGGAACCGAGCCGATGCCTTCCTCAACGCCGGCGCCGGGCAGGAAATGGAACTGGATGTCCGGCGTCTTCTCCGCGCGGTCGCCCCACCAGAAGCCGCCGGCCTCGACGATGTTGGAGGCCACCGGTCCTTTGCCGAACAGCGCATATTCGAGACCGGCAACCGCCTGCCAGCGCTTCTTCTTGTAACGGTCGATGCCATGCGGGCCGTTGAGTTCGGCGACGACGTCGACGTCCATGTGATCGTGCAAATTCTGGCCGACGTTTTTGGAATCGTGGATCACCTTGATGCCGTGCTGGCCGAGATGCGCGGCCGGGCCGATGCCGGACAGCATCAGCAATTTCGGCGAGCCGATGGCGCCGGCGGTGACGATGACTTCGCGCTCGGCGCGGAGCAGTTCGGTGCGGCCATTGGCGATGATCTCCACGCCAATGGCACGGCCGTTCTCGACCACGATGCGGCTGACGGAGGCGTCGGTGCGTAGCGTCAGATTCTTGCGGCCGAGCGCCGGCTTTAGATAGGCGACCGCCGTGCTCGAGCGTTTCCCCCGACGCGTCGTCGTCTGGTAGAAGCCGGCGCCCGCCTGCTCACCGGCGTTGAAGTCGGCGCGGAAAGGAAGGCCCGCCTGCTGCGCCGCCTTGACGAAGATGCGGGTCAGCGGATGCGGCGCGCCGCTGGAGACGCCGAGCGGGCCGTCAGTGCCGTGCTGCGCATCGGCAAAAGTGTCGTTGCCCTCGGAGCGGACGAAGTAGGGCAGCACGTCGGCATAGCTCCAGCCGGCACAGCCATCGTCGGTCGCCCAGCCATCGTAGTCCTGCGGGCAACCACGGGTGAACACCTGGGCGTTGATCGAGGAGCCGCCGCCGAGCACACGCGCCTGCGGATAGACCATGGTGCGGCCGTCGATCTCCTTGCCGGGCGCGGTGTCATAGCCCCAGATCAGAGGCCCCGACGTCATCTTGAAGAAGCCGACCGGCAAATGGATGTAGCGGTCGGTGTCGGGCGGACCGGCCTCGAGCAGCACGACGGACACGTCCGGGTCCTCGCTCAGCCGGGCGGCCAGAATGCAGCCAGCCGAACCGCCGCCGACAATGATGTAATCCGTCATTTCCACTCCCGGGTTCTCTTTGTTGGAGCATGATCTCCGGACAAAACGGTTTCCCGATTTGTCCGAGAAAACCGGTTCCCACTTCCAGGGATCATGCTCCGGCGGGCGATGAAAATCACCGCCCCTTCCTCTTGCGCGCGACGATCTCAAGTCGCTTGTGCCGCGTCAAGAGAAAGGGTATGGTTATCGTGTTGAAGGGTTGTCGTACAAGTGGAGGAGCTTGACGATCCTCACCAGGAGGTCCCGGCCGCGCTCCACGCGCAAGATGCCGGGCGGAACAGAATTCAATCGGGAGGTTTCGAGGTATGAACGACACGAAGAATTTTGCGGTCAACCGGCGCACGCTGATGATGGGCGCCACCGCCGGCGTGGCGGCACTCGCCATGCCGAGCGTGTTGCGCGCGCAAGACAAGCCGACACTGGTGACGTCGATCCGCTCGCTGTCCAACCCCTATCACGCGGTGTGGAAGACCGGCGCCGAAGCGTATGCCAAATGGGCCGGGCTGGAACACGTCACGCTGGTTTCGGAAGGCAACAGCGAGAAGGGCATTGCCGACATCAAGGCGATGCTGGCCAAGACCGGCGGCAATATGGTGCTGAATTCCGATCCCAACGACACGCCCGATGCGCGCCCGATCGTCGAGGCCTGCGCCAAGGCCGGCGCCTATGTGGTGACGCAGTGGAACAAGCCTGGGGATCTGCACCCGAAGGATTTCAACCCGAACTATGTCTCGCATATCGAGTTCGACGGCATCGACAGCGGCAAGACCATCGCCGAGATCCTGTTCAAGACCATTGGCGGCAAGGGCGGCATCGTAGCGCTCGGCGGCCTGATCTCGACCACGGCGGCGATCGAGCGCAAGAAGGGCCTCGACGCAGCCCTTGCCGCCAACCCAGGCATCAAGCTGCTCGACTTTCAGGTCGCCAACTGGAAGTCGACCGAAGCCTTCGACCTGATGGGCAATCTGCTCACCCGCTTCGGCGACGACATCAAGGGCATCTGGGCGGCCAATGACGATATGGGCTCCGGCGCACTGGAAGCGCTGCGTGCCGAAAATCTCGCCGGCAATGTGCCGATCGTCGGCGTCGACGGCATCAAGACGGCGGTCGATGCGGTGCGCACCGGCGAGTTCGCCTGCACGGTCACTTCGGATCCGTTCTGGCAGGGCGGCATGGGTCTAGCCATCGGCTACAACGCCAAGATCGGCAAGTTCGACCCGACCAAGGAGCCCCCGGAGCACCGCGAGTTCTACGGCAAGGCGGTGCTGATCTCGCACGACAATGTCGAGGAATATTACAAGACCAATGTCGATGCGAAGCCCGAGATCGACTGGAACGATCTGTGGGGCCGGGTCACCGGAGCAATCCGCACCTGATCCATCGGAGTGGGCTGCAACTCCCTGGCGGCCCGCTTCCTCCCGCAGCCGTCGCGATCCCCTTGTCGCGACGGCTGTCACCAGCAGACGGGAAGCGGTTTCTTGACAATCCATACAGAACCCCTGAAGTCCGTTTCGGACATCGAGCGGACGACGCCCATGACACCGTTCCCCGGCCGCATCGCGACATTCCTGGGCGGCAGGCGCTGGCGCAGCCTGGCGCCGCTGGCGGTGCTGATTGTACTCTGCGTACTCATCGCCATTGCCAATCCCAATTTCATCGAGCTGCGCAATCTGGTGCGGCTTGCGAATTCCGCCGCCGTGCCGCTGACGCTGGCGATGGGGCTGACCTTCATCATCCTGATGGGCAGCATCGACCTCGCAGTCGAAGGCACGCTTTCGGTGGCGGCAATGGTGCTTGTGCTGCTCGCCGCCAATGACGGCAACGGCAACGACTATGGCTGGTGGGCGGTGCTCGCTGCCATCGCCGCCGGCACCGCCATGGGCTTCGTCAGCGGTCTCGTCCAGACCATGCTGCGCATCCCGTCCTTCATGGGCACGCTCGGCATGTGGTTCATCGGCCTCGGCCTGTCGGTCTATATGCTGGGCGGCACGGCCATCAAGCTGAACGACGCCTCGATCCGCGACCTGGCCTTGCACCGTTTCCTCGGCCTGCCGGTGGCGGTCTGGGTCGCGTTCGGCGCCTTCCTGCTCGCCACTGTCATCCAGTATCACACCAAGCTCGGCCGCCACATATTGGCGATCGGCGGCGATGAGGATGTCGCCAAGCTCTCCGGCGTCAATGTCGTGCGCGTGCGCATCGCCGCTTTTGCGCTGGCAGGGTTCTTCTTCGGCATTGCCGGCGTGCTGGCCGCGGCACAGCTCGGCCAGTCGCACGCCGTCATCGGCGACGGCAGGCTGTTTGCAGCGGTCACCGCAGTGGTCGTCGGCGGCACCGCTTTGACCGGCGGCGAGGGCGGCGTCGTCAACACGCTGATCGGTGTGCTGATCGTCACCGTGCTTGCCAATGGCATGATCCTGCTCGGCATCTCGCCCTACATCCAGCAGACGGTGCAGGGTCTGATGATCATCGCCGCGGTGGCGCTGTCGCTCGACCGTGTCCGCCTGAAAATCGTCAAGTGAACGCCATGCTGCAGGCGTCCAACATCATCAAGAATTTCCCCGGCGTCCAGGCGCTGCGCGACGTCTCCATCGAAGTGCGGCCCAATGAAGTTGTCGGGCTGATCGGCGAGAACGGCGCCGGCAAGTCGACGCTGATGCGGGTGCTGGCCGGCGGCTACCGCCCGGATGGCGGCTCGCTCACGCTGGATGGCGAACAGCTGCGCATGCGCAACGCCCGTGATGCGGCCAGGCATGGCATCGGCATGGTGTTCCAGGAGCAGTCGCTGGTGCTGAACCTGACGGTTGCCGAAAACATCTATCTCGGCGAGGAGGACCGCTTCACCCGCTTCGGCCTCGTCAATTGGCGCGCCATGAACGCGGCGGCGCGGCGGCAACTGGCCAAGATCGGCATCGACATCGACGTCACCGCGCGCACCTCCGAACTCACCTTCGCCGCACGCCAGATGGTCGAGCTCGCCAAGGCGCTGACCTTGGAGGAAGTGGTCGAGCGGCAGTTGCTCATCCTGCTCGACGAGCCGACCTCGGTGCTCAACGCCGCTGATATCGAGGTGCTGTTCGCGCGGGTGCGCTCGCTTAAATCCCGCGCCAGTTTTGTGTTCGTCTCGCACCGCCTCGACGAGGTGCTCAACATCTCCGACCGTGTCTACACGATGAAGGACGGCGCGGTCGTCGCCGAGCACCGCGCAGCTGAAGTCACCGCGCCGGAGCTGCACGAGATCATGGTCGGGCGCGGCCTGCAGGCCGAATATTACCGCGAGGCCCGCCAGCTCGCGCCGCGCGATACAGTGATGGTCGAGGCCAAGGGCCTTGGCGCCAACGGTTACTATCACGGCGTCGATCTCTCGATCCGGGCGGGCGAGATCGTCGGCATTGCCGGCGTCGTCGGCTCCGGCCGCGAGGAGGTGACGCGCACCGTTGGCGGCTTCGTCCAGCATGATGCCGGCAAGATGAAAATCGCCGGCGATGCCGTGCGCTTCTCCTCGCCGGAGCCGGCTGTGCGCAAGGGCATCGGCTATGTCCCGCGCGAGCGCCGGCTCGAAGGGCTGGTGATGTTCCTGTCGATCGCGGAGAACATTTCGCTGGCCGATCTCTCCAGCGTCATGCGCCATGGCGCCATCGACTATGGCAAGGAGCGCCGGCTTGCCGCCGACTGGATCAAGCGGCTGCGCATCAAGGCGCCCGGTCCCGATGCCGCCTGCCGCAAGCTCAGCGGCGGCAACCAGCAGAAGGTGGTGCTGGCGCGCTGGATGACGGCGGGCTCGCGCATCCTGGTGCTCGACCATCCCACACGCGGCCTCGATGTCGGCGCCAAGGAGGAGGTCTACGAATTGGTGCGCGATCTCTCGGCGCAAGGCGTGGCGATCCTTTTGATTTCCGACACGCTGGAGGAAACGATCGGTCTGTCGCACCAGGTGCTGGTGATGCGCGACGGTGCAATCACCGCGCGCTTCGATGCCAGTCCGGGCAACAAGCCGAACCAGGTCGATCTTCTCAGGGCAATGGTGTGAACCGATGAATGAGGCGTTCTCCATCAGGCAGGTTTTCGAGGGCAAGTGGACGCAAGGCGCCATTCCGCTGATCCTGCTGGTCGGCCTGCTGCTGATCATCGAGATCGCCGCGCCCGGCTTCCTCACCGGCGAAACCGTGGCGCTTTTGTTTGCCAACACCGCCGTGCTGTTCATCCTGGCGACCGGCGTCACCTTCGCCATTCTGCTCGGCGGCATCGATTTGTCGATCCAGGCGGTGGCATCGCTGGCCAGCGTCATCCTGGCGCAATTGCTGCCGTCGCTCGGCCTCGCCGCCTTTCCGGTGGCGATCCTGTCGGGGCTCGCCTTCGGCGTGTTGAGCGGTGTCGTGCACGTCAAGCTGCGCGTGCCGTCCTTCGTCGCGACACTCGCCACCGGCGGCGTGGTCACCGGCCTGGCGCTCTGGGTCTCCAATGGCCGCGCCATCACCATCGAGGAGGCTGGTCGCGAAAACACCGCCTGGATCAACGCCACTGTCGCCGGCATTCCCGTGGTGGTGCTGATTTCGGCGGTCATCGGCATCGCCGCCTTTCTGGCGCTGCGCTACACGCGCTTCGGCCGGCAAGCGATCGCGGTCGGCGCCGGCGAACCGGCGGCGTGGGCGGCCGGCATCAATGTCGACCGCACCAAGATCATCGCCTTTGCCGCGTCGGGTATGCTCGCGGCCATCGCCGGCGTCGTGCTGGCAGCCAGGCTGTCGAGCGGTTCGCCAGTGCTGGCCAACCAGCTGCTGCTGCCGGCCATCGCCGCCGTAATCGTCGGCGGCACGGCGATCACCGGCGGGCTCGGCGGCGTTGCGCGCACGGCGGTCGGCGCGCTGATCATCTCGATCGTGCGCATCGGCATGACCTTCGTCGGCGTCAATATTTTCCTGGAAAACATGGTGTTCGGCGCGGTGCTTATTGCCGCCGTCGCCATCACCATCGACCGCAGCAAGATCGCGGTCATCAAGTGATCCCGCCTCCCAGGCAAGCGCGGACAGGACGGGACCGCATCGGCGCGCGGCCGATGCGGTCCGGCCCGATCGGATTACATCGTGTCGAGGCCGATCAGCTCGATCTTGTAGCCGTCGGGGTCTTCGACGAAAGCGATGTGGGTGGTGCCGTGCTGCATCGGGCCGGGCTTGCGCGGGATCTTGGCGCCGCGCTTTTCCAGTTCGGCGCAGACGGCGTAGATGTCGTTGACGCCGAGCGCCAGATGGCCGAAGCCGGTGCCGATCTCGTAGGGTTCCTCGCGGCCCCAGTTCAGCGTCAGCTCGACGACGGCTTCCTTGTCCTCGGGGCCATAGCCGACAAAGGCGTTGGTGAACTTGCCGCCGGGGTAGTCGTCGCGGCGCAGCAGGGTCATGCCGAGCACCTCGGTGTAGAAGGCGATCGACTTGTCAAGGTCGAGCACCCTGATCATGGTGTGCATATAGCGAAATCCCGGGGCGTCGCTCATTGGGGAAGTCCTCCGAATTCTGTGATTTGCGGGTCTGATCATCCACATCGCACGGTTGGCGGCAAGCCTCGCTTGATGTTCTCAATCAGGGTTGTATGATAACACGACAACGCCGGTATTTGTCCAGCCGTTTTGCCGAGGGGCCCAGAGCCAATCCATGAATGCCGTGCCGCCACCCTCCGCATCGCAGATCGCAGCCCTGGCCGGCTTGCTGCCGAATGGCGGGCTGCTGACCGAGGAAGTGGATCTGGCGCGCTACAGCCGAGATTGGTCGGGCGATCATTTCGGCCGGCCGCTGGCGGTGGCGCGGCCCTCTTCGGTGGAGGAAATGTCGGCGCTGATGCGGTTCTGCCATGCCGAGCGCATTCCGGTCGTGCCGCAAGGCGGCCTGACCGGGCTCGTCGGCGCCGCAGTGGCGGCGGATGGCGGCGAGATCGTCATCTCGCTGGAGCGCATGAACAGGATTCGCTCGATCAGCCCGATCGACTTCGCCATGGTGGTCGAGGCCGGCTGCATTCTCGAGGACGCCAAGCGCGCCGCCGAAGCGAGCGACTGCCTGCTGCCGATCACTTTCGGCGCGCAGGGCAGCTGCCGCATCGGCGGCAATGTCGCCACCAATGCCGGCGGCTTCAACGTGCTGCGCTACGGCATGACGCGCGACCTGGTGCTTGGCCTCGAAGTGGTGCTGGCCGACGGCCGCATCTGGAACGGGCTGAAAGTGCTGCGCAAGGACAACCGCGGCTATGATCTGAAGCAGATCTTCATCGGCTCGGAGGGCACGCTAGGCATCGTCACCGCGGCGGCGCTGAAACTATTCCCCAAGCCGACGCAGATCGAAACCGCGCTGGTTGGCCTGCGTTCCGTCGAGGACGCGATGGCACTCTATGCAAGGGCGCGGCGCGATTGCAGCGATTTGCTCACCGCCTTCGAACTGATCCTGCGCGGCGGCATCGAGATCACCATGCGCGAAGGCCAGGGTTTTGCCGAACCGGTCGGCAAGCCGTACCCAGCCTATGTGCTGATCGAGGTGTCGTCGGGCGGGCTGATCGACCTCTCCAATATGCTGCTGGGGTTTCTCGGCAGCGTCGAGGACATCGTCGAGGACGGCGTCATCGCTTCGACCAGGGCTCAAGGTGAGCGGTTGTGGCTCTACCGCGAGATCATGGTCGAGCGGCAGGGCAGGGGCGGGCGCTACCTGCGCACCGATGTGTCGGTGCCGATCTCCAGGCTTGCCGATTTCGTCACCGATGCGCTGGCCGCCTTGGAGAAAGCCCGGCCCGACGCGCTGGCCGTCACCTACGGCCATGTCGGCGACGGCAACATCCACCTCAACGTCGTGCCGCCGGAAGGCATGGGCACCGAGGCGATGGAACATCTGTTCGAGCAGGCGGAAGCCGAGATCTTCACCGTCGTCGATCGCTATGGCGGCTCTATCAGCGCCGAGCACGGCATCGGCCGGGTCAAGCAGAAGGCGTTCCTCGAACGCATCGATCCGGTGACGCTCGACCTCGCCGCCGGCATCAAGGACGCATTCGACCCGCGCCACATTCTCAGCAACGGCCGCATTCTGGCGTCCGCACCCGCCGTCGACTATAGGTGAGCGATGACGCTGAAACTCGACAAGGTCAATCGCGGCCCACACCTCTCCACTCTGGTGGCCAGTTCCATCTCGCGCGAGATCGCGCAAGGCCGGCTGAAGCCGGGTGACCAGCTGCCGACCGAGGCGGCGCTGGCAACCACTTTCGGGGTCAGCCGCAACGTGGTGCGCGAGGCGATAGCGCGGCTGCGCTCGGAAGGCCGAATCTGGTCGCAGCAGGGGCGCGGCGCCTTCGTGGTCGAGAGCAACAACCCGACGGTGCTGACCATCGACCATGAGACGCTGCAGCGCGCCGACTCGTTTCGCAATCTGTTCGAACTGCGTGGCATCCTCGAAGTGCAGGCAGCGGCCCTTGCCGCAAAACGGCGCAGCGACGCCGATCTCAAAGCCATGGGCGATGCGCTGTCCGGCATGCGCGCCGCCCCCTATGGCAGCGTCGCCTGGCTGCGCAGCGACCTCGAATTCCACCGCACCGTCGCCGAGGCGACGCGCAATTCCTACATGGGCCAATTCCTGGTCTTCGTGTCCGAGCGGGTGCGCGAAAGCATTCTCGCCGCCGGCAACCAGCAAAAGTCGGACGACATGGCCTGCATCACGCTCGGCGAACATGAGCGCATCCTGAGAGCGATCCGTGCCGGCGACGCCGAAGGGGCGCAAGCCGCGATGCGCGACCATCTGGCGGGCGCGGCGCTGCGGGTGGGGTTGCATGAGGGGGAAGCTGCGGAGATAGCGCCGGGGCCCGAGGCAGCGTCTCCGGTGCGGCATTCGCGGTTGCGGAAGGCTGTGCGCGGGCAGGCTTAGGGATAGCCTTGCCTTATCCGCGCGCTGGGCCAATCGCCTATGGCAGCGCTGACCCCCACTCCGTCTCGGCTTCGCCGAGCCACCTTGCCGGGGCGAGCCACGGGTCTCGCCCGTCCTTCGGACCCCCCATTTCATGGGGGATGAGGAAATGCCAATTCCGAGATCGCAGCCCTTCAAAAGCTTGGGTTTCCTCTCCCCCACGAATGTGGGGGTAGAGGTGGCTCGGCGAAGCCGAGACGGAGTGGGGGAGCGCCATATCAGATTTCACACGGTCGTCGGCTCAACCAGCTCAGGGCCGGAGATAGGCCGCCGGCCCCCCCACTATTTCAGCGGCAGAAACAGCTCAAGCACCACTTCGCGCACCTGTCCGTTCGACGAAAAGTGCCGTTGGCAGTAGATCGGAAAGTCGCGTGCTTCCTCGCCGCTGGCCGGAAGCCACTCCTGATAGAGGTAAAGCGCGGCCGGCTCGAGATTGTTGGTGTTGCCGGGGTAGCGCAGCACCGCGCAGCGTCCGCCGGGGATGATTCCGGCCTTCATCTGTGCGTCCTCGATCGGCCCGCCTTCTACCGGCAGGTCGGTTCCGGCACAGATGTCCATGCTGTAATCGGCCGGGTTCGCCGGCTCCCTTTCGGAACGGAAGATGTTGAAGGTCGGGCTTGTCTCGGGCGAGAGGCCGGCCGCCTTGCGCCAGGCGATGAAGCGCTGGATGGTGTCCTGGAGCGTCGCCCGGTCGCCGCGATGCTCCATGATCGCCACCGGCGTCGGCGGCACTTCGCGGATCATTACGTCGTCGGGTTCGAAGATTATCTGCATGAGCGTGGTCCTTGCTTTGTCGAGCGGCCCGAAGGCCATGAGCCACGCCCCCCAGTCGGGAGACTTCCGGAACGACGAAGGCGATTGTCCGAACCGTTGCCGAAAGGCGCGGGCGAAGGCATCCGGTGCGTCGTAGCCGGCATCCATCGCTATGTCGGTGACGCTTTGGGCGTCGCTCTCGGCAAGCCTGTAGGAAGCGCGCTTCAGGCGGGTGAGCTGGACATAGCGATGCACGGACAAGCCGAAGGTGGACGTAAACTGCCGGTGGAAATGGTATTTCGAGAACGCCGCGACGCCGCTCAAGGATTCCAGGCCCAGATCGTCGTCCAGATGCTGGTCTATGTGATCCAGCACCCGCTGCATCCGGGCTTGGTAGTTTTCAAGTGCCGTCATCAACGTCTCGTCCTGCGTGGCGACACCAGATAGGCGCTCTTGGAGATGTCGCGCTCGACCGATCTTGCGGTTTGGCATGGATGGATCGGTGCTGGGCGCGGGCAATTCATGACTGTGGAAGGTTTCTCCGCAAGGAGGTTTCGGGATAGCGGTTTCGGCCCGCGCCCTCAATCGCGCCCATAGCACATGTCAGCGCTGGCCTCCTCTCCGTCTCGGTTTCGCCGAGCCACCTCTCCCCATTATGAGGGCGAGGAATCGCTATCGCAGAGGTCGCGGCCCGGAAAAAATTCGGTAATAGGTAGCAGCTACACCTGAGATTCCCGCGCTGCGCTGGGCATGTTACGGGCATTATGCTACGGTTCGAATGTCGGAGGCAGCATGACCCAGTTGATACTTACGGGAACGATCGGCGGGCTTCTTGGCACCGGGCTGGCTCTAATTGGTGTTCGGCAGGTGAGGATTCTCGACTGTGTGGTCGCGTTCGGCATGTTGCTTCTGGGGCTGACGTGGTTTGTGGGCTAGCGCAACGCGCTTGTTAGCTCGACGGCTTCTCACGCAGTTGCACCGATCCTGTCCCGTTCCATTGGATGAACTCAGCCTTCTTGTCACAATCGCTTCAACAGCGGTTCGTGGACCTCACGAAGCGCGCGGTAGTGCTCACTCGGGTACGCTAGGAACGGACCGACGATGGTCTTGTGCATCGCCTCCGCTGCTACCAGAAAGCGCCCGATTTGGGGAGCGCCGTACGAGGTTTTACTCCGCCGCCTCCACCAGCGACACCCCATTCAGCCCCGCCACAATATCCGACAGCGCCGGCACGAACTTCTCGCCGTGGCCGGTGGTGACTGCCGTGGCGAACCCATTGCGCACCGCGGCGCCGATCGGGTTGGCGATGCCGGTGGCCTGGGCGAAGGAGGCGAGGTAGGTCATGTCCTTCAGCGCATTGGCGATGGCGAAGCGCTGGGCGTTTTCGTTGCGGTTGAGGACGAAATCGAAGAAGGCCTGGTAGAAGCCGCAATCCATGCGGCTGCCGGAGATGACGCTGTTGAAGACCTGCGGCGTCAGGCCGGCCTTGGCGCCGAGGCTCAGCGCTTCCGAGTAGATCGCGGAATAGCCCATCGAGACGAAATTGTTGAGCAACTTCATGGTGTGGCCGCTGCCGGTCGGGCCGGTGTGGACGATTCGCGCGGCGAAGGCCTCGAGCACCGGCCGCGCTCGGGCGACGATTTCGGCCGGGCCGCCGACCATGACGTCGAGCTTGCCCTCGGTGGCTTCCTTGGGCGTGCGCGCCAGCGGCGCGTCCATCAGCGTCATCCCCTGCTCCGCGACGTCGGCGGCAAGCGCTGTCGTCGATGACGGATTGGAGGTCGAGCAGTCGATGATCAGCAGCGGCGTCTTGGCCGCAGCAAGCCCGTCTGCGCCCTTGACCAGCGCTTCGACCTCGCGCGAACCGGTGACGCACAGGATGACGATGTCGCTCGCGGTGGCGAGCGCGCGCGGGCTTGGCGCTTCGGTGGCGCCGGCGGCGATCAGCCGGTCGGCGGCCGTGCGGCTGCGGTGGACATGCACCGTCAGCGGCCAGCCCTTGCGCAGCAGATTGTCGGCCATGCCGGCGCCCATACTGCCCAGGCCGATGAAGCCGATGCGTTCTTTCATGCAATCCTCGGGTTTTTTCATGTAATTCTCCTTGGACCCACACCGGCGGGCTCACCTTTCGTCACCTTGCGGCGAGCACCTGTCGATGCAATCCTTTGAACAAGAATCGAACCGGAGTCGCGCTGATGGCGGAGCCCATGACTTTCGACGCCATACCGCAGGCGCCCAACCTGCGGACGGGTCTGGTCAACACGCTGATTGCGCAGATCGAATCCGGTGACCTTGCGCCGGGGCAGCGGCTGCCGACCGAGCAGGAGATTGTTGCTGCCACAGGCGTCAGCCGCACCGTGGTGCGCGAGGCGCTGGCGGCGCTGCGTGCGCGCGGGCTGATCACCACGCGCCAGGGGCTCGGCGCCTTCGTCGCCAAGGATCCGCCGCCGAAGACGTTTTCCGTGCTGCCCGACGATCTCGAATCGATCGACGAGGTGCTGCGCGTGCTCGAACTGCGCATGGGCATCGAGGTGGAAGCGACCGGCCTTGCGGCCCAACGGCGCAGCGAGGCGGCGCTTCAACAGATGAGCGCGCGGCTCGACGCGCTGGAGGCGGCGGTGCGTGCCGGCGGCTCCGGCTCGGAAGAGGATTTCGGCTTCCACCGCGCCATTCTCGCCGCGACGCAGAACCCGAATTTCACCCGGCTGTTCGACACGTTCGGCAGCGCCATGGTCCCGCGCCATTGGACGCGGCTCGACCGCATGACGGAGGCCGAGCGGGAAAAATATCTCGACCGCATGCAGCGCGAGCATCGCGCCATTCTCGGGGCCATCGAAGCCAGGGACGTCAACGCCGCGCGCCGCGCCATGCGCAGCCATCTGACCAAAAGCTATGCCCGCTTCGAGGATCTGCGCAACAAGGCTGTTCACGATTAGGGGGCCAACCACGGTTGACGGACTGCTCATCCGGCGACCCCGTCGGAGATCGAGTTCGCGAATCAGCGACATGTTCCTCCCGGCTCGAAATCGTTGCAATCTTACCGGGTTGTCATACAACCCAGTGATCTGGTAAATCCAGGGAAGAGGGATGTCAATCGCGTTGCCGTGCGGTATGAGGCTCCCCGAAAAATCGCAATCATGGAGCCGGCATTGCCGGCGAAGCCGCAAGTCAGGAACAGCGAAATGCATTCACGGAAATTTGGCCGTACCGGCAGATCAGTCAGCGAGATCGGCTTCGGCGCCTGGGCAATCGGCGCAGCCTGGGGCGAGGTCAATGACGACGATGCGGTGGCCGCCCTGCATGCCGCGCTCGATGCCGGCGTCAGCTTCCTCGACACCGCCGACGTCTATGGCGACGGCCGTTCGGAAAAGCTGATCGCACGGGTGATGAAGGAACGCGGTGGCGCGCGCCCGTTCATCGCCACCAAGGCCGGACGGCGGCTGCCGAAGCAGACGGTCGAGGGCTACAGCGTCGAGAACCTCACCGGCTGGATCGACCGCAGCCTGAAATACCTCGAGACCGACACGCTCGACCTGGTGCAGCTGCATTGCCCGCCGACCGATCTCTACTATCATCCGGAGGTGTTCGAGCGTCTCGACAAGCTCACCGAGCAGGGCAAGATCCGCAATTACGGCGTCAGCGTCGAGCGCGTCGAAGAGGCGCTGAAGGCGATGCAATATCCCGGTGTCGTCAGCGTGCAGATCATCTTCAACGCCTTTCGCCAGCGCCCGGCCGAGCTGTTCTTCGACCAGGCGAAGAAGAACGATGTCGCCGTCATCGCCCGCGTGCCGCTGGCCAGCGGCCTGCTGTCCGGCAAGTTCAGGACGGACACCAAGTTCGAGACCACCGACCATCGCCTGTTCAACAGGAATGGCGAAGCCTTCGATGTCGGCGAGACGTTTTCGGGCGTGCCCTATGAGGTCGGGCTGGGGGCGGTCGAGAAGGTGCGGCCGCTGGTGTCAGGCGACACCACCATGGCGAAATTCGCGCTGCGCTGGATCCTGATGTTCGACGCGGTGACGGTTGTCATCCCCGGCGCCCGCAATCCGGCGCAGGCGGTTTCCAATGCGGAAGCGGCTGAGCTTGCGCCGTTATCCTCCGAGTTGATGGCCAAGGTGAAGGCGGTCTACGATGAGAACATCAAGCCCTACGTGCATCAGCGCTGGTGAGCCAGCGCCTGCCGCCCTCGACCGGCTGACTGACCAGAGGTCAGCCGGGGCAAAATTGCGCTCGTCGTTACAAGCTGTGCAGCGGCTCCTGTGATCCACCGGTCATTTAATCGGCCGTGCCGCTTGTTATTGTGCAGTGCAGCAACGATATTGCTGCGTGTGCGTTGTGTGCACGAGTCTGCCCATTCCGGCGCGCAAGGATACCAATTTGCGAGACATATCCGATACGATCGCCCGGCTGAGCGCGATGCGCCGCCGGCCAGCCGGTGCAGGACAGAGCAAGGAAGATCACCTGTCCGAGATAACAGGGTTCGGGTCCAATCCGGGCGCCTTGCGTGCGCGGCTTTATCTTCCTGAAAACCTGCCGAAGCAGGCGGCGCTGGTCGTGGTGCTGCATGGCTGTACCCAGACTGCCGCCGGCTACGACCATGGTTCCGGCTGGACCGAACTTGCTGCCGATCAGGGTTTTGCCGTGCTTTTCCCCGAGCAGCAGCGCGCCAACAACGCCAATCTTTGCTTCAACTGGTTCGTGCCAGGCGATATAAGCCGCGACAGCGGCGAGGCGCTGTCCATCCGCCAGATGATCGAGGCGGCGGTGGTCACTCACGGTCTCGACCGCAAGCGGATATTCGTCACCGGCCTTTCCGCTGGCGGCGCCATGGCGGCGGTGATGTTGGCGACCTACCCGGACGTGTTTGCCGGTGGCGCGATCATTGCCGGGCTTGCCTATGGCAGCGCCTCGACCATCCCCGAAGCCTTCGACCGCATGCGTGGCCATGGCGGCCCGTCCAGAAGCGACCTGCAGCGTCTTTTGCGGGAGGCCTCGCCGCACAAGGGGCCGTGGCCGAGGATTTCGGTCTGGCAGGGCTCGGCCGATACGACCGTGGTGCCTTCCAATGCCGACGCGGTGCTGGCGCAATGGCAGGGCGTGCACGGCCTCGCTCAAGCACCGACACGCACGGAAAAGGTCGACGGTCAGAGCCGAAAAGTCTGGTCCGATGGCAAAGGCCGCGACGTGGTCGAGGCATACAGCATTGCCGGCATGGGCCATGGCACACCATTGCAGGCGAGCGGCGACAATGCTCTCGGCAAAGCAGGGCCGTTCATGTTGGATGTCGGGATTTCCTCGACGCGCCACATCGCCCGTTTCTGGGGGCTGACGAAGCCAGAGGTACGACGCACGGCGAAAGCCAAGGCCGCTTCAGGCACTGCATTGCAGCCTTTCTCGCTGAAGGAAAAACCGCGAGCTGTCCGTGTCGATCCGGCCCCGGAGCCTGTCAATCCGCCAGGCGGTCCGGCGGGCGGGATTACCAAGGTCATCGAGGACGCGCTGCGGGCAGCGGGATTGATGCGCTGAGGCTGAGGCTCCCCCCGCACAAAGGACAAGGGCAAGCGCCAGCATCATTATCGCAGCAGGCCTTCGTCCTCGAACGCATCCCAGCCCTTCAGTCCGGGCGGCGGGCCATCCGTGTCCCGGGCGTTCCTCGCAGTGCGAGCCTGCCCGGTGCCCTTTCCCG
Organism: Mesorhizobium sp. M0037; assembly: GCF_040323635.1. Classification (NCBI taxonomy): domain Bacteria; kingdom Pseudomonadati; phylum Pseudomonadota; class Alphaproteobacteria; order Hyphomicrobiales; family Phyllobacteriaceae; genus Mesorhizobium; species Mesorhizobium sp. M0037. The sequence continues at coordinate 108,096 of NZ_JAMYVB010000016.1, read as the reverse complement.
CGCGCGTCAGCGCGGCCTTGCCCGCGCCGCGCCGCCTGTTCTCGGCGACCTCCTGGACATCCTGCTCTCTCCAGACGGTTGCCAGATCGCGGTCCAGGACGTCCTCGATGTGGCGCGGGTCGAAAACGTGGAAGGTGACAGACTTTGATCGCCCACGCATCTTGACGGTGCGTGTGCCGGTGCTTTGCAGCCGACCGTCCTTGAGCCATTTGTGGCGCTCGCGCGAAGAGATCGTAAGGATATCCTCGACCTCGCGTGGAAGCACAGGCAGCGCTTCCACTCCCTCCAGTGTTTTGGAGATACTGGCAGAGGCGGCCTTGAACGCTTCCGCTTCGGATCTCGACATTCGCAATGCGATGCGGCCCGTCTCGGCCTTGACGTGCTTCCTGACTGCCCATGGCAGCCGGGCTCTGACTTCACGTTCGATCCCCTTGGAGCGCGCGGCGGACCCGAGTGTCGCTGACGGCGACAACGGCCATTCGGCAATCAGTTGCGGGGACGGGCTCATGCTTTCCTGGGGCTGGGTTGGTTCGACGTTAACACGGCGAGAGCCGGTCAAGCCAAGGCAACAGCGAAAAGGGGCAGGTCCGATGAGAACCCGCCCCTTATGGCCGAATCTGAACGTCGCTTTCAGTGCGCCGACAGCACCTTCGGCCCCGCCGCCGTACGGCGACGGGGCTCGATGATCAGAGTGGGCTGGCGTTGCGCGTTCTGTCGCGCTCGGCCTCGATGTCGGTGTAGGGGTCGGCATTGGCATCGAAGCCGGTCCAGCCCCCGGCTTCATAGGCGCGTCGGCGGTCTTGCAGATCGACCGAGTTGGATTCGCCAAGAATACGCTCTGCCTCGTCGGCGAGTTCGTCGCTGACCCTGGCCGTCACCATCGTGCCACCGCGGCGAACGCCCTCCGCATAGACATGCGCATCCCTTTCGGGGACGCCTGACTCGGTCAGCGCCCCGACGATGCCACCGGCAGCGCCACCGACGACCGCGCCGCCAACGGCGCCGACCGCGGTGGCGGCCAGCCATCCTGCGGCCACGACAGGACCGACGCCAGGAATGGCCATGATGCCGAGCCCTGTCAGAAGCCCTCCGGCGCCGCCAATGACGGCTCCGAGACCGGCGCCCCCGGCTGCATCCTCGGCGGCGTTGGAAGTGTCGCCGTCGTCGTACCAGTCGTCCGAATTGTTGGCGACGATGCTGATGTCGGCCTGCGGCACGCCGATTGCCTCCAGTTCGCCGACGGCATCGGAGGCGTCATCGTAGTTGTCGAAAAGTCCGGTTACGGTTTTCATGGTCTTGATCTCCTCGATCTGGTTCAGAGGTTCAGTTGGCGCCGGCAACGACGTTGCCCTGATAATCGAGCGCCACGGTCGTGGTCTTGCCATCCTTGGTGGCCTGACCGCGCCAGATGCCCTGGTCGTCTTTGGTTAGCTTGGACACGCCGGAGAAGCCGGCATCCTGAATGCGGCTCTTGGCCTGATCCTCGGTGAAGCTGTTGGCACCCGGGACCGGGGCGGCCGGATTGGTGGTGTCGGTCGTGCTCACGGCAGGGGTGGTGGAGCTGGTGGTCGACGATGCATTGTCGGCGGAAGCGATCTTCTCGACCATTTCCTGATGCATTTTGAGCGTCGGCAAGGTCTCGGAGGCGAAGGTCTTCAACTGCGCGTTGTCGCCGTCCTTGGCATAGCTCTCGAACAGCGTGACCGCCTCCGAATGCGCATCGCGCTGCATCTGGAAATAGGGCTTGTCGACGGCATCGTTGGCATTCTGCAGAGCCTCCAGATCGGCCTTGTGCTTGGCGTCCAACTCCGTCGGCACTTTCAGCTTCTGTTCGCCGGCGATGGTCGCAAGCTTGGCGTTGGCGGCGCCGTGATCGTCGATCATCTTCTTGGCGAAATCCTTAACGCCTTGATCCTGGGCCTTGCCTTCTGCGATCTTGCTGGAATCCACTTCGAACAGGCCGCCGATGGCAGCCTTGTCGACAAAGTCCTGAGCACTGTCGGCGGCAAAGGCGGGCAGGGCGAAGACCATGGCTGTGGCGGTGGCCAGCGAAGCTAGAAGAACACGTGTTTTCATGGACAGAGATCCTCGTTGGGGCACACATCGTGCTGTGAGCCTAACCAGTGCGGCCAAGCTTTGTTCCGCCGCCCAAGCGTTATAACCGGGAGGGTCGATGCCGCGATGATGGCCCCTCATCCTCGGATTTTGCGCCTTTGCGATGTCGACGCGTGGCTCGGACGGCGACCCGCTCGATGGGCGCCTTGCAAGTCCATCGCAAAGGGAAACGAGGCCTTCGCCGCCCGCAATGAATAGTGCCCGCGGTGGCCTATCGAGGTTCAGCGATCGTTGCGTTCGAGGCGGCGCGCAACCTCTGTCTGGGCGACCTGCAGCAGCGTGTCTATTTCGAACATCGCCGCCGCATGGCCGCCGTCGCGAATGACAAGGCGGGCGCGGTGTAGCAGATCGGAGACCGTCCGCAGCGTTTCAGCATGGCTCGATCGATTCGACAAATGCGTGCCCTCCATCAGCCACAACCGTTGGATCGGGAGAGTGTTCCCAAAGTTGGCGGCCGGCCGGGTGAATGACTGTGAGCGCAGGCAGCGGAACCATCCTTGTCCGTTGGCCGTTCCCCCTGCCTCAACGAAAGGAACAGCCATGGCCGACAACGACACCCCGAAGGGCACCGCGAAGGACACCCCCAAGGACACCCCGAAGATGTCCGCCCGAGAGGCCCAGGAGGCCCTGGAGAAGCAGGTCGCATCGCTGAAGCGCGAGATCAGCAAGATCAACCGGACGCTTGCCGACCGCGCAGAAGATGCCGTCGGCGAAGCCGGCGGCTGGTACGGCAGCGCGACCGAGCGCGCGGCACGGGCAACGCAGCAGCTGAGATCGCAGGCGCAGACGGTGTCCGAAGCCGTCCAGCAAAATCCCGGCACCATCAGCAGCGCTTTCGTGCTTGGCGGCATTGCCGGGTTGTTGATCGGCATGCTGCTCGGGCAAAGCCAGGAACGCGACCGAAGCTGGTTCTAGCGGCGTATCTTATGACTATTGCGCCCGCCGGCTTTGCTGGCGGGCTTTGTATGGACGCCAGATCACTGTGGCTTTGAGTGAAAAACTCCCCGCTCGGGTAAACGGGATTTGTGGTCGGCGCCGCCCGCGCGGCGCCCTCGACAGGTGAGTTGAGTTTCCCTGCCGCGGTCGTATGTTGTTGACCGTAGTGGAGGATCACAAATGCCCATTCGACGCAAAGCCACCGAGGCCGGCGTTTTGCAGCCATCCGAACTCGAGCTGTTGGGCCGTGTATTCGAGCAGCTTAAGCGCGACGGTCAGTCGCCCGAAGCACGCGACGCCATCGCATCCCGGATTATCGCGAACTATATGGCCGGCGTGGTCGACGAAGCCGAGCTCGTCAGTCTTTCGAGGCAACCGCTGGGCCGGTAGTGCGCTTTCCATTCCGGGTTCAGAAGAGTTTCAGGTCGACACATCAGAGGGATAAGGCAATGCCGACTGACCCACCGATAGAGCGACGGTCGCATATCCGTGATCTTGTTCTGAAGGAAGCGACAATCCGCGTTGGCGACGCCAGTATCAATTGTCTGGTTTGTAACCAGCACGCCCATGGCGCGGAGCTACGGGTGAAGGCCGATATCGCAATCCCCGACCGTTTCGTGCTTCACGTGCCGGTAGATCATACCAGCTATCGCGCCGTGGTGCGGTGGAGACGGAACGAGCGACTTGGGGTGCAGCTTGATTCGGGAAGGCAGGCCTAGATGGCGGTAGCGGGGACGGATCACCCAGCTGTTCAAGTGCAGGGTTGATGGGACAAGGCAGGGCTCGTTTGCGGCACGAACGCTTCCTTCCATGCTGCTTGCGATTTGCAATCAGTTGCGATAGCCTCTGACCGCTTGCATTGCAAGCGGTTGGTCCGTGGACCCACTAGGTGAAGGCGCTGCTTTTGGGCAAACTTATCTTGGGAATGAACGTTTCCATCGATGGCTATGTCGATGACCTTGCCGGAAATCTGGTCATGGGCGCACCAAGCCAGAAGCACTTCGAGTACTGGATCGAGACGATTCGCAACCATGCCGGCGCTGTGTATGGCCGCCGGATGTACGAGGTCATGCGCTATTGGGACGATGATCACGCGGAATGGGATGCTTCGCTTCGCCAGTTCGCGACACTCTGGCGCAAGCTGCCCAAATGGGTCGTTTCGCGCACACTTTCACGGGTCGGCCCGAACGCCACCCTCATCTCCGGCGATATTGAAGCGCAGATTCGCGAGATCGCGGCCCGCACGGAGGGTATCCTGAGCGTTTCCGGTCCGGAACTGGCCGGTCTTATGACCGGGCTGGGCCTGATTGAGGAATATCACCTGCACGTGAGGCCGTTCGTGCTCGGCAAGGGCAAGCCTTTCTTCCACGAGGCAAGGCCTCCGCTGCAACTGGTGTCGAGCACATTGATCGATGACGATACGGTGCATATGATCTATGTGCCGCGAGGCTGAACGATAAGGCGCTTCAGCGCCAACATGCGAACCAACACGTACGTTCGCAGTGGGCCTGGTCCCGGCCTTCGCACCGAGGTCTCACATGTCAGCTTGCGTGCTGGGTACCCAAGCAGCAGAGGGTCTGCTGTCGGCCGAAAATCTGCCGGTCAGCAATGCGCCCCATGCCGGTCAAAGAGGCCTTGCCGCCGTTCCTCCATAAGCAGACATTGCAGACCTACAAGGACATCGCTTTTACGCCCGAAGCGCCGCTTCGGTTGCTCCTTCAGTGACCTGGCGGCCCAAGGGCGTCGTCCACCACCGCCCGCCCTGGTCCGCAACTCACCGTTGCCAGCGGCTCTGCTCCTGGCCTTCCCGCGATGACCGAGCGGGTAGTGAAACATCATGGTCAAGCCTGAAAAGCAAGGTCCAACCTAGCCGCCTTTCCAGGCCTGCGTCATCATCGTCCAGCAGTTCAGGATCCTGCGTGCGCCAGCCGGATCCGTCGGGTCGGCCGGCCGCACAGTTTTTTTCATCCCGCTGGAACATTGGCGAAGGAATGCAGTTGGTGTCGCTGCAGATGCCGCCGCGCGGTGCCTGTGGGCGATTGGTGGCAACACCTGATCGGCCGCCGCTCCTTTACGAGGCGGCTTAGCGTGTGAGCCAATCCTGCAGCAAAGGCCTAGGGATTGGAACGACCAACAGGAGGCAGTCATGAAGCACCAGACACTCGATCAACTCCAGTCAGTCGCGGACATCAGTCCACTATCGCCGGCTCTGCTGGCTACAAGGACGCAACGGATAGAGCGGTGGGCGGAACTGCTCTATCGAAATCCGACGCGCTCCCTTGTGGCTCTCACCGGGACTGAGCATCTGCATCCCTCTGTCCGCGGAGAAGCGCGCGCGGTCGGATCGGCGATTAGTGTCGCCTTTGACGATCCACTGCTGCGTGCATCGGGCATGCAATCGGATACCTACGGGGAAGCCAGACGCTTCTTCGAACTCTCCGATTGGCAGTTGCATGAGATCGTCTGCAGTTGCCACACCGGCGCCACCATGCAGGCTGGCTGGGCCGCCGGGCGTGTCCGCAGGGTTCTCAATGGGAGCAAGATATTGGCTTGGCTGAGAAAAGGATTCATGCCGCACTGAGACACAGCGCTTGCGCCTGAAGAAGCATGCAGGCTCCAGCAGAGATTGCGTCGGCTCCGCGAAGGCATGGCTGACCTCAATGGAGTAGGGCGGCCGAGTTGCTTGCGACTTCAGAAATGACGTTCACCATTGCTTAGTGGACCTCGTCAGGGTGATCGGCAATTTCGTGAATAGCGAGTACCAGCGCCAGTTTCGACCAACCGGTCGGCAGCGCCCTCGTGACCAAGCGGGGTTACTTATCCTCGGTGCGTCACATGTGCGCTTCGTCAGCGGTATAGCCTGCCAATCCCTCCACAGCCGTTTTGACGCTGCGAAAAGCTCGAGGCGTGAGGGGGCAATTTAACCCAGGAATCCCGAAAACGGCACTTCCGCTTTCGGCCCCGAAATTGAAATTCGAGGCCCGCCCCATCACCCCGGAAAAATCGTAAACCCGCCATCCACCCGCAGCACCTGCCCGTTGATAAACCGCGCCCGCGGGCCAGCCAGAAACGCCACCGCCTCGGCGATCTCCTCCGGCTCGGCATAGCGGTTCAGCGACTTCTTGCTCGAGTCCATGCGCTCGGGATCGACCACGCGGGTCGCCTGGAAGCGTGCCGTCTTGGTGGCGCCTGGGCTGACCGCGTTGATGCGCACGCCGTCGTCGATCAGTTCCTTGGCGAGACAGCGCGTGTAATGCACGACCGCGGCCTTCAAGGTGGAGTAAACGACCTCGGGCGAGCAGCCGAGATGTGCCGCCGCGGAGGCGATGTTGATGACGGAGCCGCCGCCGCGCTGCTTCATCGGCGGCACGAAGGCTTGGCAGACCAGCATCGTGCCGATCAGATTGTTCTCGGTGAGCACGCGGATGTCGTCCAGTTCGATGTCGAGGGCGTTGTTCGGGTTCGGCTTGCCGCCCTTGGCGCCGATGTCGCCGCCGGCGCAATTGACCAGCACATGCACGTCACCGAGATCGGCCTCGATCTTGCGCTTCATCGCGGCCACCGCCTTCTGGTCGCCAATGTTGCCGGTCACCGACGTCACCTCCGTGCCGTGCCGCTTCAGGCGCTCGACCACTTCGCTCAGATTGGCGAACTCGCCATATTTGGCCGGCGCTTCCTCGTCCATGTCGTGGATCGCGACATTGGCGCCGAGTTCGGCCAGGCGCTCGGCCATCACGCGGCCGAGGCCACGGCCGGAGCCGGTTACGAAGGCGGTCAATCCATCGAGTTCACGTGCCGTCATCGGATATTCTCCATCAGTTTGCGCATGTTGGCGGCGCTGCGCCGGATCATGTCGAGCTCATAGGAAACCAGTGAGACGTCGGCTTCGCGCTCCCAAGGCGTGCGGTAGTCGGCATCGTCGGGCAGCCGGTTGCGCTGCGCGGCCGCCAGGCAGGCGGCAAATTCGCGTGCCGTCTTCTGCGGATAGCCGCGCCACCAGTCGTCGCTGAGATAGCGGACATGCCGGGCCTCCAAGGCGCCCGGTTCGAGAACGGCGGTCAGGCGATCGTGGTGCTGGCCAAGAATTGCGAACAGCTCGGCAAACGGTACCGCACCGTCGCCGATGGCGCAGCGGATCAGCCGGTAACCTTCGGTCGTGAACTGCACGCGATAATCCTTGAGGTGGACATGGCGGACATAGGGGGCGATCACCTTCGTAAAATCGAGCGGCGCTTCGCCGACCGGGAACGTGTTGCCGGTGTCGAAGGTGACGCCCACACTGTCACCACCGAGGGCGCAGAAATCGACGAGTTCCCGGCTGGTAAAGTCCTGGTGGTTTTCGATCGCAAGGACATACCCTTCGGCATTCGCGCGGGGACCCCATTCCACCAATCGCTCTCGAATGATGCCGACGTACTCGCTCCATTTTTCGCCGGCGGCGTTGCGGTCACCGCAGAGAACCGGCGTCAGCGCCGTCCGGATGATTTTGGCTTTGAGCAGGCGCGCGGCCCGAAACGCATCGTCGAGCGGCTCGCCCACCAGCAGGCCGCCGCTGACGACCGGCGCGATGCCAATACCGGCGAGCCGTTCGCGCAGCGCGATCACCGCGTCGTCGGAAAGCTCGGTCAGCCATGGCACCCAGATCTCCAGCACGCGCGCGCCGAGATCGGTCGCGAGCGCGATGAAACCATCGAGCCCCGCAGGTCTAGGATTGGCGCGTGGCGTGCCGCGGCCCTGGAGGCCGAGATGATAGGTCAGGCCGTAGGGGTTCAGGCCGACCTCGAGCATGAAGCGATCCTTTGAGTCAGGTGTGGTCATCTCAGGCCGGCATCCACGGTGATCGACTGCTTGGTGATCATGCGGCTGTCGTCGGCGGCGAGGAACAGCACCGTGCGCGCGATCTCCTCGCCGAGCAGAACCTTGCGGATCACCTGGCGCTGCACGACCTGGTCGACCGAACCTTGGGTCTTGTACCAAAGCTCCCGCTGCCGGTCGGTGATGACGGCGCCCGGCTCGATGGCGTTGACGCGGATGTTGTCGGGGCCAAACGCCCGCGCCAGCGCGAAGGTCAGCCCGACCACCGCAGCCTTGGCCGCCGCATAGGGCGCCATCTCTGACGCGCCGAAACGCCAGGCGATCGAGGAAAAATTGACGATCGAACCAAAGCCCAATTCCTGCATGTGCGGATGCACGGCCTGGGCGGCAAAGAAGTGGTGCCTGAGGTTCACATCCTGGGCGTGGTCCCAGTATTCCTGCGTCACGTCGGCGACGGAGAGGCGATTGTCGTCGGCGGCGTTGTTGACCAGCACCGCGACAGGCCCCAGGCGGTCGCGCACCGTGCCGATCGCGGCCTGCAGGGCAGAGATATCGGTCACGTCGCAGCGCAGGAACAGGGGCGGATGCGCTGCCGTGGCGGCGAGGTCGCGGGCAAGCTGCTCGCCGGCCTCCTGCTGCAGATCGAGAAACGCGACGCGCGCGCCATTGGCGCAGAAGGCGCGGACCGTGTCGGCGCCGATGCCCGACGCACCGCCGGTGATCAGCACGACACGCTCGGACAGGCTCGGATAGGTGGCGAAGGACAAGGCGGAACTCTTTTCAGATCAAGCTTCGGTCAGATCGGGTCAGATCAGATCAGGCGTTGGGTCGTCGGGTCGAACAGGCAGGCACGCGCCATGTCGATGCCGAGCGTCACCGTCTCGCCCATAAGCGGCGTGCCGTCGGGGTCGAAACGGCCGGTGATCTCCTTGCCGCCCAGGCGCAGGACGGCCATGGTCTCCGCGCCTGTCGGCTCGACCAGTTCGACCACTGCATCGATCTGCGCGATGCCCGGCTTGCGGCGCGCGAGGTCGGGATCGAAGCGGTAGATGTGCTCGGGACGGATGCCGAGCACAAGCTGTCGCGGCGTGTCGGATGGGAGCGCCTGGACGATCGGCAGGCTGGCCGTCTTGCCGTCGGCGGTCTGCAGGACGACAGTCGGGCGGCCGTCTTCCTGGTTCAGTTCCGCGGCCAAAAAATTCATCGCCGGCGACCCCATGAAGCCGGCGACGAACATGTTGGCCGGACGGTTGTAGATCGTGGCGGGATCGTCGAATTGCTGGACCTCGCCCTGATGCATCACGGCGATGCGCGACGCCAGCGTCATCGCCTCGACCTGGTCGTGGGTGACGTAGACGGTGGTCTTGCCGACGCGGTGATGCAGCTTCTTGATTTCGGTGCGCATGTCGACGCGCAGCTTGGCATCGAGATTGGAGAGCGGCTCGTCGAACAGGAACAGTTTGGGATCGCGAACCAGCGCCCGGCCCATGGCGACGCGCTGGCGCTGGCCGCCCGAGAGCTGTCCGGGCTTGCGGCCAAGCAACGGCTCGATCTGCAGGAAGGCAGCAACTCGACTGACGGCCTCGTCCTGCTGCGGCTTCGGGACGCGGCGGCTTTCCATGCCGAAGGTGATGTTCTCGCGCACCGTCATCGTCGGGTAGAGCGCGTAGGACTGGAACACCATGGCGATGTCGCGGTCCTTCGGCGGCACCGAATTGACCAGCCGCCCGTCGATGCGGATCTCGCCGGAGGTAACGGTTTCAAGCCCGGCGATCATCGCCAGCAGAGTGGACTTGCCGCAGCCGGAGGGTCCGACCAGCGCGATGAACTCGCCGTCCTGCGCCTCGAGATCGACGCCCTTCAGCACCTCGACCGCACCGTAGTTCTTGCGCAGCGATCGGATGGTCAATGTCGACATGCGATGCCCTTCACTTGATCGCGCCTCATTTGATGGCACCTTGCGTCAGGCCGCGCACAAAATACTTGCCGCCGAAGAGATAGATCAGCACCGGCGGCAGCGCGCCGATCAGCACGGCGGCGCTCATGACATCGTAGGCGCGCACATTGGTGCCGCTTGCCGTCAGCGCGACGAGCGCTGCCGTGATCGGCTGTTGCTGCCCGGAGGTGAAGACGACGCCGAACAGATATTCGTTCCAGATGCCGGTGAACTGCCAGATCACCGTGACGATCAGGATCGGTGAGGAGAGCGGCAGAATGATCTTGCGGAAGATGCGCCAGAAGCCGGCGCCGTCGATGCGCGCCGCCTTGATCAGGTCGTCGGGGATGCTGACGTAGTAGTTGCGGCAAAACAAAGTGGTGAACGAAATGCCCTGGATGACGTGGATGAGGACGAGCCCGTAGACCGAATTGCTGAGGCCGAGATTGCCGAGGATGAACGCCCACGGCATCAACGAAATCTGGCCCGGAATGAAGACGCCGAGCAGCATGCAGGTGAACAAAGCTTCCGAACCCCTGAAGCGCCATTTCGACAGGATGTAACCGTTCATCGCGCCGACCGCCGTCGAGATGATCGTGGCCGGGATCGTCATCTTCAGGGAGTTGTAGAAGTTGCGCTGCATGCCCTCGCAGGTGCCGCCGATGCAATAGGTGCTCCAGGCCTGGCCCCAGGCATCGAGGCGGAAGCTGCGCGGCAGCGAGATCAACCCGTTGCGCGCGATCTCCTGCTGGTCGCGGAATGAATTCAGCACCACCACCAGCAACGGGACCAGGTAGATCGCCGCGAAGACGACCAGCAGCCCATAGATGGCGAAGCGGGTGAGAAAATGCCGGCGCGACGCGACTGCGGCAGCGCGACGGTCGAGCGACTGGTCCAGGGAGACGTCAGCCATGGCCGGCTTCCTTGCGCCGGCGCCAGACCACCCAGAATGAATAGGGCACCAGCACCACGGCAACAGCGGCAAGCATCATGATGGCGGCGGCCGCACCTTCGCCGATCTGGCCGCGTTGGAACATCAGGTCATAGACGTAGATGGCGGGGAAGGTGGTCGAGATCCCCGGGCCGCCTTTGGTCAGGGCCGCCACGAGGTCGAAGGTCTTGATGGCGAACTGGATCTGGATGACGGCGACCGCCAGGAAGATCGGCGCAATGGTTGGCAGAAGCACCTTGCGATAGATGCGGAACGTCGATGCGCCGTCGATCTGCGCGGCCTTGACGAGGTCCTGATCCACCGAGCGCAGGCCGGCCAGGAACAGCGCCATGGCAAAGCCCGAGGCCTGCCAGACACCGGTGATGATCACCGCGTAGATCGCATAGTGCCGGTCGCTGGCGAGTGCGAAACTGAAGCTCGCCCAGCCGAAACCGCGCACCATGGCCTGGATGCCGTCGGTCGGATTGTAGAGCCAGCTCCAGACCGTGCCGGTGACGATGAAGGAGACGGCCAGCGGATAGAGGAAGATCGTGCGCCAGGCCGCTTCGCCGCGCACGCGCTGGTCGATCAGGATCGCCAGCAGCAGTCCCACCGCCATCGAGCCGACGATGTAGAAAGCGCTGAAGAAAAACAGGTTGTTGTAGGCGATGTTCCAGCGCCGGTTCGCCCACAGCGACGAGTAGTTGTCCAGGCCGACGAAGCCGTAGGTCGGCAGCAGCGAGGAGTTGGACAGCGAGATATAGAGCGTCCAGCCGGTGAACACGAAGACGTAGACGAAGCTCGCCACAAGAGAGGGGCCGAGCACCAGCAAGGGCATCGCGGAGCCCAGCCGCTCGCGCCAGGGGCGGGCGGGCGCCGGTACCGACAGGATCAGGTCGTGATTTGACATTCAGAGCACGGAGATTGGCAGAGCACAGGACTGGCGGAGCGCGGGACCGGGATGGCGGACGGCCGGGTGCGGATGGCGCCCGGCCATTCCCGTCTATTTCTGTGCTTCCGCCGCGTCGGCCATCGCATTGGCGCCATCCTCGGGCGACATGTCCGGCGTCGCCACGAACTCGGTAATCGAGTCCATGATCGCGCCGCGCATCTTCTGCGGGATTGTCATGTTGTGCGCCATCGAGCGGACCAGCGTGCCCTCCTTGATCGAAGCCTGCAGATCCTTCTGCGAGAGCTGCTGGCACGGATTGAAGCCCTTCGACAGATCGATATCCAGGCGTGCGGGGATCGAGCCCTTGGCCTGGTTGAAGACCGTCTGGAAGTCGGGCGACAGGATCAGGCTGGCCAGCAGCTTCTGGCCGTCGATGTAATCCTGGTCCTTCTGCTTGAAGAACACGACCGAGTCCGAGTTGAGGATGAAGCCGGGTTTGCCCCAATCGGTCGGCGCCTGGGCGCAGACATAGTCGGTGCCTTCCTTGAAGCCAGCGGCGGTCAAAAGGCCGATCGTCCAGTCGCCCATGATGTGGAACGCCGCGTCGCCCTTGCCGACGAGCGCCGACATCGAATCCCAGTCGCGGCCGACCATGCCCGGATCCATGTACTTGCTCGTCATCAGGCGCATCTGCGTGAAGGCCTTGACCATCCCCGGGCTGCGCATGGACTCGACATCGCCTTGGACGAAGGCCTTGCGGTAGAGATCGATGTCCTGGCCGTAGAGCACGACCTCGAACACCGTCGAATCCGTCCAGTCGGCGGTCGAATGCGAGATGCAGATCTTGCCTGTGGCGACGATCTTGTCGCAGGCCGCATTGAACTCGGCCCAGGTCTTCGGCATTTCCGCCACGCCGGCCGTCTGCATGACCTTGGGCGAGGCCCAGAGCCAGTTGATGCGGTGGATGTTCATGGGCGCGGCGACCCATTTGCCGGTCGGCTTCATCACCGGAAGCAATTCCGGCGCCACCACTTTCTCCCACCCTTCCGAGGCCGCCAACTCGTCGAGATCGGCGGTCATGCCGGTCTCGTTCCATTCGGCGATCTCAGGGCCCTTGAGCTGCACGGCAGGCGGGGCATTGCCGGCAATCACGTCGGCGCGCAGCTTGGCCAGCGTATTGGCGGTGTGGCCGGCGATCGAGGTCTGTTCCCATTTGCCGCCCTTGGCCGTGAACATCTCGCCGAGCTTGGCGATCGCCTGGGCGTCCGATCCGGTCGCCCATTGGTGCAAAAGGTTGGTCTTGGGCTCGGCGAAGGCTGTTCCGGCGAAAAATGTGCACGCAGCAGCGGCCGCAAGCGCGGTCATGACGGACTTCATCGTTTCACTCCCATATCGTGTTGCACGGTTCGTCTCGACCGCTTATGGCCGCGGTTTGAAGCCGCCGCCAGCGAGATGCGTCAATCTCGAGTTCTTTCCAAGATGACATATTGGAGCTATCAGTCAACGATGTTTATGTTGAGCCATGACAAAACCTTCGCTTAGAACCTGGCTGATCGACAGACCCTCCGCGTCGCCGGAGAGCATGATCGTGCGCTGCCTGAGCGAGCGCGGCGCACTCTCCGCGTTGCAGATCGCACGCGCCACCGGCCTGGCGCGCTCGACGGTGTCAACCGCGCTTAACGGCTTGAAAAAGTCTGGAATGGTGATCGAAGCCCCGACCAGCCGCGACGGCATCAGAGGCATCGGCAGGCCAGCCGCGGCGGTGACGCTCAATCCGACAGCGGGCACCTGCGTCGGCATTCACCTGGCTCTTCAGCAGATACGGCTCATCGTCGCCGATGTCTCGCATTCCGTCATTGCCGAACAAAATATTCCAATGGCGCTGGACTACCAGCCGCAACAGGCGGCCCAGGCGGTCAAATCGGCAATTGCCCAATCTTACAGGGAAAACGGTCTGCCGGTGGCGGGGCTCCTGGGGGTTGGTGTCTCCGTCTCCGGCCCTGTCAGCCGCGATGGAGTTGTGCTGCGCGCCAGCATGGTTCCAACATGGGCCGGCGTCAACATACGAGATGTGTTTGGACCCGTTCTGGAACAGCCGATCTTCGCCGACAACGAGAGCAACTGCGCGGCCATTGCCGAGCTGATGTGGGGTGCGGCCGTCGGCCAGGACGATTTCGTGCTGTTCAAGATCGATCTGGGTGTCGGCGGGGCCATTGTCCAGCATGGCCGGCTGGTGACGGGCGTCGCCGGCGGCGCCGGCGAATTCGGGCACATCAGCATCGATCCCGGCGGCGACCTTTGCCGATGCGGCAATCGCGGCTGCCTGGAGCTCTACGCGAGTTTTACCCGGCCGCTGGAACAGATTTCGCGTGTCGTTGGGCGGCAAGTCACCATGGACGATGTCATCGCCATGGCCGAGCAGGGCGACGTCAGGGCGTTGCGGATGATCGAGGATACCGCCGAGATCGCCGGCCGGGGTCTCGGCCTGATCGGCTCGGTGCTCAATCCGCCGCTCATCATCATCGGCGGCCACATGGCTTTGGCAGGGGACATTCTGTTGACGCCGCTGATCGCGTCCTATGAACGCCATACGCTGATCAAGTCCCGCGATGTCGCTCCCGCCCTGCGCACGCGCATCATCGTTGGCAAGCACACCGAGAACGATGCCTTGCTGGGCGCGGTCGGCCTCGTTTTGAGACACCAGACGAAGGAACTGTCGCTGGGGTGATCGTCAGGACCAGCCTGTGCTTGTTCAAGTCAATTGCATGTGTCCGCAGCCTTGAGCGCTTCGGCGCGAAACGATTTGGGCAAATCCGCGATCCGCCGGACAGAAGCGTAAAACCTTGGATAGTCGCCCGAACACAGGTCGAACAAGCGAAGAAAGGCCGGAACCTGTTCACCGTAGACGGCAGTCGCGGCGAGCTTTGCGTTGTTGATCGGGGCAGCGAACCAGGCGTCGTATCCCCGGTATCCCGCCCAGTGCTTGTCGCGCATCTGCCTGTAGCGCGCCCGCATCCTCTCGATCGCGGCCGCCTTGGCAGTCGCCATCTGCTCCGGGGTACGGGGACTACCATAGACCTGCCTTAGCTCGTCGCGCGTCCTCGCCACCAGCCCGAGAAAATCGGCGCTGCGTTTGCGATCGGCTTCGTAGCGGCGCAATCCGGCCCGGTCGCCGGCGGCGCGCAGCCATTTCCTGACGCCGCTGGTTTCGACGGTAACGGCGAATGCCTCGTTGAATGCGGAATCGCCATCCACATAAAGCCGCTGATGCGCCAGTTCATGAAAAACAAGGCTTGCGAGATAGGTGTCGTCCTGACGCAGCATGGTGCTCAGCAGCGGGTCACTCGACCAGCCAAGCGTGGAATAGGCGGTGACGCCCGAGACATAGACGTCGAGGCCTTGTCTTTGAAGCTCGACAGCGCTTTCAGCCGCGGATTTCCGGGAGAAGTAACCCCGGTATGGAACGCAGCCGAAGACCGGAAAGCACCATGTTTGTGGCGCGAGCGAGAATTGCGGCGCGGCAAAAACGGCCCAGGTCACGGCGTCGCGATGGATGTCGACATAGCTGCGGTAGCTGCTGTTCTCGGGCAATGCCAGTTCATCCGTCGCAAACCGTCTTATCGCGCTCGCCAACGTCAATTTCGCGCGCAATGCCTCGGGCGTCGAAGGGTCAAGGATGAGTTTCCCGACATTCCTGCGCGCGGCCATGATCTGCGCGTGACCCTGCAACGACTGCGCGTAGTAGGAAATGCTCGTGCAGCCGGTCGCCCCGGACGCCATGATCGCCGCGGCAAGCATCCGAAGAACGCGCTTCACTGTTTGCCCACCCTTGCCCATCTCCCCATGCAGCAAACGTCCTGGTCACCCTCAAACAGGAGGCACCGGTTTCCGTCAAGAGCTGCAGGGTAGGGGGCGACACCGACCTGGGCAGGGCGATGCGGCCATTCGCCTACGATTGACGAAAGGCCGCCGCAGGGCGGAGCGAGCGAGATACGGACCGTCCGGAGGCGCGGTTCCCCCAAGCTGCCGCGCGCTACTGGTCCGAAAACTTCACGCTCACGCCGCGCTGGCGAAAATAAGCCTGCATCAACTTACGGCCCGAGCGGTTGTTCTGCGCCAATTTGGCCGGATCGAACACCGCCTGTTTTGCGCCCTCTCGTGTCAGCGCGGCCTTGAGCGTCGCGATATGGGCGTCGATGTCGGCATTGTCCGCCCGCAGCGAGGCATAGATACTTTCGGTCGCTTCGGCCACAGTCGGTTCGCTCACAGATGTCGTCCTTTGGTTGGTTGGGCGGCGGCTTTACCACAGATTTGCGGCTCCGACGATATCGACTGAACCGTCAGAGCACAGCACCCAGGGCGCAAAACCGTAAAACGTATGTATTCGGCCCTGCTAAACATTGCCCGGCAGGCGAATGGGTCTAACTATCGCTAGGAAACGGGGGGAATCACGTGGCTGCCAATCGTCGAAACGACATCTCATCGTCCGAGCGAGGGCTAGGACGGATTCTTGCGGCAGGCAATGCCCATCCGCGCACAACTCTGCCTACCGTGGCAACCATCGTCACGACAGTAGCTGCGCTATATTTCGGTCGTGAGGTGTTCCTTCCCATTGCCATCGCGCTGCTTTTGACCTTTGCGCTGGTGCCGATGGTCTCCGCACTGAAGCGTGTCGGCTTGCCTCGGCTGCCCGCAGTGCTTCTGAGCGTGATTGGCGCGTTCGCGGCCCTGGGCCTGTTCAGCTTCATTGTTGCGACCCAGGTAAGCGAGCTTGCTCAGAACATTTCCGTCTACCAGACAAACATTCTGACCAAGGTGCGTTCCCTCAAGGAGACGGGCGTTGGTGGCGGCATAATTGCCAGGCTGAGCGGGGTGATCGAGCGCGTCGGTCAGGAGATCGACAAGCAGGATGTGGCGCCGCCTGCGGCCGACAAGCCCCGGCGCGAGCCCGTACCGGTCGAGATCGTCGCCCGCGAGAGACCTCTGGAGGTATTGCAGAACATCATCGGACCGTTGATCAGCCCGCTGGCATCAGCTGGCCTGATCATCATCGTCGTCATCTTCATGTTGCTTGAGCGCGAGGATCTGCGCGACCGGTTTATCCGCCTCGTCGGCTATGGCGACCTCCATCGCACAACGCAGGCATTGCAGGATGCCGGCAAACGGGTTGGCCGTTATCTGATCATGCAATTGGTGGTCAACATCGTCTACGCGATACCAATCGCAATTGGCCTTTGGGTGCTCGGCATTCCCAACGCGCTGCTGTGGGGGTTGCTGGCACTGGCGCTGCGCTTCGTTCCTTATATCGGCCCTGTTATCGGCATGCTGCTGCCCTTGTTTCTGGCCTTGGCGGTTGCGCCCGGCTGGTCGCTGGTGCTGTGGACCGCCGCACTGTTTGTCGTCATGGAATTGTTAACCGGCAACGTCATCGAACCGTGGCTCTATGGCTCGCGCACGGGACTTTCTCCTTTGGCAATCATCGTTGCGGCAATTTTCTGGACATGGTTGTGGGGGCCCCTCGGCCTGGTCCTTTCGACGCCGCTGACAGTTTGCCTCGTCGTCCTCGGGCGACATGTTCCGCAGTTCGAATTTCTCGACGTCCTGTTTGGCAACGAGCCCGTCCTTGAAGCTCACGCCCGGCTCTATCAACGGCTCCTGGCCGGCGATCCCGACGAGGCAACTGACCATGCCGAGGAGATCCTCGAGGAGAAGTACCTGATCGATTTCTACGACACGGTCGCCATTCCTGCTCTCCTGTTGGGCGAGCAGGACCGCATGCGTGGCGTGATGGGCGATCAACAGCGAAGGCAGGTGGCGGCGAGCGCCCAAATTCTTGTGGCAAATCTTGCCGACGATGCACAGGAAGAGGCAAGCGAGGAAGATGCGCCGACAACCACCGCGGAAGGGAGCGCGAGCAGGGAAACAGATGGCGTCGAAGAGGAAGAGATCGAGCTGCCCGACGGCAAGGACATGTCGGTGCTTTGTGCCGGCGGTCGCGGCGAACTCGACGATGCCGCTGCCGCCATGCTCGCTCAGGTGCTGGAGGTGCAAGGTGCTACGGTGGCGAAGGCCAGTTTTGTCGATATGGAGCCGGCAGGTATTCGTCGTCTCGAACTAGAGGCGATCGACACCGTCGTGGTCGGTTTCCTGAACCGGGATTCGCTCAAGCATGCCCGCTTTCTGGTCCGGAGACTGAAGCGCGCCAAGGCAGGTTTGAGAATTGGGATTGTGTTCTGGTCAGACGCGGAGCAGGGCGATGTCGGGCAAGAAAGGCAAGCTTTGGCCGCCGACATCAGCGCCGATTTCGTAGCCCACGGCATGGTCAACGCTGTGCTTGGCGCACTTTCTCCAGCGCCAGCCGTTCCCCTCAAAGTCGTTTCGAAACGCCGCGACCGACGCCGTCCGGCCCCTCGAAAACGGGCCCCGGCCCAGGCGACGGCCGCAACAGCCTAGCCGCACCGCCATGTTTCAGATTTCCGCGCCGGCGCTGAAATGTCTGGTGCGACGGCAAGATCGTCCCCACTCGCAAACCATGGAACAATCTCGCGGCCTTGCGGTTCCTAACGTCGAAGGAGACCCCCCATGCTTAGATTCCTTATCCGCCTCGGCGCGATCTATGCGGCGTTCCAGATCGGCCGGGAGTTCGGCCGCAAGGAGACCGAAGTCGTGCTCCTGCCGCCGCCCGTTGACTACGAGCGGCACCCGACGTCAAGAAACGAAACCGAGTTCGGAGAGACATAGGACCGCTCAATCTGTCTGGTCGATCTGGCCCATGCTGGCGCCGTCCTGCGGGGGGCGCATTATCATGCGAACGGACCGGCCACTTGGCTGTGCCAGGATCGATCCTCGCAACGCAATAGTTGAGCCGTTATCTCTGCCGTTCAAACGCGGCACAGCGAGGTTGACCGTGCGTCGAGGAATGAGTCTCTCTCAGATCTTGGCGTTGAGCCGATGGAGAAGGCATGATCAGCACGGGCAAGCACGACCCTAAGAAAGTGGAAGGGTATGAAGCACTGGTGCTGTCAATTGCCAGGGAGAGCGGGCATCACCGAGGATCAAGCGCGCGACCTTGTTCGCCTGATCGGCACCGGCCGCAATTCGCTGCTCCGTGAGGCGCGGCAGCTGCTCCGGCAGCGCCTGGCTATTTTAGACCAAAGGTGCTCAGAGCACGGCTATCCCGTCGCCTTCTGCTGCCCGGCGGTCATCGCTTTGAGAGCTCGGACCACTTCTGCAGGTCCGGCGGGTTTCATCACTCTTACGCCAGACGAGAACGCTTCGGGGGTTTCCTCGACCCCCAAGCCGGAATAGACGATGAAAGGAACCGCCCGCCCTGCCAAGGTTTTTGCCGCGTCAACAGCCTCGCCGTCCGACAGCCTGACGTCCAGGATCGCTGCGGCGGGGGTATGGTCCGCAAGAAAACGTTTCGCCTGGGAACATGTCGCTGCCAATGCCACGGCAAAGCCCGCCTCCGAAAGAGTGGACTCCATATCCAGTGCTATCAAGGCTTCGTCGTCGACGACAAGGACCAAGGGTTTGCCCATGCGCGGATGATCGCACGTTTGTAGATGGAAGACGAGTCGAGGCTACGACCCTTTTAGGGTCCGTTTCCCGTACGCAGCGGGTCGAGATCGCGAGCAATGGGAACCAACTGATCCAAGCCGCATTATATTTGGTTGGACTGGACAAGGTGTTTGGGATGCATGAAGCAACACAGGCGACTGTTGTCGCCTTCGAAAACCCGGGAGTGTCCAGCAATGACAGTCTGGATTTCGATTACAAGGATTTCTTCGAAAACGGCGCCGTTGCCCTGCATCTGGTGAACGCAGACGGCGTGATCGTGCATGCCAACCAGGCTGAGCTCGACCTTCTCGGCTATCCCGCAGAGGACTACCTCGGTTGCCACATCGCCGAGTTCTATCCCGACCGGGACGTCATAGAGGACATTTTGGGTCGCCTTGCCAATGGCGAGAAGATCGTAAGATATCCGGCGCGATTGAGGGCCAGCGATGGATCGATCAAGCACGTCGAAGTCACCTCAAGCGGACATTTCCGGGACGGCAAGCTGATCAACACCCGGTGCTTCACGGTCGATGTAACCGACTTGGTGCACACCCGCTCGGAGCTCAGGCAGCATGACAGTACCTATCACCAGATACTCGACGGCCTACCCGTCGCCATCTACACGACCGATCAGGATGGGACGATCACCTATTACAACCGCGCCGCGGCCGATCTGGCAGGCAGGGAGCCTGAAATCGGCAAGGATAAATGGTGCGTGACGTTCAAGCTGTTCACTGCCGACGGCAAGGAATTGCCGCACGATGAATGCCCGATGGCCATCGCGCTCAAGGAGAACAGGCCGGTCCGCAATCAGGAAGCTGTTGCGCAGCGTCCCGATGGATCGTTTTTTCCGTTCCTGCCCTACCCGACACCCCTGCGGGACGAGCACGGCGCTCTGATTGGCGCCGTCAACATGCTGCTGGACCTGACGGACCGCCAACGTGCCGAAGAAACCAGGCAGCACCTTTCGGCGATCGTGGAATCCTCATTTGACGCTATCGTCAGCAAGGATCTCAACACCATCATAAAAAGCTGGAACCAGGGCGCCGAACGGCTTTTCGGCTATACCGCCGAGGAAGCGATTGGCCGGTCGGTGACCATGCTGATCCCCGAAGACCATCAGGACGAGGAACCCCGCATCCTCCAACGCATTCGCCGTGGCGAGCGCGTCGAACCATTCGAAACGACCCGCCAGCGCAAGGACGGCAGCCTGGTTCCGGTTTCGCTGACGATATCGCCCGTGCGTAACGCAACAGGGCAGATCACCGGCGCATCGAAGATAGCGCGAGACATCACGTCGGCGAAGGAGAATGAATATCGCATCCGCATGCTGATGCGCGAGGTCAACCACCGGGTGAAAAACCAGTATTCGGTCATCCTGTCGATGATCCGGGAGACCAACAAGCGATCGGAGACGCCAAAACAATTTGAAACCCAGGTGCGCGAGCGCATCATGGCGTTGTCACGATCTCACGACCTGCTTGTATCGGCGGATTGGAAGGGTGCCACGATCAGCGACCTTTTGGCGGCCCAGGTCGAGCCTTTCCCGCGGGGGGATTTGATCGAAATGTCGGGCCCATCATTGGTGCTCAGTCCCAACGCAGTTCAGTATCTCGGGATTGCCTTCCACGAACTGGCGACCAACTCGGCCAAATACGGGGTGCTCTCAGGGGACAAGGGCCGGATCTCGGTCACATGGGGCATCACCGGTTCCAGTGCTTCGAGGCTCTTTCACCTCACCTGGGTCGAAACCGATGGTCCGCAGGTTCAGACTGTCGGACAAGGTGGCTTTGGAACCGTGGTGCTGAAGCGGGTCGCGCCCGCAGCGGTTAGTGGGCAGGGAATTCTCGAACACGGTCCGCATGGCATAACATGGAGCTTGGAAGCGCCTTTGGCTTCCGTGGCAGCTTCTGCCGTCCATGAAGCTTAGAAGCAGGAAGCAGCCCTGCGACGAGCATTCGTCAATTGGAAGCCCTTGATGCGGCCTTCGTCGAGCGGAAACCCCGTTTCCGCTAAAGATCGCCAGAGCCATTGCTAAAGTCGACAGAGCAAATCACCGGCAGAGGGCGCATTTCGTTGCACGGAACGGGACAGGACCGGCGTAGCCAGAGGCGAGGTAACTATGGACATCGACGAGTTCCGTGCGACCCTTCAGGGAGTAGAGCCCCCGGCGAATCTTGGGATGGCGCTCCACGCTCTATGGTGGGATAGACAGGGCGATTGGGAGCGGGCGCATGAGTGTGTGCAGGCCAACGAATCTGATCCGGCCTCTGTATGGGTTCATGCCTATCTGCACCGCAAAGAAGGCGACCTTTCTAATGCAGCCTACTGGTACCGCCGCGCCGGGCAGCCTGTGGCAACTGGCAAGCTAGACGCAGAGTGGGAGTCGATTACAGAATCACTTCTTGCAGGATAGTGAGGGGTCGCCCAAGGGGCAGCCTAGCGCCTCATCGCCCCCGTAGAGGCGAAACTCACCTCCGCCCGATGGGATCGGCTGGAGCCCAGGAGGTCCGAACGTTTCCGCATAAATTGATGCAGCGAGATTGTTCTCGCGATTCCGTAAGGTCTCTGTTTAATAAGCTATATCTAATATTGACTACTTTCTGTCGTTCAAAAGTCGCAGACTTCATTTTACTGATCACCGTTAGCTTCTTGGTAGCTCTCATGACTATAAACCTCTTGCGGGCGAATAGCTTTCATGCTGCCTTCGCGCACTCAGGAATCAGGGAGCTTAGGCATGGCGGAGCGGATTGCGCGTGATGGGTTTTGGGTTTTGCATCTCGCGCGCTTGCCGCAAGTCGTGTCGCTTCGCTCCAGCACTTCCGCCTTGATGATCCTAACTGTTGCCCTTGCGCTGAGCGCCGCGCCGGCTCGGGCCGATGGCGGCAATGGTAGCAGCGCAGGCGCTGGACAAAGTGGCGTTGACGGCGCGCTCGCGAGTGCCACGGGTCAGAATGCCGCCAATGGCGCGACCGCTGGTGGCGGTGGTGGCGGCATTGACCTCACGACGGGTGACGGGGCGCCAGGAGGATCGGGAGCGGTAAGTGGGACAGCCAACAACCCAAATGGCGTTGCCGGTGCCACTGGTGCTACGGGTCTGGTCATCTCGACAGACGGGACCATTGCAACCAGCATCAGCGGCGGGGCCGGCGCTTTGGGCTCCCCTGGCACGAATGGCGTCGTCAGGAGCGGCGGCGGTGGCGGTGGCGGTGTGGGCGTCAGTGCCACGGCCGACGTTACAGTCACTGGCACAGGATCGGTGAGTGGTGGCACTGGCGGCCGAGGTGGGACCAATGGCAACAGCGGCAGCGGTGGTGGCGGCGTCGGCATATTCTCGTCCGCAAACGTGTTTGTAGAGGCGGGCGGCAGCGTTACCGGCGGCACGAGTCTCTCCACAATTGGGGTCCAAGCAGGTGGTGGCGGCGGCGCAGCTGCCATCGTCCTGATGGGCGGCGGGACAATCCAGAACAGCGGGAATCTGCTCGGGGGTGCCGGTGGAAGAACAGTTCTCGGCGGCGGTGGGGACGGTGGCGCCGCTGTTCTGCTGCTTTCAGGTGGAACCGTCATCAACAAGCTAGGTGCGACGATCGTTGGCGGCAGTGGCGGTCAGGGCTCCTTGGCAGGCGGCGATGGCGCCGCAGGGATCAAGGGCGCCAACATCGCGGTCATCAATGCGGGTACGATCAGCGGCGGTGCCGTCGGCACCGGTGGCGGAACGCCGGCAGCCGGCAAAGCCATCCAGTTCACCGGCGGCGTCAATTCGCTGGAGATTCAGGCCGGCTCCACCATCGCAGGCAATGTGGTCGCTTTCAGCGCCGCGGATACATTCAAGCTGGGTGGCGATATCAGCGCCAGTTTCGGTGTGTCGCAGATCGGCGCTGGCGCCAAATATGACGGGTTTGGGTTCTACGAGAAAACCGGAAACAGCACCTGGACCCTAACGGGGACGACAACTGCCGTCACGCCTTGGACCTTGTCCGGCGGGATCCTGCAGATTTCGAACAATGACAATCTGGGCGCCCTCTCGGGCGGCTTGACCTTCGACGGCGGCACGTTGCGCACGACCACCAGCTTCGCCACCAATCGCAATGTCCTGATCAATTCGACCGGCGGGTTCGACACGGTGGCAGGCACGCAGTTGGACGTGTCAGGCCAGGTGACCGGCACCGGCACACTGGTCAAGAGCGGCGCCGGCACCCTCAACGTCACCAATTTGTCCAACAGCTATACGGGTGGCAACATCGTCAATGCAGGAACGCTTGCCGGCAACACCGTGGCGATCCGTGGCGATATCCTGGACAACGGCGCTGTCTCGTTTCTCGACCTCGGCCCCCACACCTTCGGCGGAAATATCTCCGGCTCGGGCAGCGTCGACATCGAAGGCTTCGGCACGCTGACGCTGACCGGTGCCAACACCCACAGCGGCGGCACGAAGGTCGGGACCGGCAAAAGCATCTCGGTCGCGTCGGACCAGAATCTGGGTGCCGCGACGGGCCTGCTGACACTCGACGGCGGCGAACTCGGCACGACAGCAAGCTTCGCCATGAGCCGCGATGTCAACCTCACTTCCGCCTATGGCTACTTCCGCGCGGCGGCGGGTACGACGCTGACCGCCAATGGCGAGCTGAGCGGCGTGGGCGGCGTCTACAAGGAGGGCGCCGGCACCCTGGTGCTCAAGGGCGACAGTACCTATTCCGGCCGCACCACCGTCGACAGCGGCAAGCTTATCGTCGAGGGCTCGCTCGGCAGCACCGAAACGACGGTCAACAGCGGCGGCACGCTGGGCGGCTCCGGCTCGATCGGCGGCGCGGTGATCGTCGCCGATGGCGGTGTGCTGGCGCCGGGGTCCAGCCCTGGCACGCTTACGGTCGGATCGCTCAGCCTGAGCTCCGGTTCTATGCTCGACTACGAGCTCGGCCAGGCGGGCATTGTCGGCGGCGGTGTCAACGACCTGATCGAGGTGACCGGCGCGCTGACGCTGGACGGCAGCCTCAACATCACCGATGTCGGCGGCTTCGGGCCTGGCGTCTACCGGCTAATCAATTATGGCGGCGCACTCACCGACAATGGTCTCGAGCTCGGCAATCTGCCGGCCGGTGTCACGGCCGCCGACCTGACGGTGCAGACCTCCGTCGCCAACCAGGTCAATCTCGTCAGCAGCGTCGGCACCGACTTGCTCTTCTGGGATGGTGACGCGGCCGGCAATGCCAACAATGATCTGGTCGACGGCGGCAACGGCACGTGGACGGCGACAAGCCTGAACTGGACGACGAGCACCGGCCTGGTAACTGGCGCGATGAAGCCGCAGCCCGGCTTCGCCATCTTCCAGACGCTCGGCGGCACCGTCATCGCCGACGGCAGCGCCGGCGCGCTTGCGATTACGGGCATGCAATTCGCCGCCGATGGCTACCGCATCGAAGGCGACGCCATCACGCTTGATGGCGCTGGCGGCGAGAGCATCATTCGGGTCGGCGACGGCACGGTGGCCGGAGCAGGTTACACCGCCACCATCGCCTCCGTGCTAACCGGGACCAGCAGCCTGACCAAGACCGATGCGGGCACGCTGGTGCTGTCCGGCGCCAACACCTACACGGGCGGCACCACCGTCCTGGGCGGCGTGCTATCTGTTTCAGCCGACAACAATCTCGGCGTTGCCGCTGGCGGCCTAACGCTCTCCGGCGGGACGCTGCGCAACACAGCGGCGTTCAGCTCGGCGCGCGACGTCACGCTTTCGTCGGCCGGCGGCACCTTCGACACTGTGGCCGACCTGACCTTGTCCGGTGCGATCTCTGGCGCTGGCAGCCTTGCCAAGACCGGCGCCGGCACGCTGACGCTTACGGGAACGAACAGCTATGGCGGCAACACGTTGGTCAGCGCTGGCACGCTGGTCGGCGATGCAACCTCGATTCGTGGCGACATCGGCAATTCCGGCACTGTCGTGTTCGACCAGGCGGCGGACGCCAGCTTCGCCGGCGATATCTCCGGCACCGGCGCAATGATGAAGGATGGCGCCGGCGTGCTGACGCTGTCAGGCACGTCGCTGCTGGACTGGACCGTCAATCAAGGCGGCCTCGTCTCGGCAGCCGAGCGCTTCGGTGGCGATGTCGCGATCGGCGCCGGCGCCTCCTTCACATTCGACCAAGTCGCCTCCGCCAGCTATGCCGGCGTGTTCTCGGGCGCCGGTACGTTCATCAAGGACGGCCAAGGCACGCTGCTGCTTGCGTTGGACAACTCAGGCTTTACCGGCGCCACTACGGTCAGCGGCGGCACGCTTGCCGCGGGCGCTGCGAACGCGTTCAGTTCCTCCTCGCAGTTTTCCGTCGCCTCGGGCGCCACGCTCGATCTTGCCGGCACGTCCCAGACGATTGCGGGGCTGAGCAACGCCGGAACGGTGCGCATCGCGGGTGGCGTCCCAGGCGACACACTTACCGTAAGCGGCGACTATGTCGGCAATAGCGGCGCCGTCGTTCTCAACGCTGCGCTCGGTGGTGACGGTTCGCCGACAGACATGCTGGTGATCGCCGGCAACACGTCAGGGACGGGTACCCTTCAGGTCGTCAATTTCGGCGGGTCGGGCGCCCAAACGGTCGGAGGCATCAAGATCGTCGACGTCGGCGGCGTCTCGAACGGCAGCTTCTCGCTCGACGGCAATTATACCTTCGAAGGCGATGCAGCGGTCGTCGCGGGCGCCTACGCATACAGGCTCTACAAGAACGGCGTCAGCACACCGGCCGATGGCGATTGGTATCTGCGCTCGGCCCTGGTCAACGGCGATCCCGATCCGCAGCCGCTCTATTCGCCCGGCGTGCCTCTCTACGAGGCCTATGAAGGGGTGCTGCAGGCCTTCAATGAACTGGGCACCATGCAGCAACGCATTGGCAATCGGTCGTGGGGCGAGGGTGCTACGCCGCAAGGTGCGGACCTGCCAGGCCAGGGCTCGGTCGACGGCAAGGCGATATGGGCGCGCATCGAAGCTGCCCATGCCGAGATCAAGCCGGAGACGTCGACCTCCGGCACGAACTATGACGTGACCACCTGGAAGCTGCAGGCCGGCGTCGATGGCCTGCTGCACGAAAGCGACGCCGGTACCCTGATCGGAGGGATTACGGCCCACTACGGAACCGCGTCGTCGGACGTCTCCTCGATCTTCGGGGCAGGGTCGATCGCTGCCACCGGCTACGGCGTCGGCAGCACGCTCACCTGGTTCGGCAGCGGTGGCTTTTACGTCGACGCGCAGGCTGAGGCGACATGGTATGACAGTGACATCCGGTCGGCCACGCTGGGCACCACGCTTGCGGACGGCAACAACGGTTTCGGCTACGGGCTGAGCATCGAGACCGGACAGAAGATCGCCCTCAACGGCAACTGGTCGCTGACGCCGCAGGCCCAGCTTGCCTATTCGTCGGTCGACTTCGACGCGTTCACCGACCCGTTTGGCGCCGTCGTGTCGCCCGGCAGCAGCAACAGCCTCGTTGGCCGCCTCGGCCTCTCCGCGGACTATGAAGACCAGTGGGTGGACGAAGCGGGGCAAGTCAGCCGCACCCACATCTACGGGCTCGGCAACCTTTACTACGACTTCCTCGACGGAAATGATGTCGACGTCTCTGGCACGAAGCTGGTCAGCGAAAATCAGGCGCTGTGGGGCGGTGTCGGCCTTGGTGGCTCGCTGAGCTGGGCGGACGGTCGCTACGCCGTCTTCGGAGAAGGGACAGCGCGGACAAGCCTCAAGGATTTTGGCGATAGCCACGCCCTGGGCGCCAAGCTCGGGTTCGCTGTGAAATGGTAGCGGCGATCGAGATGGACATGTCGACCTTGGCTTGAGCGTCGTGTCCGGCACGGTTATGGATCCGGACTTGCGGGCCACCCGGCTCGTCGCCCTCGGACGTTTCCTTAACGGCTGCCGGCATCAAGTACCAGGCTCGAATCCGAAGCACCCTGGCGCTCGATCACAGGGATGCCAGCGCGCTGGACATGCGCTCCAGCCCTTGGCGCAACAGGGGACGCGGGCAGCCGACATTCAGGCGAATGAAGCCTTCGCCGCCAGGCCCATAGACGCGGCCGTCATAGAGATTAACCCCGGCCCGAACTGCTGCTGCGGGTAGCCGGTTGATGAACTTGCCAGCCGAAAGCGTTTGCGCAAGGCAAAACAGCCGGTCGGCCCCGCGCCTCTTTCCCCTACGCAAGAGGTGCGGGCGATGTCGCGGGCTTCAGTCCTTGTGCGGGACGATATAGCGACGGCTCACCGAATCCGCCCCTGTGCCCCGCGTGACGACAATGGTCCTGTATCCCGCGGGAACGGAACCTGTAGCCATCGGATCGATTAAACGGCATCGACCGACAATCTCTCCGTTGGGCGCGTCCGCGAGCCTCCTCGCTAGCGTCAACTGGCATGTGTCAAGGGATCCGAAAACGGCCGGTGATGTACCGAGTGGTCCGCAGACTCCCTGGCCGGGGCTGCCAGAAAGCAAAACTAGCACAGCAGCCGTTACCGGATCCATTTTTGAAGCTCCCTCCGCGAATGAGCCTCAACGCGCTATGTCGCAGTTTGTTTCATTAAGCCCGGTTGTGCCGAGCCCGGCCAGCAGGGGCAGGAAGCCATGCCCACTATATCGCGCTGCCGGAATCGCCAGACGCCGGCAGCAACCAGCGAGATGACAAGGCGCGGATGTAGAGCGGGACGAAGCTTATATCAGTGGTGGGTCTTTCGATCCGCCGGCGTAAGCGCTTCGTCTATTTGTTGGCGCAGGCGGGTGAGGTCGTCCAACCGAAAATCAAGCGGCAGTTCCGCTCCACTCTCCAATCGGAGAAAGATGGCTACAGTGCCGTCCTCTTTCATGGCCAGTTGAGTGCTCGTTATAGAAATGCCCTGCAGTTTTGGTGTCATTTCGGCAGGAAGAGTGGCGACGAGCTTTCCCATCTCGACCGAGAGGGCAGCAATTGCCAAAGGAACACATTGTGCGGAGAAATCGAGTTGGAATCTCTTTGTGTCGATTGATCCAAATGTGACCGACACCGTGCCTAAGGCGGCGTCGATCCCAGATGCTAAAACTACATCCAGAACCGGAGCCTTCATAACCGTGTCCGCCATGGCGTTCCCCCGCTTTGTTGAATCGCAGCAAATCATCATCCCTGCGCCGGCACAAGGACACGCCCAACGCTCCCCGCCAACCATGGGATCTACGCCTTGTCGACAAGTCGCGTCTTCCGCTTCGGCGCTACGTAGCTCTCCACTAAGCGAGCGTGGAAATTCGAACTCGGCGCAATGATAACCCACAAAGACCAAATCTTGCCGTCTATGGTTATGGGAGGGGTTAGTACCAGCAAGGTCCGCGGGATTTGCGGCGTGCGATCCTTCATGAACGTGGATCCCAATCGGGATAGATCTTGGCGGACAGCCTAAAGCCGATTGATGACGAGGCATGGGCGCATTGCATTCTGACTCCGGAGATGGTTGCGAAGCTCTCCGCCTAACCGCTCCGCATCGCAAACGACAGAACCCCGCCAAGTGTGGGGTTTTGTTGTGGCAGGCGGGCGGAACCGGAACGCTCTTAAACCGTTTAAAGCCCATAAGGGACGGCAACGGAAAGATAGAAGATCATGAATAAGATTGTATCGGGTATGCTGGCGGCCACGCTGTCAGTTTCGTTCGCGGCCACCGCCGCTGTGCCTGCAGGTGCAGCGCAAATGTTCACGCCGCAGGCGCCTTCGGCGTCGTCCGATGTGCAGGCGGTGGACTACAAGCCGTGGATGAAGCATCGCGGCGATCGCAATTTCTCGCGCTACAACAATGACGGCCCCTACTGGAACGGCCATCGCGGCTCGCGCCATTACCGACACGGCTATCGCCGCCACGGCGATTTCTGGTTCCCCGCCGGAGCATTCATTGCCGGCGCCCTGATTACCGGCGCGCTCAACAACAACCATCGCGTCTACCGGGGTGGCGATTCGCATGTGCAGTGGTGCTACGATCACTACCGCAGCTACCGCGCCTCGGACAACACCTACCAGCCGAACTACGGCCCTCGTCGGGAGTGCAATTCTCCCTACTGAGATTTTTGACCGAAATGAGAACCCCGCTTCGGCGGGGTTTTTCTTTGTGTGAGGCGTGACGGCGAATTAGGGTTACGAGACCCGACATCGCTGTGAGGGATAAACAAATGCTCCGCCGCCACGAGACTCAAGATATCCGGCTGGGCAAGGTTCCGATCAATGGCGATGGCGGAGAGAGCGGGATTCGAACCCGCGTTACGGTCTCCCGTAAACACACTTTCCAGGCGTGCGCCTTCAACCACTCGGCCACCTCTCCGTCCTTGCATTCGCGCCGGCCGGTTTTGCCACGCGGGTTGGGGAGATGCATCCCTTTGGGATTTGCGGGAAGACCCGCTTGATGGACACCGCCAACCAGCGGATGCCCTTCCCGGCGCCCGTCAATCAAACAGGCGCGGGGCTCATCTAGTCGATCCGGCGCCGAATGCCAAGCCATAACGGCAGTCTATTCGCTTTGCCGGCCATGCATCGTTTCGCGGGGCGTTGAACGGCTCCGCTTCTAAGGCGCTTCGGTTCTGAATGGTGTGCACGGGCAAGGCGGCAGGGCCGGCCGCGCTTGACTTCGCCCATCGCCACCTGTCGAGTGCGGCGGAGGCTTTGCGGGGGGCATCGTCCAGACATGACATCGAGCAATGAACAGCCGGCCAGCGGAACGCCGGCCGGAGGCATGCCAGGCGGGCTGACGCCCGCAGGGCGTCCGGACAGCGGGCTGTCCTTCGTGCCCGTGGTCTGGCTCCTCTTCGTGATGGCATGGTCGGTCTACTGGCTGGTCTCGGCGCGGTGGCTGTTCGAGAGTTCCGGCCTGCCGGACAGGGTCTTCTATTTCGTGCTTGGCGGACTGGCCTTCGACATCGTCACCATCGTGTGGGGGCTTTATCTGCTCGGCCTCGCCTTAAGCCGTTCCGCGCGCTTTCCGCGTCATTTCACCATCTGGCAGATCACCACCATCGCCTGGCGGCTGGCCGAGCAGGTCTATGCGCTGACCGTGCCCGATTTCACCGTCTCCGCCAGGGAGCTTGCGATCGCCGCCACCGAAATCGTCATCGGCCTTTTTTGCATTTACCTGCTGCGCCGCCGCGACGAGGCCAAGGCCTTTTATGCAAGGCCGGAAGCGCAGGCACCGTCAGCCTTTAGTTCGATCGTCGCCGCGCTGGCCGGCATCATCCTCGGCGCCGTCGTCGGCACTGTCGCCGGCTTCGCGCTTGGCGCGGGGATCGCCGAAGCCACCGACATCAGCTGTTTCGAAGGCGGCTGCGGCTACTTCGCGGTGTTCATCGGCCTTGCCGGGCTGGTGGTCGGGGCCATTGGCGGCGCCGTCCTCGGCGTCTGGCTCGTCCATCGGCGGAGCCGAAAGGTGGCCATATAGGCGGGCGATAGGCTTCAAATTCGCGTATGGCGATTGCACGCCGGGCGTGCGCGTTCTATTCCTCGCCTTTGACCGGAAGGTCCTCGGGAGGAACTTGAGGACCGGGGAAGATTTCGATGCTGCGTTTTTTGTTTCGCCTCGCGGCCATGGTCGCACTCTCGGTCGCCGTCATCATGGCCGTGCTCGACGCGACGCGCTCGGTGGCGGCTTCCGCATTGGTCATGACGCCGCTGAATTCGAGCTGGCTGGCGGTTTCGCCCGACACCCGCGCGGCCTTCGAGACCTTCGTGCGCGCCAAGGTCAATCCGATGATATGGGATGGCGGCATCGCCTGGGTGCTTGCCCAGCCGGGGTTTGCCGTGTTCGCGGTGCTTGCCTTCATCCTCTATGCGATCGGCTACCGGCGCCGGCGGCGCGGCGGAGAATTCGCGCCGGGCTGATGGGTTGTCCCAGCGGACTTGCGACGACAACGCGGCAATCGTCCACAGCTGTCACCGCATTGGGCATGTTTTTCCAACGGGGGGCATGCTTTTCCAAAAGGTCAAAATTCCGCGTGAATTTTGTTTCGGGCCGTGCCAGATTGCCTTGAGCGGGAGGGGAGTACACTCCTGGCTGATGCCGCATGCCTGCCGGAGAACCGGGCAGGCGGACGGCGCGTAACGGAAAAAAATAACCGACAGGGTGTGGATCACATGAAACGTATCGTTCTCGGCCTCCTGGCCGCAACCGCAATGGTTCTTCCGGCTTTCGCCGCGGATGTCCAGCCGGCCATCCTCTACGATCTCGGCGGCAAGTTCGACAAATCCTTCAACGAGGCTGCCTATCACGGCGCCGAAAAGTTCAAGACCGAGACCGGCACCGCCTATGTCGAGTTCGAAGTGTCGAACGCCTCGCAACGCGAGCAGGCGCTGCGCCGCTTCGCCGAGGACGGCCGCAACCCGATCGTCATGGCCGGGTTTGCCTGGGAGGATGCGCTGAAGGTGGTCGCGAAGGAATATCCCGATCTCAACTTCGCCATCATCGACGATGCCGTCGATATGCCCAATGTCCGCTCGCTTGTGTTCAAGGAAAACGAAGGCTCCTATCTCGTCGGCATCCTGGCGGCGATGGCCTCGAAGTCCAAGAAGGTGTCCTTCATCGGCGGCATGGACATTCCGCTGATCCGCAAGTTCGAATGCGGCTATGTCGGCGGCGCCAAGGCGGCCGGTGCGACCGATGTCATCCAGAACATGACCGGTGACACGCCCGCGGCGTGGAACGATCCGGCCAAGGGCGGCGAGATCGCCAAGACACAGATCGACCAGGGCTCCGACGTGGTCTATGCCGCGGCCGGCGGTACCGGCGTCGGCGTGCTGCAGGCGGCGGCGGATGCCGGCAAGCTCGGCATCGGCGTCGATTCCAACCAGAACGGCCTGCAGCCCGGCAAGGTGCTGACCTCAATGCTGAAGCGCGTCGACGTGGCCGTCTACACCGCCTTCATGGACGGCAAGAACGGCACCTTCAAAGGCGGCCTGCAAAATCTCGGCCTCAAGGAAGGCGGCGTCGACTACGCCATGGACGACAACAACAAGGCGCTGGTCACCGACGAGATGAAGGCTGCCGTCGAAAAGGCCAAGGCCGACATCATCGCCGGCACGATCCAGGTGCACGACTACACCGCCGACAACGCCTGCCCGTATTGATCTGTATCCATTAGAGTTGAAACCGCCGGCCGAGAGTCCGGCGGTTTTGTTTTTGGGTCTTGAAGGGGGCCGCAACTTGAGAGGCGAGAGTGAAGCCGACCATCGGACCGATGACGGAACGCGATGTTGATGCAGTGGCGCGACTGCGCATCGCCGCCTTTTTCGAGGGCAGCGCAAGAACGCTGAATGAGGACGTCGCCGGGCTTCGCGAGTTGCTCAATGGAGATGGCTTCGAGGCGGCGCTTGTGGCGCGGATAGGGGACGTCCCGGTCGGGACCTGCCTGCTGGTTCGCCACGAACTTGAACCCGCGCATGAGCTGACGCCTTGGCTGGCGGGATTGGTCGTCGATAGCGACCACCGCGGCAAAGGGATCGGCCGCGCGCTGGTTGCAGCCATCGAAGCGCATGCAACCGCGATCGGTGTGGAGAGGACCCACCTCTATACGTGGGTGGCGCGAGACTTCTATGCCGGGCTCGGTTGGGCAGTGGTCGAGTCGTTTGAGCAGGACGGCTACCCGATGCTGCTGATGTCGCGCGAACTCGGCCTATAGCTGTCCGACGAGATAACCCAGCGCAAACACCACCATCAGCGCGATGGCGATGACGGCGCCGCGTCGGCCACCGAGCGAATGCACGCCGACGCCATAGGGCTTCCGCTCCAGTCTGCCGATCACCGGTTTCGCTTCGTCCTGGCCAACCACACGCATCTGCGGCAGTTCGGCGATGCGTTGCGAGATCAGCCGCCAGCGATCGCTGCCGCCCGATGGCGCACCACGGTCGAGGACATGCATGCGCTCGGCCAGCCGCATCACCGTGTCGCGGAAGGCGGGATCGATCTCCAGGTCGCGCTCGGCACGTTCGCGGTCGCGATCGTTCATCAGGCCAAGCACATAATCGCCCGCCCGCGCAATGCGATCGCTTTCACTGGCCATAGGCTTCTCCTTGCTACCAGTGCGGCGGTTTGGTTATCGGCACGTCGGGTGCCGATTGTTCCTCCAGCGCCATGAAGCGCCCGGTCAGGGCATCGAGCTTGCGCTGCATGCGTTCGATCGCCGTCCACTGCTCGGCGATCTGGCCCGACAGTTCCTCGATGGTCTTTTCCTGCTCGGCGGCGCGGATTTCCAGCGTCGTCAGCCGGTCGACAGGCATGATCATTCGAAACTCCCCAGGTCCTGGTGCACGCAGTTGCAGCATGATGCGACTGTTGAGCCTTGCATATTAGTGAATGTGAAGGTCTGCGGCCACGTTCGAAATTGACAAGCGCACCGGGATTTGTCGAGAGTGGCCACTGCGCCGCCAATTGGCACGGGTGGGGCATCATGCTAGGCGTTTTGACCAAGCGATAAAAAAATAAGAGTGGGACAGGCTGCATGGCGCAAGCCGCAATCGAACTGATCGGCATCAACAAGAGTTTTGGCGCCGTTCGCGCCAATCGCGACATCAATCTGGAGATCGCACGCGGCACCATCCACGGCATCGTCGGCGAGAACGGCGCCGGCAAGTCGACGCTGATGTCGATCCTCTATGGCTTCTATCAGGCCGACAGCGGCGAGATCCGCGTCGGCGGCAAGCCGGCGTCGATCAAGACCTCCAACGACGCCATCGCGCTCGGCATCGGCATGGTGCATCAGCACTTCATGCTGGTCGACAATTTCACCGTGCTGGAAAACATCATCCTCGGCGCCGAAAGCGATGCGCTGTTGAAAAAGAGCATCGCCAAGGCGCGCTCCGAACTGGAGCGGCTCGAGCGCGAATACGGGCTGGAAGTCGATCCCGACGCCATCATCGAGGAATTGCCGGTCGGCCTGCAGCAGCGTGTGGAAATCCTCAAGGCGCTTTATCGCGGCGCCGAGATCCTGATTCTCGACGAGCCGACGGGCGTGTTGACGCCGGCCGAGGCCGACCATCTGTTTCGCATCCTCAGGCAGTTGAAGGACCAGGGGAAAACGGTGGTGCTGATCACCCACAAGCTGCGCGAGATCATGGCCATCACCGACAATGTCTCGGTCATGCGCCAGGGCACGATGGTGGCGACGCGCGAGACCAGCAAGACGACAGTCGGCGAACTGGCCGAACTGATGGTTGGGCGGCGCGTGCTGCTGCGGGTCGAAAAGGGCGAGACGGAGGCCGGCGCGGTCAAGCTGGCCGTCAAGAACCTGACGGTGAAAGACCAGCGCGGCGTCACCATGGTCGACGACATCTCCTTCGATATCCACGCCGGCGAGATCGTCGGCATTGCCGGTGTCGCCGGCAACGGCCAGTCCGAACTCCTCGAGGCGATTTCCGGCATCAGGCGCGCGGTTTCCGGCTCGGTCATGCTCGACGGCAAGCCGATCGACCTGACGGGGGCCGCCGATCCCGGCGAGTTGCGCGACCGTGGGCTCGCCCATGTGCCGGAAGACCGTCATCATGTCGGTCTGGTGCTGGCCTTCGAAGAGAACGAGAATTCGATCCTCGGCTACCATGACGACCCGCGCTACCTCAAAGGGCCGTTCCTCAACATCGACGCCATCATGACCGACGCCAAGGACAAGATCGAGAAATACGATATCCGTCCCGGCAATCCGCGTCTGAAGACGGCGAATTTCTCCGGCGGCAACCAGCAGAAGATCGTGCTGGCGCGGGAAATGGAACAGGACCCCGGTGTTCTCATCGTCGGCCAGCCGACGCGCGGCGTCGATGTCGGTGCCATCGAATTCATCCACAAGCGGCTGATTGCCATGCGCGACCAGGGCAAGGCGGTGCTGGTGGTGTCGGTCGAGCTCGACGAGATACGCTCGCTGTCCGACCGTATCCTGGTGATGTTTGCCGGCCGCATCGTCGGCGAGCGCGGCCCGGAGGCGACCGAAGGCGAGCTTGGCCTGCTGATGGCCGGTGTCGAGCGCCAGGAGGCGGCAGAGTGAGCACGCCTTACGCCAAGCTGCCGGCCTGGGCCGATTATGGGCTGATCCCGCTGATCAATCTGTCGGTGGCCTTCATCGTTGCCGGTTTCGTCGTCATGCTGGTCGGCGAAAACCCGTTTCGTGCCGCCGTCATCCTGGTCGAGGGCGCTTTCGGCAAGGGAACCGGCATTGCCTTCACGCTGTTCTATGCCACCACCTTCATCTTCACCGGCCTGTCTGTGGCGGTGGCCGCGCATTGCGGCCTGTTCAACATCGGGACCGAGGGCCAGGCCTATATTGCCGGCCTTGGCGTGGGCGTGGTCTGCCTCGCCTTCGACACTGTGCTGCCGTGGTGGCTGACCTTTCCGCTGGCGATCGTCGCCGGAGCCGCCGTCGGTGCGCTGTGGGCGCTGATCCCGGCCTATCTGCAGGCCAAGCGCGGGTCGCACATCGTCATCACCACCATCATGTTCAACTTCATCGCGGCCTCGATCATGGTCTACCTCCTGGTTGGGCCGTTGAAGCCGGCGGCGTCGCAGGCGCCGCAGACGCGCAACTTCCTCGCCGGCGCCGAACTGCCCAAACTCAACTGGATCATCGAACTGTTCGGCGCCAAGATCCGCTCGGCGCCGTTCAACATCTGCTTCCTGCTGGCGCTGCTCATGGCATTCCTGGTCTGGCTGCTGATCTGGCGCACCAAGCTCGGCTACGAGATGCGCACCTATGGCCACAGCCCGAAAGCGGCGCGCTATGCCGGCATTTCGGAGACCCGCATCATCATTATCGCGATGATGATTTCGGGCGCGCTGGCCGGCATGATGACGCTGAACCCGGTGATGGGCGACCAGCACAATGTGGCGATCGATTTCGTCTCCGGCGCCGGCTTCGTCGGCATTGCCGTGGCGCTGATGGGCCGTCTGCATCCGGTCGGCATCGTGCTGGCGGCGATCCTGTTTGGCATGCTCTACCAGGGCGGCGCCGAACTTGCCTTCGAAATGCCAGCGATTTCCCGCGACATGATCGTCATCATCCAAGGCCTGGTCATCCTGTTTGCCGGTGCGCTGGAGCACATGTTCCGGCCCTACGTCCAGGCGCTGTTCGCCTCGTTCAGTCCAAGGTCGGTCGGCATCGAAGCGGTCAAAGGGAAGGGCGCCTGAGATGGACGTCTTCATCGCCATCGTGCAGATCCTGGACTCGACCATACGCCTGTCGGTGCCGCTGCTGCTCGCTTGCCTCGCCGGCCTCTATTCGGAACGCGCAGGCGTTTTCGACATCGGGCTGGAAGGCAAGATGCTGGTCGGCGCCTTTGCAGGTGCGGCCGCCGCTTCGGTCTTCCATTCGGCCTTCCTCGGTCTCGGCATGGCGATCGTGATGTCGGTCGCCTTTGCCCTGGTGCACGGCTTCGCCTCGATCACCCATCGCGGCAACCAGATCGTCTCCGGTGTGGCCATCAACTTCGTCGCCGCCGGCTCGACCATCATTCTGGGCCAGGCCTGGTTCCAGCAGGGCGGGCGCACGCCGGCGCTGCAGCCGGGCGAGCGTTTCGAGGCCATCACTCTGCCAGGTGCTGCCGCGATCCATGATGTGCCCATCATCGGGCCGATCTATTCCGAGCTGCTCTCGGGCCATTCGATTCTGGTGTATCTCGCTTTCGCCATGGTGCCGTTCACCTGGTGGGTGTTGTTTCGCACCCGCTTCGGCCTGCGCCTGCGCGCCGTCGGCGAGAACCCGGCCGCCGTCGACACCGCCGGCATCTCGGTCGCCTGGCTGCGCTACCGGGCGCTGATCTGCACCGGTGTGCTGACCGGCATTGCCGGCGCCTACCTCTCGATGGTGCAGAATGGCGGCTTCGTGAAGGACATGACCGCGGGCAAGGGCTACATCGCACTGGCGGCGCTGATCTTTGCCAAATGGCGACCGGTGAACGCCATGTTCGCCTGTCTTCTGTTCGGCTTCCTCGACGCGGCGGCGATCCGCCTACAGGGTTCGCCGCTGCCGTTGATCGGCAAGGTGCCGGTGCAGTTCATGCAGGCGCTGCCCTATGTGCTGACCGTGATCCTGCTTGCCGGCTTCATCGGCAAGGCGATCCCGCCGCGCGCCGGCGGCGTGCCTTATGTCAAGGAACGTTGATCCGGGCGCCCAGGAGCACTGTGTCGAACATGCGGCTGGTGCTCGAAAGGCGCCAGGAAAACGCAAATGGCCGGGTTTTGACCACGATCGTCGGAGAGAACGTCTAGATGTCGCATGATCTGTTCGAAGCCGCGCAGGAGGCCATGGCCAAGGCCTACGCGCCCTATTCGAAGTTTCCGGTGGGTGCGGCGTTGCGCACCGAAGACGGCCGTGTCTTCACCGGCGCCAACATCGAGGTCGCGTCCTATCCGGAAGGCTGGTGCGCCGAGACCACGGCGCTCGGCCATTACATCATGGGCGGCGGCGGCAAGATTGTGGAAATCGCCGTCATTGCCTCGCGCATGGCCAAATGCTCGCCCTGTGGCGGCTGCCGGCAAAGGCTGGCGGAATTCTGCCGGCCGGACACAAAGCTCTATCTTTGCGACAACACCGGCGTGGTCGAGACCGTGACCATGGGCGACATGCTGCCCTACGGGTTTCGTGGCGACATTTTGAAGTGAGAGTTGGCTGATATGAAGGAAGCTCTGGACCACCTCGTTGAAAGGCTGGACGGGTTGGCGCCGACAACGGCGATGGTGCTGGGGTCGGGCCTTGGCGGGCTTGTCGACCAGGTCGAAAATGCCGTGCGCATCTCTTATGCCGACCTGCCGGGTTTCCCCCGCAGCGGGGTGACTGGCCATGCCGGCGAGGTGGTCGCGGGGCTTTTCGCCGGCACGCCGGTGCTGATGCTGTCCGGCCGCGCCCATTATTACGAGCACGGCGTTGCTGCGGCGATGCGGCCGGCGCTGGAGGTGCTTGCCGGCATCGGCATCACCAAGCTGATCCTTACCAATGCCGCCGGCTCGGTCGATCCCGACATGCTGCCTGGATCGGTGATGCTGATCACCGACCACATCAATTTCTCCGGCTCCAACCCGCTGATCGGCGAGCCTAGCGACCGCCGCTTCGTCGGCCTGACCGAAGCCTATGATGCCGGCCTGCGCGCGGCGATCGAACGGGCGGCGAAGGCGACAGGGACGGCGCTGCACAAGGGCGTCTATATGTGGTTTTCCGGTCCGTGTTTCGAAACCCCTGCTGAAATCCGCATGGCCCGCGTCATGGGCGCCAAAGCGGTAGGGATGTCGACCGTACCGGAGGTCATTCTCGCCCGCTTCCTTGGGCTTCGCGTAGCCGCCTGTTCGGTGATCACCAATCTCGCCGCCGGGATGACCGGGGCGGAACTGTCGCACCAGGAGACCAAGGACATGGCGCCGATCGGCGGCGCACGGCTGGCGACGATCCTTGCGCATGTGTTCCAGGATGGGTTGCCGGAGCCAAAGGGCACCTGATGCTTCCGCAGGAAATCATCCGCCGCAAGCGCGACGGCCAGAAACTGTCCGCGCAGGAGATTTCGGCCTTTGTCGCCGGCGTCACTTCGGGCAGCGTCTCGGACGGCCAGGTCGGCGCCTTTGCCATGGCGGTGTTCTTCAACGGCATGAACCGCGACGAGGCGGTGGCGCTGACGCTCGCCATGCGCGATTCCGGCGATGTGCTCGACTGGTCGGACCTGCCGGGTCCGGTCACCGACAAACATTCGACCGGCGGCGTCGGCGACAATGTCTCGCTGATGCTGGCGCCGATCGTCGCCGCTTGCGGCGCCTATGTGCCGATGATCTCCGGCAGGGGCCTTGGGCATACCGGCGGCACGCTGGACAAGATGGACGCCATCCCGGGCTATATCAGCCAGCCGGATATCGCGCGCTTCCGCAAGACGGTGCTCGAGACCGGCTGTGCCATCATCGGACAGACCGCCGATCTCGCGCCCGCCGACCGTCGCCTCTATGCGATCCGCGATGTGACCGGAACGGTGGAATCGGTGCCGCTGATCACTGCCTCTATCCTGTCGAAGAAACTCGCGGCCGGCCTGCGGTCGCTGGTGCTCGACGTCAAGGTCGGCAATGGCGCCTTCATGGAGAAGTCGCGCGACGCGACAGCACTGGCCAACAGCCTGGTCGAGATCGCCAACGGCGCCGGCCTGAAGGCCTCGGCGCTGGTCACCGGTATGAACGAGCCGCTGGCGTCGGCGGCCGGCAACGCGGTCGAGGTGCGCAACGCCGTCGATTTCCTCACCGGAAGGTTCCGCGACAAGCGACTGGAGGATGTGACGCTGGCGCTGGCCGCCGAGATGCTGCAATCGGCAGGGCTGGCGTCGTCCAATCAGGACGGTCTCAGGCGCGCGGCCGAGACGCTGGCCGGCGGCCGCGCGGCAGCCGCCTTCGCGCGTATGGTCGCAGCCCTTGGCGGTCCCGCCGATTTCGTCGAGAAGCCGGAAAAATACCTGCCGAAAGCGGCGGTGGAGTTTGCGGTCAAGGCGACAGGCAACGGTTTTGCCACCGCTATTGCCACCCGCGATATCGGCCTTGCCGTGGTCGGGCTCGGTGGCGGGCGCACGCGGCCGGACGACAGGATCGACCATGCGGTCGGCATCACCAGGCTGCTGCCGCTCGGCGCCGAGGTGCGGGCCGGCGAGCCGCTGGCGCTGGTCCACGCCCGCACGCAAGTGGAGGCCGAAGCGGCCGCAGCCGCCGTGCTTTCGGCCTATACGATCGGGGCGTCGAAACCAGCCGCCGACAAGACAGTCATCCGGCGCGTGCTGCCGCGCGGGTAGCGGAACGCGCTACTGCACCAGTAACAGTGTGCCGTTTTCGACCTGGTATTTTGCCAGCCGCTGCAAAAAGCTCATGCCAATGAGGTTGGTGCGCAGAGCCTTGTCGTCGAGCACTACCGCCTGGACGTTGTCGACGCTGATCTTGCCGATCTGCAGGCGATCGATGTTGACCACGGCGGCCCTGATCGCGCCATTGGCGGTGTTGACCTGCTGGTTGAAGTCCGACGGGTTGAGCGAGATGCCGATGCGGCGCGCCGTCGAGGTGTTGATGGCGACCAAAGTGGCGCCGGTGTCGATCATGCCGTCGACCTGGCGGCCGTTGAGCTTGAAGGCGGAGGTGAAATGGCCGCGCTCGTCAGCCGCCACCAATACTTTGCGCCCAGTGGGCAGCGGTGCGGCCGGCTTGCCGGGAACCGAGGCCATGTTCAGTTCGGGCTGAGGCTGCGCGGACAGCTTGCCGGCGACGGTCGACTTCAACAGGTTGTCGAGAATCTGCGGATTCGACTGATAGACGATCGGGATCGATGCCGACGTTCCGGCGAACACGCCCAGAATGACAAGCTTGCGCAGCATGAATGGACCTTCGTGAAGGCCCATTCTCGTGCGCACATGGTGTTTGCCGCTTTAACGCCAACCCGAAACCGCGGCTTTGCGTAAACGGGCGGTAAACGACTGGATGTCAGCTGGCCTTGCCAGCCGCCGTCATTTGGTTCCGTACATGCGGTCGCCGGCATCGCCGAGGCCGGGCATGATGTAGCCCTTCTCGTTGAGCTGGCGGTCGATGGAAGCGGTAAAGACCGGGACATCCGGATGCGCCTTGGTGAAGCGCTCGATGCCTTCTGGCGCCGCCAGCAGGCAAAGGAAGCGGATGTTGGTGGCGCCGCGCTCCTTCAGCTTGTCGATGGCCGCGATGGCCGAGTTCGCGGTCGCCAGCATCGGATCGACGACGATCACCAGCCGGTCGGCGAGATCGCTCGGCGCCTTGAAGAAATATTCCACCGCCTCCAGCGTTTCGTGATCGCGGTAGAGGCCGACATGCGCGACGCGGGCCGCCGGGACCAAGTCGAGCAGGCCTTCGAGCAGGCCATTGCCGGCGCGCAGCACCGAGGCGAAGACCAGCTTCTTGCCCTCCAGCGTCGGCGCTTCCATGGTTTCCATCGGCGTTTCGATGGTCGTCGTCGTCAGTTCGAGGTTGCGGGTGACCTCGTAGCCGAGCAGCAGCGAGATCTCGCGCAGCAGCCGCCGGAAACCGGCGGTCGACGTCTCCTTCTTGCGCATGATGGTGAGCTTGTGCTGGACAAGCGGGTGGTCGACGACGGTGACGCCCTGCATGGGTTGCTCCAGTGAATGGTGAATAGTGAATAGTGAATAGTGAGCAGGTTTGCGAGTCCCGATGGATCGATCATTGCCGTTGACAGGCCGAAGCGCCGGCAAACCAATCACCAGTCACCAGTCACCTCTTCGCATCGAGCCGGGCAAGCAGCGCGCTTTTCGTCTTCCTGTCGACGAAAGCCGCTTCGATCGCCGTCCTGGTGACGGCGGTCAAAGCTTTTTCATTCATGGAGAAATGCTCGGCGGCGATGTCGTATTCGCGCTTCAGCGAGGTCCAGAAATAGGGTGGGTCGTCGGAGTTCAGCGTCACCTTGCAGCCGGCCGCCTGCAGGGCAGGCAAAGGGTGATCGGCGAAACTGTCGTAGACTTTGAGCGCGATGTTGGAGCCGGGGCAGCATTCGAGCACGATGCCCTCATCGGCGATGCGGCGCACCAGGTCGGGATTTTCGATGGCGCGCACGCCATGGCCGATGCGCGAGGGGCGGATGTGGTCGAGTGCGGCCTGCACCGTCTCCCAGCCGGTCAACTCGCCGGCATGGATGGTGATGCCAAGACCGGCTTCACGGGCGATCTCGAAGGCCCTGACATAATCCTCCATCTCGCCCATGCGTTCATCGCCGGCGACGCCGAAGCCGGTGACCAGCGGATTTCCGCAGCGCGCCGCAAAACGCGCCGCCTGCTCGATCGATTCGACGCCGACATGGCGTACGCCGGTGACGATCATGCGGCCCTCTATGCCGGTCTTGGCTTTGGCGCGCAGCATGCCTTCGCCGAGCGCATCGGTGTAGGCCTTGGGCGACAGGCCGGCCCTGACGGCATGGTCGGGCGAGGTGAAGACTTCGGAATAGATGGCGCCGTCGCGGGCAAGGCTGGTCAGATAATGGTCGGCGAGGCGGGCATAATCCTCCTCGGAGCGGAACAGGTCGGCGGAAAAGTCGTAAGCCGCGAGGAAAGAGGTGAAGTCGTGCCAGACGAACGAGCCGTTCTGGATATAAAGCGAGGTGTCCTTGCCGTATTTCTGCGCCTGGCGGACGACGAGTTCGGGCGCCGCTGCCCCCTCGATGTGGCAGTGCAGTTCCGCTTTCAAAGGCATGCAGTTATCCCGTCTCATCAGTCCAGGCCGTAAGCCCACCACCTGGAAGCGCGGCCGAACACCGCGCCTTAAACAATAGCGCCCGCACCATCGATCGGCTATGGTCCCGCCGGTTTTATGACGGATCAAAATAATGTCAGTTGAGAGAACCACGGCCGCGGGCGGCATGGAAACCTCCTATGGTTTCAAGAAGGTAGGGCCAGGCGACAAGCAGCCTCTGGTCAATGAGGTTTTCCACAAGGTGGCGAACCGCTACGACCTGATGAACGACCTGATGTCGGCCGGGCTGCACCGGCTGTGGAAGGATGCCATGGTGACATGGCTCAATCCGCCGAAACGTCCGGGCTGGAAAGTGCTTGACGTGGCGGGCGGCACCGGCGACATCGCCTTCCGCATTGTAGACGCCAGCCATGGCAACACGCATGCCACGGTGCTCGACATCAACGGCTCGATGCTTAGCGTCGGCCGTGACCGCGCGGAGAAAAAGGGCCTGTCCGGCAACACCGATTTCGTCGAGGCCAATGCCGAGGAACTGCCTTTCACCGATAGCACCTTTGACGCCTACACCATCGCATTCGGCATCCGCAACGTGCCGCGCATCGATGTCGCGCTGACGGAAGCCTTTCGCGTGCTGAAGCCCGGCGGACGGTTCCTGTGCCTGGAGTTTTCCGAGGTCGAGATGCCGCTGCTGGACAAGGTCTACGAAGCCTGGTCGTTCAACGCCATTCCGCAGATCGGCAAGATGGTGACGGGCGAGGGCGAACCCTATTCCTACCTGGTCGAATCGATCCGCAAATTTCCCAATCAGCAGAACTTTGCTGCCATGATCACCCGCGCGGGCTTCGAGCGCGTGTCGTTCCGCAACTATTCCGGCGGCATCGCAGCGCTTCATTCGGGCTGGAAGCTTTGAGGCCGGACAATTTGCAGCAGCAGGGTAGACGATGAGCAGCGTCGGCGCCGCCTTTCGGCTCGCACGGGCCGGCTGGGTGCTGGTTCGCGAAGGCGTGATCGCAGCATTGCCGGGCGACGAACTCAGCGGCCTGCCGAAATTCGGCTGGCGCATGGCGCGGCTGTTTACCCGCCGCCGCGCGCTCGCTTATGAGCGCAGCGACCGGCTGGCCAAGGCGGTGGTCCGGCTCGGACCCTCCTACGTCAAGCTCGGCCAGTTCCTGGCGACGCGGCCTGATGTCGTCGGCAACGACATGGCGCTCGACCTCGCCATGCTGCAGGACAAGATGCACACTTTTTCGCAGGCGGAAGCGGTGGCGGCGATCGAGGGCTCGCTCGGGCGCAAGATCGGCGAACTCTATACGCAGTTCGGCGGGCCGGTCGCGGCGGCCTCCATCGCCCAGGTTCATCCCGCGCAAGCAATGCATGACGGTGTCGATACCAAGGTGGCGGTGAAGGTGATCCGGCCTGGCGTGCGCCGCCGCTTCTTCCAGGATCTCGAAAGCTATTTCCTCGCCGCCCGGCTGCAGGAGAAATACATCCCGTCGTCGCGCCGGCTGCGGCCGGTCGAGGTGACCGAGACGCTGGCGCAGACCACCAAGATCGAGATGGATCTTCGCCTCGAGGCGGCCGCACTTTCGGAACTGGGCGAAAACACCAAGGACGATCCGGGCTTCCGCGTGCCGTCGGTCGACTGGGAGCGCACCGGGCGCGATGTGCTGACCATGGAATGGGTCGACGGCGTCAAGATGAACGACATCGCCGGCCTCGCGGCGGCGGGGCACGAT
This sequence comes from Mesorhizobium sp. M0037, assembly GCF_040323635.1. Taxonomy (NCBI): domain Bacteria; kingdom Pseudomonadati; phylum Pseudomonadota; class Alphaproteobacteria; order Hyphomicrobiales; family Phyllobacteriaceae; genus Mesorhizobium; species Mesorhizobium sp. M0037. The sequence goes on along the minus strand of NZ_JAMYVB010000016.1, from coordinate 63,996 downwards.
CTGAAGGCGATCGCCACCAACCTGATCCAGTCGTTCCTGCGTCACACGCTGCGCGACGGCTTCTTCCATGCCGACATGCATCCAGGCAATCTGTTCGTCGAGGCCAATGGCAATATCGTCGCCGTCGATCTCGGCATTGCCGGACGGCTCGGCAAGAAGGAGCGCCGGTTCCTCGCCGAAATCCTCTACGGCTTCATCACGCGCGACTATCTGCGCGTCGCCGAGGTGCATTTCGAGGCCGGCTACGTGCCGCGTCGGCACAATGTCGCGGCTTTCGCGCAGGCGATCCGCGCCATCGGCGAGCCGATCCACGGCCAGCCGGCCGAGACCATTTCGATGGCCAAGCTTTTGACGCTGCTGTTCGAGGTCACCGAACTGTTCGATATGGCCACGCGGTCGGAACTGATCCTGTTGCAGAAGACCATGGTGGTGGTGGAGGGCGTCGCGCGTACGCTCGACCCGGCCTTCAACATGTGGAAGACGGCCGAGCCGGTGGTCGGCCAGTGGATCGCCGGCAATCTCGGGCCGAGCGGCCTGCTGATGGACGCGCGCGACGGCGCCAAGGCGCTGCTGGCGCTGGCCCGCCAGGCGCCCGATCTTGCCGCCCGCACCGAGCGGCTGTCGCGCGAGATCGATTTTATGGCGGAGCACGGCCTCCGCTTCGACGAGGCGACATCGCGCGCCATCGGCAAGGCCGAAGCCCGTTACACCCGCTCGGGCCGGCTGGCGCTGTGGGTGATCGCGCTGACGCTGGTTTACATCGCGTGGAAGCTGCTTTGATCGCTTGCAACGCTAGCAACGGTGGTGCTAGCGTTGCAGTCGCGCTATTGATGTCGCGGAGCAAGTCATGGGCACCATTACTGTCCGCAATCTAGCTGACGACGTGAAGCAGAAATTGCGTGAGCGCGCTGCGGCGCGCGGGGTGTCGATGGAGGAAGAGGCGCGTGATGCGCTTGCCAAAAGCGTGCTGTCGGCGGAAGCCGGCATGCCCGAGAGCGAAACCCTCTATGCAACAATCCGCCGCTTGGTTGAGCCTCATGGAGGTTTTGACATCGATCTGCCCCAGCGAGGTCAATCCACAAAAACGCAAAAAACCCTCGACGGCAAGCGCATCCTGCTGATCATCGGCGGCGGCATCGCCGCCTACAAGGCGCTCGACCTGATCCGCCGGCTGCGCGAGCGCGGCGCGGCGGTGCGCGTCGTGATGACATCGGCCGCGCAGGAATTCGTCACCACGCTTTCGGTCGGCGCGCTTTCGGCCGACCATGTCTTCACCGAACTGTTCGACCGCAATGACGAGCACGATGTCGGCCATATCAGGCTGTCGCGCGAGGCCGACCTTCTGGTGGTGGCGCCGGCCACTGCCGATCTGATGGCCAAGCTCGCCAACGGCCATGCCAACGATCTGGCCTCGACGGTGCTGCTCGCCACCGACAAGAAGGTGCTGATGGCGCCGGCGATGAACCCGAAAATGTGGTCGCATGCCGCGACGAGCCGCAACCGGGCGACGCTCGCCAAGGATGGCATCGCCTTCGTCGGCCCGGCCAAGGGCGAGATGGCGGAAAGCAACGAGGCGGGCGAGGGCCGCATGGCCGAGCCGCTGGAGATCGTGGCAGTGATCGAGGTACTGCTCGACAGCAGGCCGAAGCCGCTGGCCGGCCGCAGGATCATCGTCACCTCGGGGCCGACGCATGAGCCGATCGACCCGGTGCGCTACATCGCCAACCGCTCTTCGGGCAAGCAGGGCCATGCGATTGCGGCAGCGCTGGCAAGACTGGGCGCGGATGTACGCCTGATCTCCGGTCCGGTCAGCATTGCCGATCCGGCCGGCGTTGTGACGACACATGTCGAGACCGCGGCCGAGATGAAGGCGGCCGTCGAACAGTTGTTGCCGGCGGACGCCGCGGTCTTCGTAGCTGCCGTCGCCGACTGGCGCACCGCTGGCACGGCCGGCGAGAAGATCAAGAAGGTGGCGGGCCAGGGCCCACCGGCGCTGCAGATGGTCGAAAACCCCGACATTCTCGCCGGCGTCGGTCATCACGGGCAACGGCCGGGGCTGGTTGTCGGCTTCGCCGCCGAGACGCAGGACCTGATTGCGAATGCCGAGGCCAAGCTGAAGAAGAAGGGCGCCGATTTCATTGTCGCCAACGATGTCTCGCATGAAAGCGGCGTCGGCCCCACCGGCGTCATGGGCGGCGACCGCAACAAGGTGCGCATCGTCTCGAAGGACGGTGTCGAGGAATGGCCTGAGATGGGCAAGGGCGAGGTGGCGGCGCGGCTCGCCGCGCTCATCGCCGAGCGTTTGCAAGCCTGAGCGGCCGCCGGTTCCGCAATCCGGCGCGGGCCATGGTCTTGCAAGCAGCCTTGTGGTCGAGGGCATTTGACGCCGACGGTGCCGGCAAAATGCTGTCGCCAAATTCTCGATCGCCGTGCCCTCAGCCTGTCGCCAGTTGCGGCCGGCGTGCCTCCAAAGCCATCTTCAACGCCGCCAGGCAACCGACAATGCCGAGTGGCACGAAGGCCAGGTACAGCCAGCCGGCGACGTGCGCTGCTGCCTCGCGGTTCAGCCCGTCCGAAAAGCCGCTGGCATTGGCGATGATGCCGGCCATGGCGGCGCCCACGGCGTAGCCGATGCGCTGCATGGTCGGCACGGCGGCCGAGGCGATCGTCTGCTCGCCGTCGCGGGCCGAGGCGACGATGATGCGGGTCAGGAAGGGCCATGACACGCCGAAGCCACCGCCTTGCAACAAAGCGCAGAGCAGGATCAGCGGGATCGAGCCGGCGGGAATGGCGTAGGCGAAACCGGCGAGGCCGGCTGCAATCATCAGCGCGCCGATGACGAGAATCTGCCGCTCACGTTCCAGCGGCGCATTGGCGACGGCGATCGACAGGATCGACCAGGCGATCGATTCGGCGGCGATGATGTAGCCTGTGGTCAGGATCGGGATGCCGTGCAGCGTGGTAAGCAGAAGCGGCCCGTAGATGGAAAAAGAGACGGTCGCCACCGAGAAGGCGGCAACCATGCTCATGCCGCTGCCGACCGGCGAGCGCCATGAGAACAGGCCCGACGGGAACAGTCGCGATTGCGGCTTCATGGCGTCGACGAAAACGAACAGCGCCAGGCCGGCGAGGCCGAGGACCAGCAGCAGCGACGATCGAAGCAAGGCGACGTCGACGCCTGCGGTGGCGATCAGCACGACGGCGATGGCGAGGCAGCCAAGTGCTGCATAGGGGAAGGGCGGCGATGTGCCGGCGGCGGCCTGCGGCTTCGCCGCTTCCGGCGTGTTCAGGACGATGAAGCTTGCCGATGCCATGGCAATGCCACCCAGCACGAAGACGCCGAAGGCCCAGCGCCAGGACAGGAGCTCGACCATGATCGCGCCGAGCATCGGGCCGCTGAACGCGGCGACGCCCCAGATCGCCGACATTATGCCGAACAGCTGTGGCCAGATGTTGCGGTTAAACAGCCGCTCGACCGAGACGAAGGCCAGCGACACCAGCGCACCGCCGCCGAGCCCCTCGACCAGACGGCCGGCAAGAAACACCGGCATGGACGGCGCGGTGGCGCAGATCAGGGCGCCCACGGCATAGAGCAGGGCGGCGACCGTGACGTTGGAGCGTAGAGCGACATAGCTGACCAGCCGCCCCGCCGCAGCGCCGGCGACAATGGCGCCGAGCTCGTAGACGGCCAGCGACCAGCCGACGAACTGCACACCGGCGAGGTCCCCGACCATGGCCGGCATGACCGTCGCCACCATCGTCTCGTTGGTGGCGTGCAGCAGGATGCCGAGGCTGATGAAGCAGAAGCGCGCGAGGTCGCCGCTTGCCCACAATGCCCGCCAGGCGACCTTGTTGCTGGTGATTTCAGTCATTCTTTTACCCTGCCTTTGCATATCTCGATGCCGGCGCATGGCGCCAGAAGCCAGTCGGGCTTTCCGGCGGGGCCATGCGCGCTGTTTCAGTCAGGCGAGTTGTAAAACCTCAAGCGCAGTTGAGCTCAAGTGGCTTTTTATCGAAGTGCAAACGGTCGAGGTTGGCCGGAAGCCTCTCCGCTTGATGCGCCGGTCAGTTCTCAATGCTGCGCAGCTGAAACTGGCTGACGCCGATGGCAATGTTGATACCGGTCTGCGTCTGCAGGCTGAGCGGCTGCAGGGTGAAGGCCTGCGAGGAGCCGCCGACCAGGAGATTGGCGCCGGCGCCGACCGCCGCGGTCACTTCGGCGCTGGCGCCGATATAGTCGCCGGCCAGCGCGCCGGGCGCATAGATGTTCCTCAGCGGCGTCAGCACCAGCCATTGCATGACGGTCTGCTTGGTGGTGCCGATGTCGAGCCCGTATTTGTTGACGGCGCCGAAATAGGCTTCCGGCGAAAAGCTCTTGTCGGCCGGCGTGAAGGTGCAGCTCAGATCCTTGCTGGAGCCGAAGATGAAGCCGGTGCCGCCGCCGATGGCGCAATCGAGCACACCGAGTTCGATGCCCCGGTCTTGCGCTTGGGCCTGGGCGGTACAGATGATGGTGATAGCGGCGGCGATGGCTGGTTTCAGCACGGCGGATCCCCAAAAAGCATACGGCGCGAAACAGTAACCTGTTCCGCGCCGCGCGTAGAGGGATCAGTCGATCCTTATTTGCCGATGCTTATTTGAACGAGTGGATCAGCTCCAGGGAGGTCACGGCGACCGCTACATTGACGCCGGTCTGCGCCTGGACGCTGAGCGGCTCCAGCACAAAGGCGCCGTCGAGCCCGCCGACCAGCAGATTGGCGCCGCCGCCGGTCACAACGCTCGCCTCGGCGTTGACGCCGTAATAATGGCCGGCAAGGTCGCCCTCGTCATGGCCGCGGGTGGCGGCCAGAACCGCCCACACCAGCTGGCCCTGATGCGTTTGGCCGAGATCGACGCCGAGCTTGGAGATCATCCCCGTGTATTTCTCGGACGGCCCATGGTGATAAGGGCGGAACGTGCAGTCGACGCCCTTGTTCGACGTGATGACGTAACCGACGCCGCCGTCGATGGTGCAATCGAGCGTGCCGAGCTGAAGCTTGCCGGCGCTGGCGGGAACGGCAAGCAGCGTCGTGGCAAGTGCCGCGGCACAGATGATTTTCTTGATCATGGGTCAGTCCTTTCGAAAATGCCTTCAACAACGGTTGAATGGCCCGGAGCGTTCCGCTGAAAACTTGGCGCGATCAAGGCAGGGGTTAACGCTTTGCCCCCGGTGGTTAAGATTGGGTGATAGTGGGGTTTTCTGGATACGCATCCCTAGCGGAAGCGCTCTGCGCTTTCCGCGGAGAAACCGCTCACGCGGCGCACTGCATCAGGAATGGAACGTTGTTATAAAAGGCCGCCGATGGCGGCGCGCCGGCCGCATCTCAGCCGGCCGTGGCGCCCGATGTGCGCGACAGGCCGTCCTTGGCCGGCTGGTAGGTCGGGTCGAGATGGACGGCTTCGCGGTAGGCCTTCGAGGCCTTGACCTTGTCGCCGCGGCGCTCGTAGATCAGCGCCTGGTTGGACCAGGCTTCGGCGTTCTTGCCGTCGAGCTTGATGGCCATGTTGAAGTCGGAGAAGGCGTTGTCCTCGTCATTCATGGCGAGATAGGAGAGGCCGCGGCCGTTGTAGGGTTCGGCGGCGTCCGGCGCCAGCGAGATGGCGGTCGAGAAATCCTCGATGGCAAACTTGTGCTGGCCTTGGCTCTGATAGATCAGGCCGCGATTGTGGTAGGCACGGGCATCCGTGGTGTCGAGCTGGATCGCCTTCTGGAAATCGTTGAAGGCCTGCTGGGTCTGGCCGGCCTTGCGATAGAGGTTGCCGCGGCCGATATAGGCGGCGTCATAATTTGCATTGATCTGGATCGAGCGGTTGTAGTCGGCAAGGGCGGCCGCCTGGTTGCCGAGGAAGCGCTGGATCAGCGCCCGGTTCGAATAGGCCTGGTAGAAATTCGGGTTGAGCTGGATGGCGGTGTCGAAATCCTTCAGCGCCGCCTGATACTGGCCGCCACGGCCATAGGCCGAGCCGCGCACATTGTAGCCTTCCGGATCCTGCGGATTGCGCTGGATCACCGCCGACAGCGAGGAGATGTTCTCGCTCGAGCCTTGCGCCTTGTCAATGTTGTTGAATTCGCCGGTCGGAACGCTCTGGCAACTGGCAAGCACCAGGCCGGACATCAGGGCTGCCGCCAGGGCCAAACCGCGCATTGTGGTTCTGCGCTCTACGCCGATTGCGTTCATGTCTGCCCTGTCCTCACTTCAGCCTCGCCGTCCAGGTCCCCCTCCGGGCCGGGTCACAGATTCTCGTAACAGAATCTAGAACGCCGTTTGCGCGTTCAAGGGAACGGCCTCCAACAGAATGGCGGCGCTCCAAACAAAAAGGTGGCGGCGATTCCGCATCGCGCCACCTCTGAGTATCCTTCGAAAAGGACGAAAAATTGGCGTCAGAACCGCGGCGGACGCGGAGCACCACCAGGACCACCGGCGGCGCCGGCAGCAACCGGGCGCGGCGTCATCGGCAGCAGGCCTTCGCGCTGGGCGCGCTTGCGGGCCAGCTTGCGGGCGCGGCGAACGGCTTCGGCCTTTTCACGGGCGCGCTTCTCGGAAGGCTTCTCGTAATGGCCGCGCATCTTCATTTCGCGGAAAATGCCTTCGCGCTGCATCTTCTTCTTGAGAGCGCGAAGCGCCTGATCAACGTTATTGTCGCGGACGAGTACCTGCACGGGCAATCCTGTCTTTCGGGTTTGATATCAACAGGCAAGTGGCCATAGCCACATGCCTCCGCGGCGCTTTACACCACGAATTGTGGCGGCTGATAGCAGAATCAGGCCGCGCTGTCCACACTGGAAATGAAGGACAACCGCCAATTTGCCACGGCAGCCCCGAGATAGGGCGCCAACTAGGCGCTGGCCAGATGGAGCCGTGCGAAATCCTCGAAGAATTCGCCGTAATCGCAGGTAATTTCCTCGCCGGCTGATATATCTCGAGTGGCGGTGGCGCCGCCATATTGCGAAAAATCCGTGTTCGGCCGCTCGGCGTGGTTCATGAAGCGGCCATTATCGACTTCATAGACCATGAAGCCGGGACGGTCGGGGCTCGGATAGGCATAGCGGTCGAGCAATTCCTTGAGGTGCGGCGGCGCCGCCTCGTATTTGTCCATCGGGATCAGCCGGTCGAAATCCGGATCGAGCCGCCAGATCGAGGCGCCCTTCCTGATCGGCTCGGCGGCGAACACGCCGACGCCTTCGATTGCGCTCTGGGCGACATAGGTCCTGATCAGCAGCATGTCCGTCCTCCTCACCCGAAACCGAATCGCCAAATCGCGAGGAAAAAGCAAGTCCGGTTTCGGGTTCTATGGCTGATCGGCGCGGGCGATGACCCGCGAAATGCTTCACGTCCGGGTGATCGAGACGCCGCCATCGGCAAACAGCGCCGATCCTGTGGTGAAGCTCGACGCATCCGATGCCAGGAAGAGCGCAGCGCGGGCGATCTCTTCAGGCACAGCGACACGTTTCAAGGCATGCAGGTTTTCCACGAAAGCGCGTGATTCCGGCGTCTTGAATGTTGCCGACGGCGTGTCGGTGCCACCCGGCATCAGCGCGTTGACCCGCACGCCCCTGGGGCCGTATTCGGCGGCCAGCACCTGCGTCAGGCCGATCAGTCCGGCCTTGCTCGCGGCATAGCTGGTCATGCCCGGCATGCCGACTGTGTGACCGACGAAGGTCGAGGTGAAGATCAGCGATCCGCCGCCGCGTTCGACCATCGCCGGCACCTGGTATTTCGCGCCGAGAAAGGCGCTGGTCAGATTGGCGTCGAGCGTCTCGCGCCATCCGTCCAGCGACAGTTCCGAAATCGGACCCATCGTTCCGACGGAGCCGACATTGTTGAAGGCGATATCGAGCCCGCCGAATTTTTCGACGGCGAGATCGACGAGGGCTTTTGCATAGGCTTCGTCGCGGACATCGCCGGCAAGCGCGACTGCCGTGCCGTCGGCGTCCTCGATTTCGACGACCAGCGCATCGAGTTCGGCCTGGCGGCGGGCGGCGATGACGACCCTGGCGCCTTCTTCGGCAAAGAGTTTTGCGGTGGCGCGGCCGATGCCGGAACTGGCGCCGGTGACGATCGCTATTTTATTGGTGAGTGCGAACATTTTTTACATCCTTTCATCGCGCCGGCTGTGCCGGCAACCGGGATGTTGATCGCAGTTCGGGACGGTGCTAGCCACCCGATACGTGCTCGACTTGCTGAATGGCTTCGCAGCGGCACAAGCGCCGCGCGCCGGACTATTGCTTCAGCAGCCAGCCGAGGCGATCGAGCGAAAATGCGTAGCTGATGGCGATGAGCAGCGTGATGACAACGCCCGTGGTTGTGTGACCGGCGGCATAGAATCCGGCTGCACCGCCAAACAGGATGGCCAGTTCAAGCACCAGCCTGACTGCGCCTGGTACAGGAACCGGCGCGCGTCCGGACCGGCTCGGATCGCCGCGCACCGCGAAGGTTCCCCACAGCGCAGCTGCAATGAACGGCAAGGCCAAGGCGAAGAGCCAGCGCCACCATCCGCCGGAGAGGCTCCAGCCGGCAAAGCCGAGGCCAAGCAAGGCGGCAAGTTCCAGCAGGAAACGCAACGTCAGATTCCACCAGGCGTTGCCCATATCCGTCCTCCAGAGTCTCGCGATCGCCAGTGTGTCCGAACGCAGCCATGCCTGCCAGCCCGGGCAGGTCTTTTCCACCGCGGCGCAAAACGGCAAGCGCCGTCGCAAACAGCGCAAGGGTGGAAGCGCCGTTTCGCTAGTGATACACCTCGCGCGCCGGGGCTGCGTAAAATACCCCACCGCCATTTGCGAGGCTGGAACGTTGAAAAAATATTCGGTATTCGCCATCGCCCGCGAGGCCATGCGCGGCCACAAGGGCTGGGAGGAACAATGGTCCTCGCCGGAACCGAAGAAGGAATATGACGTCATCATCGTCGGCGCCGGCGGTCATGGCCTGGCCACCGCCTACTATCTCGCCACCGTTCACGGCATCACCAATGTCGCGGTGCTGGAAAAGGGCTGGCTAGGCGGCGGCAACACCGGGCGCAACACCACCATCATCCGCTCCAACTACCTTTACGACGAGAGCGCCGGCATTTACGACCATGCGCTGAAGCTGTGGGATGGGCTCTCCCAGGAACTCAACTACAACGTCATGTATTCGGCGCGCGGCGTCATGATGCTGGCGCACAATGTGCACGACATCCAGGTGCTGAAGCGCCATGTCCATGCCAACCGTCTCAATGGCATCGACAATGAATGGCTGACGCCTGAGCAGGCGAAGGAATTCTGCCCGCCGCTCAACATTTCCAGGCAGGCGCGCTATCCCGTCGTCGGCGCTGCCTTGCAGCGGCGAGGCGGCACGGCGCGTCACGATGCGGTGGCCTGGGGCTATGCGCGCGGCGCTTCGGCGCGCGGCGTGCACATCATCCAGAATTGCGAGGTCACCGGCGTCAAGCGGGCGGCCAATGGCGCGGTCATGGGCGTCGACACGACGCGCGGCTTCATCAGCGCCAAGAAGGTCGGCGTGGTGGCTGCAGGCCACTCCTCGGTGATCATGAACATGGCCGGCGTGCGCATGCCGCTGGAAAGCTATCCGCTGCAGGCGCTGGTGTCGGAGCCGGTCAAGCCGGTGGTGCCGTGCGTGGTTATGTCGAACACGGTGCACGCTTATATCTCGCAGTCCGACAAGGGCGAGCTGGTGATCGGCGCCGGCACCGACCAGTATGTCTCCTATTCGCAGACCGGCGGCCTGCATATCCTGCAGCACACGCTCGACGCCATCTGCGAGATGTTCCCGATCTTCACCCGCATGAAGATGCTGCGCTCGTGGGGCGGCATCGTCGACGTGACGCCCGACCGTTCGCCGATCCTGGCCAAGACGCCGGTGCCCGGCCTCTACGTCAATTGCGGCTGGGGCACGGGCGGCTTCAAGGCAACGCCCGGCTCAGGCCATGTCTTTGCCCACACGATTGCCAAGGACGATGCGCATCCTATCAACGCGCCCTTCACCATCGAGCGCTTCCGTACCGGCCGCCTCATCGACGAGGCAGCGGCGGCGGCGGTGGCGCACTGATGATGGTGGAGTTGGCTGTAGCGGTGCCGCTGGTGCTGGCGGGGGAGCAGGACCTGTTCCACTTTCCGTCACCGGACGAAGTGCGCACGCAGCCGATCAGCCGCGCCGGCAACGAAGCCAATTGGCCGTTTTCGATCGACGCCGGCATTCTGGGATGCGTGTGGAGTGGTGGCCAGAAGGTGGTCATCTTCATGGAGAACAGGCCCTCCGATCTCGGCGAGGACGACACATTCGAGCCGCGCAGCGTCATCGTGACGACCGATCCGTTTCAGCTCACGATCGGCAACATGGCGTATCGCGAGCTGTTTCGCCCCGCCGCAAGTGTAGAGGAGCGCATTCGGCTCGTCGCGCCTTTTGCGGCGATGGGCCAGAGGCTTTGCAACCAACCGGCCGGCGCGCATGTCGGCCACGGCGAATTGTAGGGACGAACGATAATGCTTCTCATCCGCTGCCCCTATTGCGAGGAAGAGCGCCCGGAGCTCGAGTTCCGTAACGCCGGCGAGGCGCATATTGCGCGTTCGGCCAACATGGCGGGCGAGAGCGACGACGATTTTGAAAAGTTCTTCTTCATCCGCTCGAACCCCAAGGGCATCATCTATGAGCGCTGGCGCCACATCCATGGCTGCGCACGCTTCTTCAATGCGGTGCGCGACACCGTCACCGACAAGTTCGTCATGACTTACAAAGCCGGCGAGCCGAAACCGTCCAAGCTGCCCAAAAACTCCAACGAAATGGCTTCCAAATGAGCGGCGCGTTCCGCATTCCGAGCGCCGGCCGTCTCAGCCAGGCGAAGACCGCGCGGTTCTCTTTCGACGGCCAGTCTTACACCGGCATCGAAGGCGACACGCTGGCCTCGGCGCTGCTTGCCAATGGCGTGCATTTGGTGGGACGTTCGTTCAAGTATCACCGTCCGCGCGGCTTCCTGTCGGCCGGAGCGGAAGAGCCCAACGCGCTGGTCGAGGTCAAGCGCGACGCGGCACGCAAGGCGCCCAACATCCGCGCCACGGTGCAGGAGCTCTATGACGGGCTCGTCGCCAACTCGCAAAACCGCTGGCCGTCGCTCGCCTTCGACGTCGGCGCGGTCAACGACATTGCATCGCCGCTGTTTTCGGCCGGTTTCTACTACAAGACCTTCATGTGGCCGAAGGCGGCCTGGAAGAGCCTCTACGAGCCGAAGATCCGCGCCGCGGCCGGCCTCGGCGTTTCGCCTGACAAGCCAGATCCCGACCATTATTCGTCGCGCTATGCGCATTGCGACGTACTGGTGCTTGGCGGCGGTGCGGCCGGCATTGCGGCAGCGCTCGCCGCTGCCGAAACCGGCGCGCGTGTCATCCTCGCCGATGAACAGGCCAGCTTCGGCGGCAGCCTGCGCTTCGAGAGCGGGGCGAAGATCGACGGCCAGGACGGTTATGCCTGGGCGCAAGGCGCGGTGGCCAAGCTCACCGCCCTGGACAATGTCCGCGTTTTGTCGCGGACGACGGCGTTCGGCTACTACGCGCAGAACTTCGTCGGCCTGGTCGAGCGGGTCAGCGACCATCTGCAAAACCCCGGCCACGATTTGCCGCGCGAGCGCCTATGGCAGGTACGCGCCAAGCGCGTGGTGCTGGCGACCGGCGCCATCGAACGCCATATGGTGTTTGCCGACAATGACCGGCCCGGCATCATGCTGGCCTCGGCGGCGCGGACTTATCTCAACCAGTACGGTGTCGCGGTCGGCAAAAATGTCGGCGTCTACACCGCAAATGACTCGGCCTACTCCGCCGCGATCGACCTGAAGAAGGCCGGCGTCAACGTGGCGGCGATCGTCGACCTGCGCGACCATCCGACCGGACCTGTGATCGACGAGGCGAGGGCGCTCGGGATCGAGGTCAATTTCGGCCGCGCGGTGATCCGCGCCGGCGGCAAGTTGCGCGTGACCTCGATGACGGTGCAGCCGAAGAATGGGGGCGGCGAGCGCACCATTCCGGTCGACGCCATCCTGATGTCGGCCGGCTGGACGCCGTCGGTGCATCTGTTCTCACAGTCGCGCGGCAAGGTCGCCTTCAATGACGAGACCAAGCGCTTCGTGCCGGGCATCTATGCGCAGGACTGCGTTTCGGTCGGCGCCTGCAACGGTACGGATGGGCTCTCGGCGTCGATCGATGAGGCCTATGCGGCCGGCGCAAAGGCGGCGAAGGATGCGGGCGGCAAAGTGGCCAAGGGCGTAAAGCCGAAGGTCGACGCGTCGGAAAGCTGGTCGCGCGGCATGCTGGGCGCGGCGCCCGGCGCCGGGCCGGACAGGACGGTCAAGGCCTTCGTCGATTTCCAGAACGACGTCACCGCCAAGGACATCCGCCAGGCGGTGCATGAAGGCATGCGCTCGATCGAGCACGTCAAGCGCTTCACCACCAACGGCATGGCGACCGACCAGGGCAAGACCTCCAACATGCACGGCCTGGCGATTGCCGCCGAGACGCTTGGCAAGCCGATCCCCGAGGTCGGGCTGACCACGTTCCGCGCACCCTATACGCCTGTTACTTTCGGCGCGATCGTCAGCCATTCGCGCGGTCCGCTGTTCGACCCGACACGGAAGACCGCGATCCATCCCTGGGCGGAAGCTCAAGGCGCGGTGTTCGAGGATGTCGGCCAGTGGAAGCGCGCCTGGTATTTCCCCAAACCCGGCGAGGACATGCACAAGGCGGTCGACCGCGAATGCGTCGCTGTGCGCACCAATGCCGGCCTGTTCGATGCCTCGACGCTGGGCAAGATCGAAGTGGTCGGACCGGATGCGGCCAGGTTCATGGAACTGCTCTATACCAATCCATGGGAGAAGCTTGAGCCCGGCCGCTGCCGCTATGGCATCATGCTGCGCGAGGACGGCTTCATCTATGATGACGGCGTCGTCGGCCGACTGGCGCCGGATCGTTTCCATGTGACGACGACAACGGGTGGCGCGCCGCGCGTCATGAACCACATGGAGGATTATCTCCAGACCGAGTTCCCGCATCTCAATGTCTGGCTGACGTCGATCACCGAACAATGGGCGGTCATCGCCGTGCAGGGGCCGAAGTCGCGAGACATCATTGCACCGCTGGTCGAAGGCATCGACATGTCGGACGAGGCGCTGCCGCATATGTCGGTGCGCGAAGGCAAGATCTGCGGCGTTCCGACCAGGCTGTTTCGCATGTCGTTCACCGGCGAGCGCGGTTTTGAAGTCAACGTGCCGGCCGATCACGGCCAGGCTGTCTGGGAGGCGCTGTGGGCCGAAGGCCAAAAGCATGGCGCGACTGCTTACGGCACCCAGGCGATGCACGTGCTGCGCGCCGAAAAGGGCTACATCATCGTCGGCCAGGACACGGACGGCACGGTGACGCCGAACGATGCCGGGCTCGACTGGGCGGTCGGCAAGAAGAAGACCGACTTCGTCGGCATCCGCGGCCTGACGCGGCCCGACCTTGTCGCCAAGGGCCGCAAGCAACTGGTCGGCTTGAAGACCAAGGACCCGAAAGTGGTGCTTGAGGAAGGCGCGCAGATCGTCGCCGACCCGAAGCAGGCGATCCCGATGAAGATGATCGGTCACGTCACATCCAGCTACTGGTCGGAAAATTGCGGTCGCTCGATCGCGCTGGCGCTGGTTGCCGGCGGGCGCGACCGGATGGGCGACACGCTCTATGTGCCGATGCCGAACGGGATGATCGAAGTGGAGGTTACCGGCATGGTGTTCTTCGACGAGACGGGAGGGCGCCTCAATGGCTAAGGCTGCTGCAAAGAAGACGGCCCCAGCTGCAGCGCCGTCGGTCGAGCGCCGCCCGGCCCTGGCTGAACGCGTCGTTTCCGCAACGGATGTCAAGGTCGAGGTGCTGCCGCCGGCGGAGCGCATGTCGCTGCGCGCGCCGGAGGCTTCCGTCGCGGCGCTGTCGAAGGCGCTCGGCCTGACCTTGCCGAAGCAGCCGAAAACTTCGGCGTCGAAGACAGGGCGCACGGCGCTGTGGCTTGGCCCTGACGAGTGGCTGGTTATCGATGAGGCTGGCAAGGATCCGCTGGCCGATCGTGCTGGGGTTGCCGCATTGCATTCGGCGGTCGGCATCTCGCACCGCAACGTCGCCTTCGCCGTCACCGGCCCGGCGGCTGCCGCCGCGATCAATGCAGGCTGCCCGCAGGATTTGTCGCTCGAGGCTTTTCCGGTGGGCGCGGCGTCGCGCACCATTCTCGGCAAGTGCGAAATCCTGCTGTTGCGCACGGCAGCCGACGCTTTCCGGGTCGAGTGCTGGCGTTCCTTCTCGGACTATGTCTTTACTTTCCTGTCGGAAGCAGCCAGCGACGCGGCGGCGTAGGAACGTTTGACGGGTCAAGCCGTTCTGCTTCCCCCATCAGGGAGAACATACGATGCCGTCGAAAGCGCCGCCGAAGTCAGCTGGCAAGACGTCCGCCGTGCGCTCACTCGAACATGAGCAGCATCACGAGGTGACTGCCGAAGAGGAACTCGAGGAAGGCCTCGAGGACACGTTTCCGGCCAGCGATCCGGTGTCGATCACCTCGACCGCCATCCCAGGCGCGCCGGCAAGACCCGGCAAGGCCAAGACGGTGCCGGGTCGCAAACCGCGCAAGAAATAACCCGTTCGGCTACGCCAGGTTTGAACTCAGGAAAAGCCGGCTTGCGCCGAGGAAAAAAGGGCGGCCGGGATTATCCTGCCGCCCTTAAATTAGTCGTTGTGCTCTGGTCGAGCCCGATCAACTTAGAACGTGCTCGGCACGATCCACGGGTTGATCTCGATGCCGAGACGCGGGCTCTTGGCCTTGACGTCGGACTTTTCGACCGAGCCGGTCACGGCGCAATCGAGCTTGGCATTGGTCGTGGTGTCGACGCAGGTGGCGGCGGGGGCCTGCTTGGTCGAGTGTGTGTTGTTGGCGGCGAAACCCGAGCCGGAGAGAGCCAGCACGGTGGCGAGGGCGAGAAGGGTCTTGTTCATGTCTGTCTCCATCGGTTAAATTCTTTTCGTACATGTACGATACAACGTACACATACGCCCACCGAGATGGGTTTTCAAGTCGGAAAACGTACGCGTACGAAAAATCTTTTTGAACGCCGAAAATTGTGGCGCACTGACACAGCCGAAGCTGTCAGGCCGGACGTTGAATTGGAGGGGCGGGGATGCTCAGCAGTCGACCGGGGTCTCGGTCAGCGGCGGCACATTCTGGGTGCTGAGCGTGGCGAGTGTGAAATCGCACATCCGCGTCACGAAAGCCTGTGGATCGCCGAAGGGGTAGAACGGGAACGTGATCAAAAGCGAGATGGTGCCGTGGCCGACTGCCCAAAGCATGGTGGCGATGGCGCGCGGATCGCCCTGCAGCTTGCCTGCAGCAACGCAGGCCTCGACCCTGGATATCAGCGCTTTCATCGCCGGGTTGGCCTCTTCCATGTCCTCATAGCTTCTGCCTTCCGGCAGCTTGGTCTTTTCGGTCATGAACACGGTGCGGTATTCGTTGGGATTGCCGAGCCCGAAGGCAGCATATTCGGTCATCACCGCACGCAAGGCCTCGATCGGATCGTCGGAAGGATGCTCCTCGATGCGGCGGGCAAGTGTTTCGAAGGCATCCTCGGCCAGCGCAAACAGGATGTCTTGCTTGTCGGCGAAGTAGGAATAGACCGACATCGGAGCATAGCCGACCCGCTTGGCCAACTTGCGGATGGTCAGGCCTTCATAGCCCTCTTCCTTGACGAGCTTGTGGGCTGCGTCGAGCAATTCGGAACGCAGTTCGGCTTTTTGTTTTTCGCGGCGTTTCTGGACGCTCAGTGGCAAGACCCGGTGCCTTTGGTTGGTTGTGCATGGCTAAATATATACGCTGTACGGAAACGGGCAAGGGCGCTGCCAGGGACATCAAAAAGCGACCCTCAAGCTATCTCTCGAATAGTCGTGTCCGTTCTGGTCTATTTCGCCAGCATCTATGTCACAGCATGTGTAACATGGGCGCTCGCAGGCAACATCGGACCGTTACAAACAAAGCCTATCTGGCGGCTCTGCAAGAAATTTCGGTTTTGGGGGGCCTCTATGGCTGCGATAGAGCTTTCGTCCGGGCTGCCGGGCGCACATCCACTTTCTCATGGCGCCAGGCTGGCGCTCAGGCGAGTCGTGATAGTCGCATGGCTGGCGATCGCAATCGGCTTCGCCATGGAAGCGCTTATTCTGACTGCCGGATTTGCGGCAGGTTCGCACCCGGCCCCGACCCAGGTTCTGATCGACTTGGCGCAAGGCGTGACCTGGTCATTCTTCGTCTGCGCCGGCGTCAGCCTCGGCACGGCGATCACCAAGGTGCGAGCCTCGCTTGGCGGCCTGATCGCCATGATCTCGGGGCCGCTGGCCATGGGCATCGCCAAAGGTACGCAAAAGGTGATGGTGAGCGCGCTTGATGTATCGGCAAAGCCCGTGATCCTGTCGCTCACCACGCTCGGTATGTTGCGGGCGATCGAGTATGGTTTGCTGGGCTGGATGCTGGCTTCGCTCGCATCCAAGGAAGAACCTCGCTCGCTGCATTTCATGCTGGCGGGTGCCTTGGCCGGCGCGGTGTTCGGCGGCGGGATCACGGCGCTGACGATCGAGACTGCCGCAGCCAAGGACATTGCGCTGGCATTGCCGCAGGCTGTCGCCACCGGCCTCATTGAGATCGTGTTTCCGATCGGATGCTCGCTGGTCGTCTACATCGCCCTGCAAGTCAGCCGGCACATGAAGTTCATTTCCAGCGATGCGCGCTAGAGCCGGATGATTTCAGGTCGAATTGACCTCAAATCTGAAACCGGCTCTAATCAAATAGATAGAGCATGATGTCGTCCGAAAACCGCTTCACACTTTTCGGCATCATGCTCTGTCTACAGACGGTGATCGGTTTGCGTCCTGTTTCCAGGCCGGTTGCCACCACCTCCGTATGGGCTTGCTCCCCGGTCGGGGAACGGAACTGATCCGATCTGTCATCAAATCGCGCCGACCACAATATCTCATTGTCGAGTCAGGTTCGGTCGATCAGGTTGGCGGAAAGGTGCGACAGCAGCTTCACCGCTTCGCCATAGGTTTTTGCCTTTTCGGGATTTGAGGCGTTGCCGTCGAGCGCCCGCTTGTAGACACCCTGGCAGATGGCCGCCAAACGGAAGAAGGAGAAGGCGAGGAAGAAGCTCCAATTGTCGATGCCGCCCAGCCGGCGCCGCCTGCAATAGGCCGCGACATAGGCTTCCTCCGAGGGCAGGCCGAGGGCGGCGCGGTCGACGCCGCCAAGGCCGCGAAAGCCTGAGGCGTGCGGCAGCCGCCATTGCATGCATTGATAGGCGATGTCGGCGAAGGGATGGCCGAGTGTCGACAGTTCCCAGTCGAGAACCGCCAGCACTTTCGGCTCGCTGGGCGCGAAGATCATGTTGTCCAGCCGGTAGTCGCCATGCACGAGGGATATCCGGCCGTCATCGGTCGGCATATGCGTCTCCAGCCAGGCGATCAGCCGGTCCATGTCGGCGACCGTGCCGGTCTCCGAGGCGCGGTACTGGCTGGTCCAGCGTGCCAGCTGGCGTTCGAAGTAATTGCCGGGTTTGCCGAAATCGCCGAGCCCGACCGCCTCGACATCGACATCGTGCAGGGCCGCAAGCGTGGCGTTCATAGCATCGTAGAGGGCGGCGCGCTCATCGTTGCCAGCGGCCTCCGGCACTGCCGGATCCCAGAAGATGCGGCCGTCGAGAAAGTCCATGACGTAGAACATGCGGCCGATCGGCGTCGCCTCCGCCGACAGATGCAGCATCGCCGGCACCGGCACGGCGGTGCCGGCCAGGGCCTTCATGACCGTGAATTCGCGGTCGACCTGATGCGCCGATTTCAGCAACTGGCCCGGCGGCTTGGCGCGCAGGACATAGCGGCCGCTGGCCGCGGTCAGCAGATAGGTCGGGTTGGACTGGCCGGATTTGAATTTTTCGATGGAATGAAGTCCGGCAAAACCCGGGATGTGCAACTCGAGATAGGGCGCAAGTTCTGTCTGATCCAGCGCATTGGCGTCGCCGCTCATGCGGTCTCCGGCTCACGCTCCATCAGCGTCAGCGTCAGCCAGCGCGCGGTCAGCGCCGGCTTCTTCGAGCCTTCGATCTCGATGGTCACGTCATGCGCCGTCTGCACCCAGCCCGACGGCCTGACCTTGACGTCGGCCAGCACGAAGCGGGTGCGGATGCGCGCGCCGGTCTTCACCGGCGCCAGGAAGCGCAGCGAATCGAAACCGTGGTTGACGCCCATCTTGCCCTTTTCCAGCGGCGGCATGGTCTCGAAGGTCATCGCCGAGAGCAGCGACAACGACAGGAAGCCATGCGCGATGGTGCCGCCGAACGGCGTCTCGTTTTTGGCCCGCTCGGGGTCGCAATGGATGAACTGGTGGTCGTCGGTGGCGTCGGCGAACTGGTCGATCATGGTCTGTGTGACCTCGCGCCATGGCGAGACGCCGACTTCCTTGCCGACGCTGGCCAGAAGCACATCGAGACTGATCGGTTCCACTGCGGTGTCCTCCCCTCGCCGCCGACCGCGGCTCATTCCTTGAACAGTGTCAGCCCATGCTGCACCGACTGCCCGCCGTCGATCGGCAGGATGGCGCCGGTGACATAGGAACCGGCACGGCTGCACAAATAGAGCGTTGCGCCGCCGATGTCATCCGCCACGCCGATACGGCCGATGGGGACATGGCTGCCGACATGTCTGGCCTTTTCGTCGGTGCCCGTGGCAAAGGCGGTCATCCGGCTCTGGAAGGGACCGGGCGCGAAGGCGTTGACGGTGATGCGCCGCGCCGCGAGTTCGATCGCCAGCGTGCGCGTCAGGTGGTGAACGGCGCCCTTGGACGCGGTATAGGAATAGGCGTCGTCGGCCAGCGGCTGCGTGCCCATCACCGAGCCCAGATTGATGACGCGAGCCGGATCGGCATCGCTGGCGGCGGCTTCCAGCAGCGGCAGCAATTCGCGCGTCAGATGAAAGACGGCGGTGACGTTGACGGCGAACACCTTGGCCCAGCCGCTATAGGGAAAATCCTCCAGCGAGGCGCCCCAGGATATGCCGGCATTGTTGACGAGGATGTGCAGCTTCTCGGTGCGCGCCTTGACCTCGCTGACCAGCGCGGCAATGCCTGCTTCGCTCGAGACGTCACCGGCGAAACCTTCGGCACTGCCGGAGCCGCCGAGCCCGTTCAACTCAGCGGCGACCTTGATGCAATCCTCGCCCTTGCGCGAGGCGATCATCACGGTAGCGCCGGCTTGGACCAAAGCGGTCGCCACCATGCGGCCGATGCCGGTCGCGGCTCCCGTCACCAGCGCTGTCTTGCCGGCGACTGAGAACAGTTCTTCCAGATAGCTCATCGCAATTCCTCCGCGCCTCTCTGCTCACGGTCTGGGGCGAAAGGGCTCGCGTTGACAAGGCTACCCGAAGTACGGTCATCCTTGCCACGGGTAAAGTGCCCCAGATGCGTGAAAGGGTTGGAGACCGATGGCGGACATGAATCTCGGCATGACCGAGCGGCTGAAGCCGATCCACGCCCGCGTCGCCACCATGGTGCGCGATGAGATCATGCCGCTCGATCATGAGTTTTTGAGCGAGGTCGGCAAGGGCGGCGACCGCTGGGTCTACACCGCGCGGCAGACCGAGATCCTCGAAGGGTTGAAGAAGACGGCCAAGGAGCGCGGTCTGTGGAATTTCTGGCTGACCGGGTCCGAGCGCGGCTACGGGCTCTCGACCGTTGAATATGCCTATCTCGCCGAGGAGATGGGCAAGGCGCATCTCGGCGCCGAGACCTTCAACTGCTCGGCGCCCGACACCGGCAATATGGAGGTGCTGGAGCGCTATGGCTCGGAGGATCACAAGCAGGCATGGCTGGCGCCGCTGCTCGAGGGGAAAATGCGCTCGGCCTATCTGATGACCGAGCCGGACGTCGCTTCCTCCGACGCCACCAACATCGCCATGCGCTGCGAACGGCGAGGCGACGACTATGCACTCAACGGCGAGAAATGGTGGGCGTCGGGGGCCGGGGACCCGCGCTGCGCCATCTACATTGTCATGGTCCGCACCGGCGGCGAAGCCGAGCCGCAGCACCGCCGCCATTCGATGATCCTGGTGCCGTCCGGCACCAAGGGCGTGATCAAGCTTCGACCGATGCAGGTCTATGGCGATGACGGCGCGCCGCACGGCCACATGCACCTCCGCTTCGACAATGTCAGGGTGCCGGCCGGAAACCTGATCCTCGGCGAGGGCAGGGGGTTCGAGATCGCCCAGGGGCGGCTTGGCCCCGGCCGCATCCACCATTGCATGCGCGCCATCGGCCAGGCCGAAATGGCGCTGGAGCTGCTGTGCCAGCGCTCGGTGCGCCGCGAGGCCTTCGGCCAGCCATTGGCCAAGCTCGGCGCCAATTTCGACATCATCGCGGAGTGCCGCATGGAGATCGAGATGGCGCGGCTGCTCTGCCTCAAGGCGGCGTGGATGATCGACCAGGGCGATGCGCGCGCAGCCGCGCCCTGGATCAGCCAGATCAAGGTCATCGCACCGCGCGTCGCGCTCAAGGTCACCGACGAGGCAGTGCAGATGTTCGGCGCGCAAGGCATCAGCCAGGACACGCCGCTGGCACGCTCATGGACGCATCTGCGAACCCTGCGCCTCGCCGACGGGCCGGACGCCGTGCACCGCCGGCAGGTGGCGCGCACGGAGCTCAGGAAATACACGCAGGAAAAGGTCTGAGTGGATGAAAACCCTCATCGCCCGCGATCGCGCCGCTCGGCCACCTCGTCTATGCCGACAATCTGAAGGAGCTGGGTCGGCTGGCATCGCGCCGGCAAGGTTCGGCCGGTCATCGAAGGCACTTATCCGCTGGCCGATGCCGCCGCCGTGGTGACGCGCGTGCTTGGCCGTGGCGCATCCGGCAAGCTCATCCTCAAACTGTAAGGAGCCCCGCCATGGCGATCCCCTCAGACATGAAAGCACTGCTGCTGACCGGCGACGGCTACACCAGGACGCCCTCCGGCAGTGCGCTGGAGGCGATGGAGCCGTATCTCAAGCTTGGCAGCATCGGCGTGCCGACGCCCGGACCGAGCCAGGTGCTGATCAAGGTCAGCCTCGCCTCGATCAACCCGTCCGACGTCATGTTCATCAAGGGCCAGTACGGTCAGCCGCGCGCCAAGGGCCAGCCGGCCGGCTTCGAGGGTGTCGGCACGGTCGTTGCCAGCGGCGACGAGCCCTATGCGAAAAGCCTGATCGGCAAGCGCATCGCCTTCACCACAGGCGTCACCAATTGGGGCGCGTGGGCGGACTATGCAGTTGCCGAAGCTGCCGGCTGCATTCCGCTGCTCGACACGGTCCGCGACGAGGATGGCGCGGCGATGATCGTCAACCCGCTCACGGCGCTCGCCATGTTCGACATCGTCAAGGAGACGGGCGAAAAAGCCTTCATCATGACCGCCGGCGCCAGCCAGCTTTGCAAGCTGATCGCGGGTCTCGCCAAGGAGGCTGGGTTCCGGCCGATCGTCACCGTGCGCCGCGACGAGCAGATTCCGCTGTTGAAGGAGATCGGGGCTGCCCATGTGCTCAACGAGAAGGCGCCGGATTTCAAGGCAGCACTACGCGATGTGGTCAAGGCCGAGCAGCCGCGCATCTTCCTCGATGCCGTGACCGGGCCGCTGGCCTCGGCGATCTTCGACGCCATGCCGAAGCGCTCGCGCTGGATCATCTATGGACGGCTCGATCTGGACACCACTGTCATCCGTGAGCCCGGCCAGATGATCTTCCAACACAAGCACATTGAAGGCTTCTGGCTGGTCGAATGGATGCGCCAGTTCCGCGACAAGCGCGGCCCGGCGATCATGGAAGCACAGAAGCGCTTTTCGGATGGGCGCTGGTCAACCGACGTGACGGCGGTGCTACCGCTGGATGAGGCGATGGCGAAGGCCCCGGCGGAGCTGGCCAAGCCGAACGGGAAGGTGTTTATTAGGCCGTGACTTTCTACCCTCCCCCTTGTGGGGAGGGTCGACGAAAGAGCAATTTTGCTCTTTCGTCGGGGTGGGGGTCTTGGCTCCTACCTCTGTTATTCGCGGGAGCGCTGCACCGACGTTAGTTGGCGCTGCACCCCACCCCGGACCTGCGGTCCGACCCTCCCCACAAGGGGGAGGGTAAGCGGAGCTATTCCGCCGGCTCGACATTGGCGTACGCCGCTTCCTCAAGCTCCCGCTTCAGCCTCGCTTCCTCATGCGCCTTCGGCGTGACGAAGCGGCCGAGCAGGAGGTAGGCGACCGGGGTCAGGAACAGCGTCGAGACGGTGGCGAGACCCAGCCCGCCGACGATGACCCAGCCGAGCGCGATGCGCGCTTCGGCACCGGCGCCGGCGGCCAGCACCAGCGGGACCCCGCCGAGGATGGTGCAGATCATCGTCATCATCACCGGCCGCAGGCGGATGATCGAGGCCTGCTCGATCGCCTCGCGCACGCCGAGGCCGCGGTCGCGCAGCTGGTTGGCGAATTCGACGATGAGGATGCCGTTCTTGGCCATGACGCCGACCAGAAGCACGAGGCCAATCTGGCTGTAGGCATTGAGGCTGGTGCCTGACAAAAGCAGCGCAAAGATTGCGCAGGCAAGGCCGAGGGGGACCGTCGCCATGATGATGACGGCGCTGACGAAGCTTTCGAACTGGGCGGCGAGCACCAGGAGGATGATGACCAGCGCGAAGCCGAAAATGGTGATCATGGCGCTGTTGGTCTCGCCGAGCGTCGCGGCTTCGGCCAGCGGCAGGACGCGGCTGCCCGGCGGCAGCAGCGGGGCGGCGATCTGCTCGGCAACGCCGAGCGCGTCACCCAGTGCGAAATTGCCGTTCAGGTTCGAGGTGATCGCCACCGAAGGCTGCTGCTGTTCGCGGGTCAGCGACGGCGGCACGGCGCGCTCGGTCAGCGTGGCGATGGTCGACATTGGCACGAAGCGGCCGTCGGCGGTCTTCAGGAAGATGTTTTCCAGATCGGTCGGATCATTGATCGGGTTGGTGGTCGAGACCAGCTTCACGCCATAGCTGCGGTCGGCGATGTAGACATCGACGACATCGTTGCCGTCGAGCATCGCCTGCAAGGTGTTGGCGAGACCCGATATGTCGATGCCGAGATCGGAGGCGCGCTCGCGGTCGATGGCCACCGCCAGCTGCGGCTGCGTCGGGTCGATGGAAAGCCGCGGCGTCTCGAAGCGCGGATCGGCCTGCATCCGGGCGATGATCTTCACCGCCGCGTCGCCGAGCGCCTTGCGGTCGTTGCCGACCAGCGCGAATTGCAGGCCGTTGCCGGCGCCGCGAATGCCGAGGCTATTGGCCTGCACCGGGAAGATGCGCACGGATGGCACCTGCCGGGTCAGCTGGCTTATCTGCGCCATGATCTCCTGCTGGCTGCGCGTGCGCTCGTCCCACGGCGCCAGCGTCATCACCATGAAGCCGGAATTGTAGGCGCCGTTCTGGCCGGCGTTTTCGAAGGTCGAGACGATCTCGCCGGAATCGCGCAGCGGCTGGATCAGCCGCTCGATCTTCTGCATCTGCTGCGTGGTGTAATCGAGGCTGACGCCTTGCGGCGCGTTGATGCGCAACAGCACGACGGCGCGGTCCTCGCTCGGCGTCAGTTCCTGGCGGATGGTGCCGAACAGGCTGAAGGCGACGCCCGCAAACAGCACCGCGACCAGCAGCACGATCCACGGCGCGCCGAGGCAGGCATGCAGGGCGCGTTTGTAGGCCGCGTTCAGCGCACCGCCCATGCGCGCGCCAATGCCGTGACCGCCTTCATGGTGGAGCGATGCGCCGGTCAACATGCGCGAGGCCAGCATCGGGCACAGCGTCAGCGCCACCACGCAGGAGAGCAGCACCGACATGGCGAGGACGAAGCCGAATTCGCGAAACAGGCCGCCGGTCTGTCCCGGCAGGAAGGAGATCGGCACGAAAACGGCAACGAGCGTCAGCGTCGTAGCGATGACTGCGAAGAACACTTCTTGGGCGCCGAGCACGGCGGCGGCACGAGGCCCCATGCCTTCGTTGCGCCGTCGCACGATGTTTTCCAGAACGACGATGGCGTCGTCGACGACAAGGCCGGTTGCCAGCACCAGCGCCAGAAGCGTCAGGATGTTGATGGAGAAGCCGGCGAGATAGATGGCGGCGATGGTGCCAATCATGGCGACCGGCATTGACAGACCAGGGATCAGCGTCGCGCGCCAGTCGAGCAGGAAGATGTAGATGACGATCAGCACCATGGAGATCGACAGGCCGAGCGCGATCTCGACCTCGTGCACGGCGCCGTTGACGAAGACTGCGTCGTCGCTGGTGATCTTGATCGACATGCCCTTGGGCAGGTTTTCCTGCAGCTTGGCGACGGCTGCCTTCACTCCGGTGGAAATATCCAGCGTGTTCGATTCCGCCTGGCGGATGATGCCAAGGCCAATGCCGGTCTTGCCGTCGGAGCGCAACGAGGTCTGGCCGATGTCGGGACCGAGCGTGACGGTGGCGACGTCGCGGATGCGCGTCGTGCCGCCGATGATGATGTTTTCGAATTCTTCCGGCGTCGTCACATCGGCCGTGGTGCGGACGATGAGATCCTGGTTGGTGGTGGTGATCGAACCGGCTGGTGAATCGAAAGCGACCGAGGCAAGCGCTGCCCTCAGATCGGCCACAGTGAAGCCGAGGCTGGCGAGCTTGTTCTGGTCGACATCGATGCGGAAGATCTTGTCGCGGTCGCCATAGACCTGAACGTCGGCGACGCCAGGCACGGCAGCCAGTTCGTCCTCGATCTGGTCCTGGACGATCACCGTCATGTCCTGCACCGACATGGTGTCGGAGGTGACGGCCAGTCGCATCACGGCATCGGAATTCGCATCGGCCTTGACGATGCGCGGCGGGTCGGCGGTCTCCGGTATCATGTTGGCGACACGGCCGACCGCGTCGCGCACGTCGGAGGCGGCGACGTTCAAATCGACGCCGTCGTTGAACTCGATGGTGACGCGGCTCTGGCCGAAGGAAGAGGTCGACGAGATCGACTTGACGCCGGAGACGCGCGCGACCGCACCCTCGATGGTGTCGGTCAGTTCACGGTCGACGGTTTCGGCGGCGGCACCCTCGAAAGCCGTCGACACGGTGACCACGGCGCGGTCGACATCGGGCAGTTCGCGGATTTCGACGCCGTAGAAAGCGGCAAGGCCGGCCACTGCGATCAGCGTGTTCAGCACGAAGGCCATGACCGGCCTGCGGATGAAGAGAGCGGTGAAGCCGGTTTCGCTGGCGGTGCTGACAGGCGCGGTCATGAGCCTTCGGCCGCGTCCGCGGCGCGCTGATCCTGGCCGGCGATGCGGACCGCGCCGCCTTCGCTGACGCTCTGGGTGCCCTCGGTCACAACCATGTCGCCATCCTCGATCTCGGCGTCGATCAGCACCGTCTCGGTGTTGCGCTGGATGATGCGCACGGGAACGCGCCTGGCCTTGCCGTCCTCGATCTGCCAGACATAGGCGCCGTCGGAACCCCACAGGATCGCCAGCGGGCTGACGGCCGGGTAGGTGTCGCCGGGGAAGCGCATGGTGATGCCGAACGACATGCCGGCGCGCAGCGAATCCGCTGGATTGGCGATTGCAGCCTTGACCAGCAGAGTGCGGCTCTTTTCGTCGATGTGGTTGTCGATGGCCGACACAGTGCCGGTATAGGCCTTGCTCGGATTGGCGATCGGCGTCGCCGACAGTTGCGCGCCGACCTTGACGGCGGCGGCGAAGCGCTCGGGCACCAGGAAATCGACCAGGATGGAGGAGCGGTCGTCAAGCGTGGCGATCGCCGACTGGCTGGTGACGTAATTGCCGGCCGATATCGGCAGGATGCCGACCGTGCCGGCGATAGGGGCGACGATCGAACGACGCTGCAAGGCGAGTTCGGCATCCTGCAGCGCCAGTTTGGCGCCGGCCAGCACCACTTGGGCATCGGCGACGGCGACCGGAGTCGCGGCGTTGGAGGCCCTCAATGATTTCACCCGCTCGAGCTTGTCATGGGCATCCTGCAAAGCGAGCTTGGCACGATCTTGCGAGATCACCTCGGTCTCGGAATCGAGAACAGCGATGATCTGCCCCTTGTCGACGCGGGTGCCGGACTGGACGAGGAATTCAACCAGCCGGCCGGAGCTGTACGGGTTAACCGTCACCGAGGCGTTGGCGCGGCCGGTGCCGATCGCCTGCAGGCGATCGTTGATGGTGGCGGTGGCCGCAGGCAAGGCGACGACATTTGCCGGGCGGCCGGCAGCGTTGCGGCCGCCTGCCTGTTTTGTCGTGTCGACCGCACCGGTTGTGGCGGGCGCCGAAGCATAGGTCCAGTCGATGCCCCAGCGTGCCAGAACCTCCGGCGCGCCCGGGAAGAATCGCGCCCAGGCGAGGACAGCCGCGGCCAGGACCACAAGCGCAAAAACGATCTGTTTCCAGGCGACCATCGACACTCCGGTTGGCAAAACGTCTACCGGTTTCACCAAGCAAAAAAACGCGCAGCGACGCACCCGGTATGTGCGAAGCCGCCGCAATATCATGGCTTTATGGCAATTCTGCCGCTTCCATGCACATTAAATCTGCGTAATTTTGCGCACCTGCGGCCGGGATTGAGCGTGTCAGCGCAGGCTTTCCAGGTCGCGGATGCGCCTGGCGCTGTCGGCCTCGAGCTGCCTGGTGACGGCGCCGATCAGCGTCTCGGCGACAACGAACAGAGCGGCGGAAGAGTCCCACGCCGAAGGCACGGCGGTGCGTCCGGCAATGACATGGCGGGCGAAGCGGGCGATCGGCGATAGCCACTGGTCGGTGAACAGCACGATCTGAACGCCGCGCTGATGCGCGGTCTCGGCAAAGCGGACCAGACTGTCCTGGTAGCGCCTGATGTCGAAGATCACCAGCACGTCGCGCTTGCCCATGTCGATCAGCCGGTCGCGCCAGATGCTCTCCTGGCCGGCGATGTGATAAACGTCGGGCTGGATGATGGCGAGGTGGGCGGCCATGTAGCGCGCCAACGGATCGGTGAAGCGGCCGCCGATCAGGAATGTCTTGCCGCGCCGTTCGGCGAGCCTTGCGGCGATCTCGGCAAGCTGTCTGTCGGAGAGATGCCTGAAGGTCTCGCGCATATTGTCCAGCGTCGCCTCCAGCATCGGCGACACGGCACTGCTGCCCGGCGAGGCCGGGTTGAGCGTGCGCGATGCCGGCGACTGCAATTGCGCCGCCAGTTCGTCCTGCAGCGCCGACTGGAACTCGGGATAGTTCTGGAACCCTAGCCTCGAGACAAAGCGCAGGATTGTCGGCGACGATACGCCGGCGGCGGTCGAGAACTCGGCGACTGTCTTCAGCCCGATCAGCGGATAATTGGCGATCAGCGTTTGCGCGGCGCGGCGCTCGCCGGCCGGCATCGTGCCGATGCGGTCCGAAATCAGTTCGGCAATGCTGGAAATCATCGTTTTCCCCACCCCTGAGCCCGTCCAGACCGCTTCCCCGAAATCGCGTTTGACAAAGCCGGACAAACTGTATGAAATCATCCACAGGGACGCAATGAGGCAAAATACGTAACATAAGATACAGCGCTCCCCAGGGGACGGCAGACTATGGAGAGAGCACGGCCCGCCAGCCTTGCATCGTCTGATACCGTAGGGGTGACGAACCCCGGCGGGTCCAGCCCTTTCGTGCTGACCTGCGACCACGCTTCCAACTTCCTGCCATCCGAATTCGGCACGCTTGGCCTGCCGGCCGAAGATCTCTCCCGCCACATCGCCTGGGACCCCGGCGCGCTGCCGGTGGCCCGCCGCATCGCGACCGCCCTCGATGCGACGCTCATCGAAACCCGCATCTCGCGCCTGATCATCGACTGCAACCGTCCGCTCGACGCACCGGACCTGGTGCCGCCGGTCAGCGAGACGACGGCCATTCCGGGCAATGCCGGCCTGTCGGACAGTGAGCGCGCCGAGCGCATCGCTTTGTCGTGGCGGCCGTTCCACGACACGATCGCATCGATCATCGACGACCGGCAGGCGCGTGGGCAGGAGACCCGGCTGGTGTCGGTGCATTCCTTCACCCCGGTCTACAAGGGCAAGAACCGGCCCTGGCATATCGGCATCATCCACGATGACGACCGCCGGCTGGCGTCGCCGCTGATAGCGGCGCTGCAGCGGCTCTCCGGCGTCAGTGTCGGCATCAACGAGCCCTATTCGCCGGCCGACCGCGTCTATTTCACTTTGGAGCGCCATGCACGCTCGCGCGGCCTTGCCTGCGCAATGATCGAAATCCGCAACGACGAGATCTCCGGCGAGACCGGGCAGCGGAAATGGGCGGATCTGCTCACAGGCATTTTTTCTGACCTGGAACCCGAGGAGGCCAAGGGTTCCCGGCGACACGCAGTGGGAAAGTCAGTTCAATCGGCCAGCTAGAAAAACAGGGGACGAAAATGGCAGGACCGGACAAATCAGACGCTGAAAGATCGGAGGATGTAAAAACCCTCCATAGCATGGGCTATGCCCAGGAGTTGGCTCGCCGCATGAGCGGCTTCTCGAACTTCGCTATTTCCTTTTCGATCATTTGCATTCTGGCGGGCGGCATCACGTCCTTCCCGCTGGCCATGGCGACCGGCAGCGGCTTCGAGGCGACTGTCGGCTGGGTCATCGGCGGCGTCTTTGCACTTGTCGTTGCCGCGTCCCTTGGCCAGATCGGCTCGGCCTACCCAACGGCCGGCGGTCTCTACCACTGGTCGTCAATTCTCGGCGGGCGCGGCTGGGGCTGGGCCACGGCCTGGATCAACCTGCTCGGCCTGGTCTTCGTCGTCGCCTCGGTCAATGTCGGCGTCTACGCGCTGTTCAAGGACCTTGTCTGGTCCGGCGTGTTCGGCAACGACGTCTCCGCGTGGGGCTATCAGGAGCAGGTGATCGGCGTTGTGATCATCACGGTCGCACAGGCGCTGATCAACCATTTCGGTATCAGGCTCACCACCATGCTGACGGATTTCTCGGGCTACCTCATTCTGGTCGTCGCCGTCGTGTTGACCGCGATGTTCCTGATCTGGGGCGCAAGCTGGGATTTCTCGCGGCTCACCACCTTCGTCAACAACACCGGTGATCCAGGCGCAGGCTACGTTCCGACCGCACGGACGGCACTCGTCGCCTTCCTGATCGGCCTGCTCTACCCACTCTACACCATCACCGGCTTCGACGCTTCGGCCCACACGTCCGAAGAGACCCACAATGCCCGCGTGGCGGTGCCGCGCGGCATGATCCATTCGGTCCTGTGGTCGCTGGTGTTCGGCTTCGTCATGGCCGTTTCGTTCGTACTGGCCAGCCCCGATCTGGCAGCGACGGCCAAGGATGGCGCTAATGCCTGGTTCAATCTCTTCAACAACCTGCCGGCACCATTCCTGCTGAAGAGCATCATTGCCATCGCAATCGTGCTGGCGAACTTCATCTGCGCTCTCGCCGGACTGACGTCGACCTCGCGCATGATCTTTGCCTTCGCGCGTGACGGCGGCCTGCCCGGTTCGTCGGTGTGGAAAACCGTCAGCCCGACATGGCGCACGCCGGTGGCGGCAATCTGGCTCGGAGCGGTGCTCGCGGTCGCAGCGACATTGTACTCGCCGGCTTTTGCCGCACTGGCGGCCGGCTGTGCATTGTTCCTCTACGTGTCCTACGCCATGCCCGTGGCCGCCGGCCTGCTTGCCGAGGGCAAGAGCTGGACCGAATTCGGCCCGTTCCGCCTCGGCATCTGGTCCAAGCCGTTCGCCGTCATCACGGTGCTTGGCGTTCTGGTGCTGATGTATGCCGGCATCCAGCCGCCCTTCGACATCCTGATCAACTATGCCATCGGCCTGATCGTTCTGCTCGTGGTGCTGTGGTTCGGCATCGAATCGCGCCGCTTCAAGGGCCCGCCGATCGGCGCCGACATTGCTCGCCGCGCTTCCGAGATCGCGGCCGCGGAAGCAGCCGTCGGCCAGACGGCAGGCTAACAGCAAAGACTAGATGCTCCGGCCGGCGCAAGCCGACCGGGGCAGGGCCGGCCAGTTAAGAATGCAAAGGGGACTACAATGGCAGCACCGGGTTATTCAGACACAGACAAGGCGGAAGACGTAAAGCACCTCCATTCCATGGGCTACGCCCAGGAACTTGAGCGGCGGCTAAGCCGCTTCTCCAACTTCGCCGTTTCCTTCTCCATCATCTGCATCCTGTCGGGCGGCATCAATTCGCTGGCGCAGGCAACGTCGGGCGCCGGTGGCATCGGCATCGGCATCGGCTGGCTGGTCGGCTGCTTCGTCTCGCTCACCTTCGCGGTCGCCATGTCGCAGATCAGCTCGGCCTATCCGACGGCCGGCGGCCTCTATCACTGGGGTTCGATCCTCGGCAATCGCGGCACCGGCTGGGTGACGGCCTGGCTCAACCTGCTCGGCCTGATCACCGTGCTCGGCGCCATCAATGTCGGCACCTGGACGTTCTTCATCGGCGCCTTCGGGCCGACGCTCGGCATCGAGGGTACGCTGACCAATCAGATGATCTTCCTGGTCATCATCACCGGCGCCCAGGCCCTGATCAACCATCTCGGCATCAAGCTGACTGCGAAGTTGACCGACTTTTCGGGCTACCTGATCTTCTTCGGCTCGATCCTGATTGCTGTCGTCTGCCTGTTCTCCGCCGAGACCTGGGATTTCAGCCGGCTCTTCACCTTCCACAACTACTCGGGTGAGGCCGGCGCCAGCGTCTGGCCGTCCGTCTCGAACGCCTGGGTGTTCGCTCTCGGCCTTCTGCTGCCGATCTACACCATCACCGGCTACGATGCTTCGGCACACACTTCCGAGGAAACCATCAAGGCGGCCTCATCGGTGCCGCGTGCGATGGTGATGTCGGTTATCTGGTCGGCGGTCTTCGGCTATTTGTTCCTGGCCGCCTTCGTACTGATGATCCCCAACATGGACGACGCCGCCAAGCAGGGTTGGAACGTGTTCTTCTGGGCCTTCGACCAGCGCGTCAGTCCCGGCCTCAAGGAGTTCGTCTACCTCGTCGTGTTCATCGCCCAGCTGTTGTGCGGCCTCGCAACCGTCACCTCGGCTTCGCGCATGATCTTTGCCTTCTCGCGTGACGGCGGCCTGCCGGGCTCGTCTGCACTGGCCAAGGTCAGCCCGACCTATCGCATGCCGGTGGCGGCGATCTGGACGGCGTCGGTCCTGTCGGTGCTGTTCGTCTGGGGTTCGACGCTGGTTTCGGTCGCCGGCACCTCGGCCTACACCATCGTCGTGTCCTGCACCGTCATCTTCCTGTTCCTGTCCTTCACCGTGCCGATCGTGCTCGGCATGGTGGCCTGGGGAACGCCGAAGTGGGACAAGATGGGACCGTGGAACCTGGGCCGTGGCATCTTCATGCTGTTCGGCGTTCTCTCGATCGTGTCGATGATCCTGATCTTCATCATCGGCATCCAGCCGCCGAACGACTGGGCGCTGTACATCACCGTCGGCTTCTTCATCCTGACGGCGATTGTCTGGTTCGCCTTCGAGCGCAATCGCTTCCAGGGCCCGCCGCTGGGGGACATCATCGCGGCACGTCAGGCAGCGATCAAGGCCGCCGAACAGGCGGTCGGCGAAACCGGCCACTGACGTCACCATCATGGCCATGGCCGGCGTGCAGCCGGCTATGGTTTCGTCCTCAACGACCAAGCACTGGAGTGCCAAAGGAAATGGCCGGAAATTTCTCGTTCGATCAGTTGAAGAAAGCGGTCTCCAGTGGCGAGATCGACACGGTGCTGGCCTGCATCGTCGACATGCAGGGGCGGCTCGCGGGAAAGCGTTTCCTGGCGCAGTACTTTGTGGATTCTGCTCATGACGAGACGCATGGCTGCAACTATCTGCTCGCCGCCGACATCGATATGGAGCCGGTGCCGGGCTACAAGGCGGCAAGCTGGTCGAAGGGCTATGGCGACTTCGTCATGAAGCCGGACCTTGCGACGCTGCGGCGGATTCCGTGGCTGGAAAAGACCGCGCTGGTGATCTGCGACGTGCTCGACCACCACACCCATGACGACCTTCCGCATTCGCCGCGCGCGATGCTGAAAAAGCAGGTCAAGCGGCTCACCGAACGCGGCTATATCGGCTACTTCGCCTCCGAGC
Organism: Mesorhizobium sp. M0037; assembly: GCF_040323635.1. Taxonomy (NCBI): domain Bacteria; kingdom Pseudomonadati; phylum Pseudomonadota; class Alphaproteobacteria; order Hyphomicrobiales; family Phyllobacteriaceae; genus Mesorhizobium; species Mesorhizobium sp. M0037. Next base: position 31,804 of record NZ_JAMYVB010000016.1, on the reverse strand, counting down.
TCGAATTCTACCTGTTCAACGAGACCTATGATTCCGCCCGCAAGAAGCACTGGCAGGGCCTCGATACCGCTTCGCCCTATATTGGCGACTACCAGATCGGCATCACCACCAAGGAAGAAGGCGTCATGCGCCGGCTTCGCAACGAGATGGAAGCGGCCGGCATTCCGATCGAGAATTCCAAGGGCGAATGGGGCCCAGGCCAGGAAGAGATCAATGTGCGCTATGCCGAAGCGCTCGACATGGCCGACCGCCACGTCATCCTGAAGAACGGCGCCAAGGAGATTGCCGAGTCCGAAGGCAAGTCGATTTCCTTCATGTCGAAATACAATTACGGGCTCGCCGGTAATTCCAGCCACATCCACAATTCGCTGTGGAGCGCCGACGGCAAGACGCCATTGTTCTTCGACAAGAAGGCGGACTGGACTTTGTCCACGCTTGGCCAGCAATGGGCGGCTGGGCAGCTCAAATATGCCAGGGAGTTTACCTGGTTCCTGGCGCCCTACATCAACTCCTACAAGCGCTTCCAGGCCGGCACCTTCGCACCGACCAAGATCATGTGGAGCGAGGACAACCGCACCGCCGGCTTCCGCCTGTGCGGTGAGGGCACCAAGGGCATCCGCATGGAATGCCGCATCGGCGGCGCCGACCTGAACCCCTATCTCGCTTTCGCCGCGCTGATCGCCGCCGGCCTTGCCGGCATCGACGAGAAGCTCGAACTGCAGAAGCCGTTCGTCGGCGATGCCTACCAGGCCTCGCGCCTGCCAGAGATCCCGAAGACGCTTCGCGACGCCACCGAGACGCTGGCCAAGTCGAAGATGCTGAAGCAGGCGCTCGGCGATGACGTGCTCGAACATTATGTCCACACCGCAAAGTGGGAGCAGTTCGAATACGACCGCCGGATTACGGATTGGGAACTGCACAGGGGGTTCGAGCGGTATTAAAACTTTATACAGCTTTAATGTTGACAATGTAGTGAAGTTAGTACCATATGGTATCTGTAAACTACAGTGCGCTACATTGAGGAGTTTGCAATGTCCAAATATGCGCCGCTCAAGGACTTTCTCATTGCCCAAAATGTCGATCGCGTTCCGATGTCATTCGCCGAAATCGAGAGAGTGCTCAATCTGCCGCTGCCCGCATCGAAGCAATACCCTGCATGGTGGAGCAACAATCCGAGCAACAATCCCATGACAAGGGAGTGGCTTGAGGCCGGGTTCGAGACCGAATCCGTCAATATAGGGAGTGGGAAACTGGTATTTCGCCGCGTTCGCAAAGTGCCCATTTCGGCGCCGCCCAGTGGTAGCGTGCCTCCCGCGCCAAAGGAGGCGCGCGCGGATCGCCACCCCGGTTTTGGTTTCATGAAGGGCCTGATAACAATCGAAGCCGGATTTGATATCACCAAACCTTTCGATGACGAGCCATGGGACCGGGGCTATCTGGGCGGTGAGGCTGACGCGCGTGACGGCAAACTTGCGGTGCGTAAATGAGCGAAGGGCCAAACCTGCTTCTGGATACATGTGCGATGATCTTTGTCGCCAACGATAGTCTGATCGATCCGCACGCAAGCCGGGAGATTTCGGAAGCGGCCTATGACGGCCGTCTGTATCTTTCGCCGATGTCGGCATGGGAGATCGGAATTGGCGTAGCCAAGGGCCGGCTCAATCTGCCATTGGCGCCACTCGACTTCGTGGAGCGATTCATCGAGCGAATGTCGGCAAAGCTCAGCGCTATCTCACCAGCCATTCTGATTGCGTCATCCAACCTGCCCGGTCCGCCTCATGGTGATCCCACGGATCGGATACTGATGGCAAGTGCGAGAGCGTTGGACATGGTTCTGGTGACGCGTGACGAGCCCATCCTTCGCTATGGCCGCAATGGCCATCTGCGCACCCTAGCCTGCTAACTTGGAGTATCCTTTGGAAACCGTAAAACTCAAAGCGCCCATCGATGGTTCGATTTACGCCGAGCGGCCGATCGCGACCGACCAGGCGATCAATGCCGCGGTCGAGCGCGCCAAGGCGGCGCAGGAGAAGTGGGCGCTGACGCCGATCGTCGAGCGCGGCAAATTTATGCTGGCGATGCTCGAAGCGCTGGTCGCGATGACCGACGAGATCGTGCCGGAGATCGCCTGGCAGATGGGGCGACCGGTGCGCTATGGCGGCGAGTTCGGCGGCGTCAGGGAACGCACCAATTACATGGTCGAGATCGCTGAAGCCGCGCTGAAATCCGTGCCGGCATCCAACCCGAAGGACGGCTTCCGACGCTATGTGAAGAAGGATCCGCTCGGCGTCGTCATGGTGATCGCGCCGTGGAACTATCCCTATCTGACCGCCGTCAACACCATCGTGCCGGCACTGATGGCCGGCAATACCGTTATCCTCAAACATGCGGCGCAGACGCTGCTGGTTGGCGAACGGTTCCAGCAGGCGTTCGACAAGGTTGGGCTGCCCAAGGGCGTGTTCCAGAATGTCGTGCTGAACCATGCCCAGACCGAGAAGCTGCTCGGCTCGGGCAAGATCGACCATGTCAATTTCACCGGTTCGGTCGGCGGCGGCCGCGCCATCGAGAGGGCGGCGGCCGGCACCTTCATGACGCTCGGGCTCGAACTCGGCGGCAAGGATCCGGCCTATGTGCTGCCCGACGCCAAGCTCGACCATGCGGTGGCCAATCTGGTCGACGGCGCCTTCTACAATTCCGGCCAGTGCTGCTGCGGCATCGAGCGCGTCTATGTGCATGAGAAGGTCTACGACCAGTTCGTCGAAGGTTTCATCGCCGAGACGAAGAATTATGTCGTCGGCAATCCGCTGGAACAGGCGACGACAATGGGGCCGATGGCGCAGGCGCGCTTTGCCGACCTGATCCGCGAGCAGAAGGCCGAGGCGCTGCGCAAGGGTGCAATCGCACACATCAATATGAAGGTGGCTAACGACAAGGCCGGCTCGCCCTATCTGGCGCCGGAAGTGCTGACCGGCGTCGACCACCAGATGAGCGTCATGCGCGAGGAAAGTTTTGGCCCGATCGTCGGCATCATGAAGGTGCGTAACGACGAGGAGGCGATCGCGCTGATGAACGACAGCCCCTACGGGCTGACCGCTTCGATCTGGACCGGCGATATCGAGCATGCGGTGGCGATCGGCGACCGCGTCGAGACCGGCACCGTGTTCATGAACCGCTGCGACTACCTCGATCCGGCGCTGGTCTGGACCGGCGTCAAGGACACCGGCAAAGGCGTTGCCCTTTCGGCGCTCGGCTACGACAATCTGACCCGGCCGAAATCCTTCCATCTGCGCGAAGCCATCTGATTTTTTGAAAGACAAGACATGTCCAAGCTGATCTCCAAATGGAACTACCCGACCACCGTCCGCTTCGGTGCCGGGCGCATCAAGGAACTGCCTGAGGTGCTCGCGGCCACCGGCATTAAGCGGCCGCTTTTCGTCACCGATCCGGGGTTGGCGAAACTGCCGGTCGTCGCTTCGACGCTGAAAATCCTCGACGACGCCAAGGTATCCTATGGCGTGTTCTCCGAGGTGAAGCCGAACCCGGTCGATTCCAACCTCACCGCCGGGATCGCCGTGTTCAAGAAGGGCAAGCATGACGGCGTCATCGCCTTCGGCGGCGGTTCAGCGCTCGATCTCGGCAAGCTGATCGCGTTCCAGGCTGGCCAGACGCGGCCGATCTGGGACTTCGAGGATGTCGGCGACTGGTGGACGCGCGCCAATTCGGATGCCATCGCGCCGATCATAGCCGTGCCGACCACTGCCGGCACAGGCTCGGAAGTCGGGCGTGCCGGCGTCATCACCAATGAGGCGACGCACACCAAGAAGGTGATCTTCCATCCGAAGCTTTTGCCGGCAATCGTCATTGCCGATCCGGAACTGTCGGTCGGCATGCCCGGCTTCATCACCGCCGGCACCGGCATGGATGCGCTGGCGCACTGCCTCGAAGCCTATTGCGCGCCGGGCTATCACCCGATGGCCGACGGCATTGCGGTGGAAGGTGTGCGCCTGGTGTTCGAGAACCTGCCCAAGGCCTACGCCAACGGCAAGGACCTTGTCGCGCGCGCCCACATGATGAGTGCGGCCGCCATGGGTGCTGCCGCCTTCCAGAAGGGTCTTGGCGCCATCCACTCGCTGTCGCATCCGATCGGCGCGCTCTACGACACCCATCACGGCATGACGAATGCGGTGTTCATGCCCTATGTCTTGGCCTTCAATCGCGACTCCATCGAGGAGCGGATTGCCCGGCTCGCTGCCTATTGCGGCATCAAGGGTGGCTTCGACGGCTTTGCCAAAGCGATCATCAAGCTGCGCAAGGAATTGAAGGTGCCGCATGCGCTGCCCGATCTGATCAAGGGGCTCGACATGGACAAGAAGCGCAAAGGGCTGATCGCCGACATGGCGGTGGTCGATCCGACCGCCGGCGGCAACCCGGTCAGGCTGACCAAAAAGGCGGCGCTGACGCTGCTCGAGAACACTATCGCCGGCACTGTCTGAGGCGGTTTCTGCGCCGGACGTGATCTAAAAACGAAGGGAAAGGAAGGGCAAGGGGGCAAAAAGCAAGGCAATAAACCATTAGCCGGGAAATTAAGTCGAGGCTAATTGCTACAGCCGGTTAAAAAGAGTTAACTTTTCGTACCGCCGGGGGCCAGTTTCAAAAAGCTTTCATCTGGCTGTCATATGAAACCGATACCGCATCGCAGGCGTCCAGGACGCCAGTTCAACGGAGAGAACACATGTTCAAGTTCACAGGGAAAGTGCTTTCCCTTTCGGCCGTCGCCCTCATGGCGACCTCTGCTATCTCGTCGGCCCAGTCCATGGATGAACTGGTTGCCGCTGCGAAGAAGGAAGGCCAGCTCACGACCATCGCGCTGCCGCATGACTGGTGCGGCTACGGCGCCGTCATCGACGGCTTCAAGGCAAAGTATCCTGAGATCACCATCAACGAACTCAACCCCGATGCCGGCTCCGGCGACGAGGTCGAGGCGATCAAGGCCAACAAGGACAACAAGGGCCCGCAGGCGCCCGACGTCATCGACGTTGGCCTGTCCTTCGGCCCGACCGCCAAGGCTGACGGCCTGATCCAGCCCTACAAAGTGTCGACCTGGGACTCGATCCCCGACAGCGCCAAGGATGCCGATGGTTACTGGACCGGCGACTACTATGGCGTGCTATCCTTCCTGGTGAACAAGGACCTCGTCAAGGAAGCGCCGGCTGACTGGGCTGACCTGCTGAAGCCGGAATTCGCCAACACCGTGGCGCTTGCCGGCGACCCGCGCGCCTCGAACCAGGCCATCCAGGCCGTCTACGCGGCCGGCATTTCCGGTGGTGCGGCTGCCGGCGAAGCTGCTGGCACTGCTGGTCTCGACTTCTTCAAGAAGCTTAACGCCGCCGGCAATTTCGTGCCGGTCATCGGCAAACCGGCGACCCTGGCACAAGGCCAAACGCCGATCCTGGTGACCTGGGATTACAATGCACTTGCCGGTCGCGACACGCTGAAGGGCAATCCGCCCGTCGACGTCGTCGTGCCGAAGACCGGTGTCGTTGCCGGCGTCTATGTGCAGGCGATCAGTGCTTTCGCACCGCATCCGAACGCTGCCAAGCTCTGGCTGGAGTATCTCTACTCCGACGAAGGCCAGATCGGCTGGCTGAAGGGCTATTGCCACCCGATCCGCTTCAACGATCTTGCCAAGAACGGCAAGCTCCCGGCGGACGTGATGGCCAAGCTGCCGCCGGCCGAGGCTTACGCTGCCGCGGTGTTCCCGACGCTGGACGAGCAGGGCAAGGCAAAGGAAGCCGTCACCAAGAACTGGGATGCCGTCGTCGGCGCCAACGTCAAGTAAGGCTTGAAACCAACCGGGCGGCCTCGCGGCCGCCCGGTGTTCCTCGGAGACGGTAGCCGGCGCATGACAGATATCTCGCTTTCCGATCACGCAGTTGCCGGGAAGACCGCGCCCCCCAGCGAGGCGCGTGCAATGCGACTGCCGACGCAATGGCTCGGCGTTGCGCCATTCTTCATCTTCGCCATCATGTTCCTGATCCTACCCACGCTCTATCTGATGCTGGGTGCATTCCAGAACGATGCCGGCGAATTCACGTTCGAAAACATAGCAGCACTGGCGCAGCCATCGATTGTCGCCGCCTACTGGATCTCGCTCAAGGTCAGCCTTTCCTCGTCGCTGATCGGCGCCTTCGCAGGTCTCGGCATCGCCATCGCCATCGTGCGCGGCGGCCTGCCGGAGTGGATACGTTCGGCGACGCTGACATTCTCCGGCGTGGCTTCCAATTTCGCCGGCGTACCGCTGGCCTTCGCCTTCATCGCCACGCTCGGACGCCTCGGTCTCGCCACGGTGCTGCTCAACACCGTGTTCGGCCTCAACATTTATGCGCACGGCTTCAACATCCTATCGTTCTGGGGTCTGACGCTGACCTATGTCTATTTCCAGATTCCCCTAATGGTGGTCATCATCACGCCGGCGATCGACGGCTTGAAGAAGGAGTGGGGCGAGGCTGCGGCGACGCTTGGCGCCACCCAGACGCAATACTGGCGCATGGTGGTCATCCCGGTGATCTGGCCGAGTTTCCTCGGCACGGTCATCCTGCTCTTCGCCAATGCCTTCGGCGCCATCGCCACCGCCTATGCGCTGACCGGCTCTTCACTCAACATCGTGCCGATCCTGCTCTATGCGCAGATACGCGGTGACGTGCTGCACAATGCCCATCTCGGCTATGCGATCGCCTTCGGCATGATCGTCATCACCGGGCTGGCCAATGTCTTCTACATCTGGTTCCGGACGCGCTCGGAGAGGTGGCTGAAATGAAGTCCGGAAAATTCTGGGCCTGGGTCGTCTTCGGGCTGGGTGGGGCCTATTTCTTCATTCCGCTGATCGCGACGGTGGAATTTTCCTTGCGCATGCGGCGCGGCGCTTATTCCTTCGACGCCTATCAGATCGTGCTTGGCGACCCTCGTTTTCAGGCGACCTTTGGCTACTCAGTGCTTGCCGCCATCTTCACCATCATTCTGGGCGTGTTGATCGTGGTGCCCGCCGCCTACTGGATTCGACTGCGCCTGCCGCAACTGCGGCCGATCGTAGAGTTCATCACGCTGCTGCCGCTAGTCATTCCCGCCATCGTCATCGTCTTCGGCTATATCAGGATGTACGGTTCGAATTCGCCGCTGCCGTTCCTGGCGACCGACATGGGCACAAATGCCTTGCTGGTCATCGGCTATGCAATGCTGGCGCTGCCCTACATGTATCGCGCGGTCGATACCGGACTGCGCACCATCGACGTCAGGACGCTGACCGAAGCGGCGCAGATCCTTGGCGCCGGTTGGGGCACGATCATTGGTCGTGTGATCCTGCCCAATGTGCTGATCGCCGTGCTGTCGGGCGCCTTCCTTACCTTCGCCATCGTCATTGGCGAATTCACCATGGCCAGCTTGCTCAACCGGCCCGCCTTCGGCCCCTATCTTCAAAACGTTGGCGCCAACCGCGCCTATGAGCCGGCGGCGCTTGCCATCATCGCCTTCGCCATCACCTGGGGCTGTATGTCGCTGATCCAGATCCTGTCCCGTTTCGCGCCGAGATCGGCGAACCGCCCGAACTGATCGACAAAGTACTGATCGAAAGAAAAAGCCATGGCCGAACCATTCCTCTCCATCCAGCATGTGCGAAAATCCTTCGGCGCCACCACCGTGGTCGAAGATTTCAATCTTGATGTCGAGCCGGGCGAGTTCGTTTCCTTCCTTGGGCCATCGGGTTGCGGCAAGACCACCGTGCTGCGCATGGTCGCCGGTTTCGAAGAGCCGTCGGCGGGCAAGATCGTCGTCGCAGGCAAGGACATTACGCGGCTGAAGCCCAACCAGCGCAATGTCGGTATGGTGTTCCAGGCTTACGCGCTGTTCCCGAACCTGACCGTGGCGCAAAATATCGGCTTCGGCCTGAAGGTCGCCGGCATGGCAAGGGCAGAGATCGATTCCCGGGTCGCCGAGATGCTCGACATCATCAAGCTGCCGCAGATGGCAGACCGCTATCCCTATCAGCTCTCAGGCGGCCAGCAGCAGCGTATCGCGCTGGCGCGTGCCATCGCGCCGAAGCCGAAGCTGCTTTTGCTCGACGAGCCGCTGTCGGCGCTCGACGCCAAGGTGCGCGTCTCGCTGCGCGAGGAAATCCGCTCGATCCAGAAGAAGCTCGGCATCACCACCATCTTCGTCACACATGACCAGGAAGAGGCGCTGTCGATCTCGGACCGCATCGCGGTGATGTATGGCGGCAAGGCCGAGCAGGTCGGCACGCCGTTCGAGATCTACAACCGGCCGGCGACCAAGTTCGTCGCCAATTTCGTCGGCACGCTGAACGTGCTCGAAGGCAAGGTCACTGACGCCGCGGCCGGCACGGTGCAAGTCAACACGCAGGAAGTCTCGCTCAAGGGCAAGCTCAACGGCTCGAAGTCCGGTGACACCCTGTCGCTGGCGCTGCGTCCCGAGGCGATTTCGCTAGGGCGCCAGCCCGGTCGCGATTCAAGCCTGTCGGGCGAAATCTCCGAAGTGCACTTCCTCGGCTCGGTGATCCGCGTTCGCGTCGGCATCGGCGGCAACACGGTGTCGCTCGACACCTTCAACAGCCCGGCCACACCACCGCCGGCTGTTGGCGAGAAGGCGGAGATATCGTTTTCATCGAGCGACATGCTGGTGCTGCACTAGTAAAAGCAGCATCCCAAGGGAACCGAGACGGTCGAATCAGGCCAGCGCGATGAACGGCCGTATCCTGCCAAGGTCGGGCGTTTGCTGGACAATCAACAGCATCTTGCCATCCAGCCACTGCCCATGATGCCGCTTCGCCGCTACGATGGGCCATGGCGCTATTCGAACTTACCCTCATCCTGCTTCTGGCTGCCGTCGCGCTGACGGCGCTGTCGCGGCGGCTGGAAATTCCCTATCCGTCCCTGCTGGCTCTGGCCGGCGTCGCGATTGCCTTCGTACCCGGTGCGCCGACGATCGAGATCGATCCGGAGCTGGCGCTTGCCCTGTTCATCGCGCCGGTGCTTCTCGACGCCGCCTATGACACGTCGCTGCGCGACCTCAAGCGCTACCGGCTGTCGCTCGCGTTGCTCGCGCTGGGCGCCGTGGTCTTCACCACCGTGGTGGTTGCCTTGGTCGGCTGGAAGATGGCCGGCCTGCCGATCGCGGCGGCAATCGCGCTTGGCGCCATCGTCGCGCCACCGGATGCGGTGGCCGCATCCGCCGTGCTCAGCCAGTTCAAGGTACCGCACCGCATCACCGCCATCCTGCAGGGCGAGAGCCTGCTCAACGATGCCACGGCGCTGCTGATCTACCGGCTGGCGGTTTCGGCCGCGCTTGGCACGATCATGCTCAGCAACGCCGTTCCGGTGATCCTGCTGGCAACGATCGGCAGTGTGATCGCGGGCTATCTGTTTGGCCGCGTCTCGCTGCTGGCGCTCGGCCGCATCGAGGATGCGGCGAGCAGCACGGTGGTGCAGTTTGCCGGAACCTTCGCCGTGTGGATCATCGCCGACAGGCTCGGCCTTTCCGCCATCATCACCATCGTCGTCTATGCCATGACCATTGCGCGCAGGGCGCCGCGCCAGTCGTCGGCGAGACGCCGCGTCAGCACCTATTCGGTCTGGGAGTCGGCGGTGTTCGTGCTCAACGTGCTGGCTTTCGTGCTGATGGGCCTGCAGGCACGCACGATCGTTGGCAGGCTGGCCGGCGACGGGCAAGGCGAAGCATTCCTTTTCGCCGCAACGGTGCTGGTCGTCGTTATCGTCGCGCGCCTTGTCTGGGTGGCGAGTTACGTCGCGATCATCCGGTGGCTTGCCCGCTTCGGCAGCCAAGAGGCAAGGCGGGAATTGCCGACGTTCGGCGGCGCCGTCATTGTCGGCTGGTGCGGCATGCGTGGGTTGGTGACGCTGGTGGTGGCCATTGCGCTGCCGGCCGATTTTCCCGGCCGCGACCCGATCGTGCTTGCCGCCTTCGCGGTGGTGCTGGGCACGCTGGTGCTGCAAGGCATGACGCTGAAGCCGCTGCTGCGCTGGATCAACTTCGACCCCGATAGAACCGTCGACAATGAGGTGGCGCAGGCGCGCGTCGCCATCATGCAGGCAGCACTGGACGTGCTGAGCCGCAAGACATCTGCGGCCGCCGCCGTCGTGCGCGAACAGTATGAAGCGCAGCGCCTGATTGCGGAAAACCCGGAGGACGCTCAGGCCGCGACCGAATACGACCGGCTGCGCCTCTATGCCATCAACCGCCAGCGCGACACGCTCGAGGAGTTGCGCAGCAACGGCACGATCGGCGACGAAGCCTACCACCGGCTGGAGGAAGAGATCGACTGGGCCGAACTGGCGGCATCGCCGGCGGGCCGGTTCCAGCCGCTGACCACATCATAGACGCTGGCCCAGTTCCGCCGTCGTGCCGGTACATTGCAACCCGTCTGCCGAACCGCTACTGCCAAAGCGAAATTGAGCCGGATAAGCAATGAAGCTGGTCAGCTACAACATCCAGTACGGGTTCGGCGGCGATGGCCGTTACGATCTTTCGCGCTGCACCAAGCTGGTCGACGGCGCCGATATCATCGCGCTGCAGGAGGTCGAGCGGCATTGGCAGCGCACCAATGAGGACGACCAGCCGGAGGTCCTGTCCAAGCTGCTGCCTAGCTATTACTGGGTCTATGGCCCGGCCTTCGACATGGACGCCAGTGAGCAGCGCGACGGCCGGGTGGTCAACCGCCGCCGCCAGTTCGGCACCATGCTGCTGTCGAAGCTGCCGATCGCCTGGTCGCGGCTGCACGCGCTGCCCATGCGCCGCACGCTGCGGCCGCTCAACACGCGCAACGCCGCGCTCGAATGCATGATCCGCACGCCGGCCGGACCGGTAAGGGTCCTGTCGCTGCATCTCGCCCATATCGCGGCGGAGGAGCGTCTGGAGCAGATCGACTATCTCTTGGCCGAGCATCGCCGCGCGCCGTTCGAGGGAGGCCCGTGGAGCGGCGCGGACGATGAGCCTTCGCGCAACTGGACCAGTGGCGAGGCCGAGCCGGAGAACCCGACGGCGGCGATCTGGATGGGCGATTTCAACATGGAGCCTGGCAGCGCCGAATACAGCCGCATCGTCGGCAGCACGCCCTATCATCGCGGGGCAGCTTATCTCGACGGCTTTGTTGATGCCGCTGCCGTCGCTAGCGAGCCGGCTGCCGATTTCCACACCCATGTGAAAACGATCGACGGGAAAGTGGCAAAACGCCGGCTCGACCATTGCTTCGTCGGCGGTATGTTCGCGGACCGTGTGCGCTCGGTCAGTGCCGATATAGGCGAGATCGCTTCAGACCATTTTCCGGTCCGGATCGATATCGATCTCGAAACGCCTTTGAGCTCAGGAGATCGGTGAGCCCTCAATGACGCTTTTCGTCTTTTTCGCGGTGCTTGCCGCCGCCGCCATGCACGCGATCTGGAACGCGCTGGTCAAGGTGCATCTCGATCGCTTCCTGTCGATCACGCTGATGACGCTGGGCATGGGTTTTGCCGCACTGTTCGTGCTGCCCTTCGTCGAGTTTCCAAAGGCCGCGGTATGGCCCTTTATAATCGCCTCGGTGCTCTTTCACATGGGCTACCGGACCTTCCTCATCGGCGCCTACAAGGCAGGCGACTTTGCCCAAACCTATCCGCTGGCGCGCGGTACGGCGCCGCTTTTGACCGCCCTCGGCGGCGTTGTCGTGGTGCAGGAGATGCCGGCGCCTTTCGCCATCCTCGGCATCCTGCTGCTGTCGGCCGGCACGCTGGTGATGTCGTTTCGCGGCGGCGCGCATCTGGAGCGGATCAATGTGCGGGCGGTCGGCTTTGCGCTCGGCACTTCGATCTTCATATCCAGCTACACGCTCTCCGACGGCAGCGGCGCGCGGCTGGCCGCAACGGCAACGAGCTATGCCGCATGGCTGTTCATCTGCGATGCCACGTGGGCGCTGGTGCTGTGCCTCATCTTTCGCGGGCCCAAGGCGCTGCCCGTGCTGGCGCGTGACTGGAAAGCAGGCCTGTTCACCGGCGTGCTCAGCGGCGCGGCCTACTGGATCGTCATGTGGGCGATGACCAAGGCGCCGATCGCCTCGGTGGCGTCGTTGCGGGAGACGTCGATTCTGTTTGCCATGATGATCTCGGTTTTCGCGCTCGGCGAGAAAATGACAGGCTGGCGCGGCGCCGCCGCGCTCAGCATCGTTGCCGGTGTGGTGGCCCTCAGACTGGGCTGAGAGCCTGATACTTCAGCCGAGCACCGTCATCACCTGTCCGCGCCGTTCCGGACTGAAGCGGATGACGACGATGATGCAGACGGCGACCACGCCGGCAAACAGCGCCAGCGCGTAGCCACGAGATTGGGCGAGAAGGCAGCCAGCGCGCCGATCACCGAATAGCTTACGATGTTGAGCATCAGAATGGGCTTGCGGCCATATTTGTCGGCCAGCCTGCCGAAGAAGAAGGCGCCGATGAAGCGTGTCGCCAGCGTCAGGAACAACGCTTTGGAGACTGCCGGGACGTCAGTGTTGGATTCGGTTGCGATATCGGTGAGCAGGAACGTCAGAAGGAAGAAATCAAAAGCGTCGAGCGTCCAGCCGAGGAAGGAGGCAAGGACGGTTTTCTTCTTCTGCGCGGTGAGAGCCACGACGTTCCTCCTAAACGCCCCCGGGGAACGATATGTTCCTTGGGGCGCAAAAGAGAACAGGCGTCAGCCGGCTTTCGAAAGAAGCGCGGTCACTTTTTCGTAATGTCGAGATCGAACACCATCAGCCCGTCGGTGCCGCCTTCGAGCGCTGCGACCAATCGGGCGCCGGCGCGCTGATGCGCTTCATGCACGAGATAGGCGTCGCGGGCGGCGGCATCGCGGAAGTCGATGGTGAAGGCATGGCTGAAGCCGCGCGCGAACGGCTCCGGGCTGACATTGGTGCTGAAATGGACCGTGTCCATGCCGTCGACAACGGAGCGCAGTGCTTCGAGATCGGCGTGGATTGCGGTGCGCTCGGTGGCGGGCACATCGCTGCGGAAGCGTACGAAGACGCAGTGTCTGATCATTGGTTCGTTCTCCCAAGTGGCTATGCGGCCCGATTGCCGGAGAACACCGCCGGCGGCAGCGGCTCGCGGCCGAGGATGATGTCGGCGCCTTTTTCGCCGACCATGATGGTCGGCGCATTGGTGTTGGAGGAAGGCACGCGCGGCATCACCGAGGCATCGCAGACGCGCAGGCCCTCGATGCCGCGCAGGCGCAGGTCCGGTGTGACCACCGCCATATCGTCATGGCCCATGCGGCAGGTGCCCACGGGGTGATGGTCGGTCTTGGCGGTGCGGCAGGCATAGTCGATCAGCTCGTCGTCGCTGGCGAGCGATGGTCCGGGCAGCACCTCGCGCAACACGTAAGGTGCAAGCGCCTTCTGCCGCATGATCTCGCGCGCAAGCCTGAGGCCCTTGATCGACATGGCGCGGTCATAAGGGTCCGACCAATAGTTGGGATCGATCAGCGGGTGGTCGGCCGGGTCGGCGCTGCTCAGCCGCAGCGTGCCGCGCGAGCGCGGGCGCAGGAAGGCCGAGTTCAAGGTCACGCCGGGGTTCTTCAACCTCTCGACGCCGGCCTCGATGCCGGAGCCGAGTCCCAGATGGAACTGGATGTCGGGCGAGGCGGCGGTCGGATCGGCGTACCAGAAGCCGCCGGTCTCGAACAGGCTGGAGGCGACCGGCCCTTTCTTCAGCAGCAGATACTGCAAGCCGGCCCACGCGGTGCGGTGCAGCTTGGCGTAGTTGTCATAGGTGTGGTCGCCGGTGCATTCGGCGATGACGAACAAATCGAGATGGTCCTGCATGTTGGAGCCGACACCGGGCAGATCATGCACCGGCGTCACGCCGACCGATTTCAGGTGATCAGCCGGGCCGATGCCCGACTGCATCAACAGCTTCGGCGAACCGATGGCGCCGGACGAGACGATCACTTCGCGCTCGGCGCGCATGATGGTCTTCTCGCCGCCGGGTTTGTCGACGATCTCGACGCCGGTGGCGCGGCCTTTCTCGACGACGATGCGGGTGACCAGCACATCGGTTCGGACCGTCAGGTTCTTGCGGGCGCGGATGGGCTTCAAATAGGCGACCGAAGCGGATGAGCGCCGGGCGTCCTTCTGGGTCAGCTGGTAGTAGCCGACGCCTTCCTGGCTAGCGCCGTTGAAATCCGGGTTGAAGGGGATGCCCATCTCTTGGCCGGCGCGGAAATAGGCTTCGCAAATCGGCAGCGGCGAAATAGGGTTCGACACGCCGAGCGGCCCCTGGTCGCCGTGAAAATCGTTGGCGAAGCGCTGGTTGTTCTCGGCGCGCTTGAAATAAGGCAGCACGTCGCGATAGCCCCAGCCCGCGAGGCCCTCTTCCTTCTCCCATGCGTCGTAGTCGCGAGCGTTGCCGCGCGTGTATATCTGGGCATTGATGGACGAGCCGCCGCCGACCACCTTCGCCTGCGTATACCAGAAGACGCGGTCCTGCATGTGCCTCTGCGGCACGGTCGACCAGCCCCAGGAAGCGATGCCCTTGGTCATCTTGGCAAAGCCCGCCGGCATGTGGATGTAGGGGTGCCAGTCCTTGCCGCCGGCCTCGAGCAGCAGCACGGAATTCGCTGGATCCTCGCTCAGCCGGTTGGCCAGAACGCAGCCGGCCGGGCCGGCACCTACGATGATGTAGTCGGTCATAACCCTATCCACCTACAGTCGAGGCACGGAGAGCGCGCCGTCGACATTGATAATCGAGCCTGTGGAAAAGCCGAGCTTGCCGGCGGCAAGCGTCGCCACCACGGCGCCGATGTCCGATGCTTCGCCCCAGCGTTTTGCCGGCACCAGGCCGCTGTCGATAAGCGCGTCGTATTTGGCTGATACGCTCGCGGTCATGTCCGTGCGAATGATGCCCGGCCGCAGCTCGAACACGCCGATGCTTTCCGGCGCAAGCCGCAGCGCCAGGTTCTTCACCCACATCGAAAGGCCGGCTTTCGAGATGCAGTAGTCGGCGCGTTCCGGCGAGGCCATATCGGCGCTGACCGAGGTGATGGTGATGATCGAGCGCGGATGATTGCTGGGAGCCCCCAGCATCGCCTTGGCGACGGCCTGGCTAAGGAAGACTGTGCCGCGCAGATTGACGTCCAGCGCACGGTCGAAATTCTCGGGCTTCAGCTCCAGCAGATCGCCGCGCACCATGGCGCCGATGCCGGCATTGTTGACGAGGCAGTCGATTCGGCCGAACGCATGCGTGGCGGCGTCGATAAGCGATGCGTGATCGGGAAGGCTGGCAATGTCGCATCGGTGGTAAGCGAACTTTGAGCGGCGCGCGATGATGTTTTCAACAAGCCGTTTGGCGGGGTCGTTGGCCAGGTCAGCGACGAGAATGTCGAAGCCTGCATCGGCCAGCGCCTCGGCGCAGGCCAGTCCAATGCCGCGCGCGCCGCCGGTGACGATGGCTGCGGGGCGGGTCATGCTGCGAGGTCCGTTCGGCGAATATGCTCGGCCACGCGCAGCGCCTGTGCCGCAATCGACAGCGCCGGATTCACGGCGGCCGAGTTCGGCAAAAAACTGGCGTCGACAACGAACAGGTTCGGGTGGTCGAAGGCGCGGCAGAACGGGTCGAGCGGCGACGTCGCCGGATCGTCGCCCATTTTCACCGTGCCGCACTGGTGCGAGGGCGTGCGCTTGTCGAAGGGACGCGACAGCACGATGGGATAACCGCAGGCGCGGAAGTTCTCACGCATCACCCTGGTCAGCGCGTCCAGCGACTGCATGTTGGAGCGCCGCCATTGCATGACGATGTCCTTGCCGTCGACCATGATGCGGCTTTCCGGATCGGGCAGATCCTCGCACATCAGATACCAGTCGACGGCGTGACCGGCCATGTAATCGAGCGCGAATTTCGGCACGCGTTTGACGTTGGCCTTCAACATGTTGCCGTCGATCTTGCCGAGCAGCTGGACGTTGCCGAGCGGCTTGCCGCCTTTGCCGTCGGAGAGATAGTAGTCATTCAGCATCAGCGTCTTCTGGTAGACGCTGTCGTTCCTGCGGCGCGGATCGATCGCCAGCATGGCGCTCGAATTATGGTTCATGAAATTGCGGCCGACCTGGTCGGAGCGGTTGGCGAGGCCTTTGCCATCTGGTGAAGGCGAGCGCAGCAGGATGACGGCGGAATTGACCGCGCCGGCGGACAGGATGACCAGCTTCGGCCCGACTTTCTTCAGCTCGCCATTCTGACGGTAGTGAACGGCAGCGATGCTTTTGCCGTCGGACGACGCTTCGAGATATTCGACATGGCAGCCGGTGTCGAGTCGGATATTGCTGTCCTTAAGTGCGGCCGTCAGCGGTCCGGTCTGAGCGTCGACCTTGCCCTGGGCGGTGTTGGGGAAAGCATCCCAGCCGGTCTTGCCCTCTTTCAGCCAGGTGTCGATGTCGACGCCGAGCGGCAGCGAGGCCGGATGCAGGCCGAGGGCTTTCAACTCAGCGCGGGCGCGCGCAATCGGCGCCTCGTCGGGCACCGGCTTGAAGGCATAGGGGACCGAGTGGAACGGTTCGGTCGGGTCCTCGCCGAGTGAGCCGCGGACGCGAAACAGCTGCTCGGCTTTCGAATACCAGGGCTCGAATTCATCGTAGGAAAACGGCCATGCCGGCGAGACGCCACCGAAGTGCTCCATGGCGGCGAAATCCTCTTTGCGGTAGCGGATCAGCACCGCGCCGTAGAATTTCGAATTGCCGCCGACATAGTAGTAATTGCCGGGGTTGAAGGCGCCGCCGCCGGCCTCGCGCCACATCTCCTTCGGACGGTAGTGGCCATCGACGAAGATCGAGCGCGTGTCGCGGGCATGCGGCGTTGCCGGCAAGGGCTCGCCGCGCTCCAGCATCAGGACCGAGGCGCCGCTGCCGGCCAGGCCGGAAGCGATCGTAGCGCCGCCGATGCCGGAGCCGATGATGACGATATCGGGGCTGACCATCTCGATCAGCGGATGCGGTGTTCGGTCGCCGGATCGAAGAACACGGCCTTGGTCAGGTTGAAGGCGAGCGGCGTGCTGGTGCCCGGCTGGATGTTGGCGTCGGCCCGCAACCGCGCCACCACGCCCTTGCCGCCGAGGTTGGTCACCGCGAAAGTGTCGGACCCTGCCGGCTCGACCACTTCGATGTGCAGGTCGGCAGTGGCAATGTTGGAGGCGTTGCGTTCCGCACCTTCCGGATCGGTCAGCGCTTCCGGGCGCACGCCGAAGATGATCGGCTTGCCCTGGAACGCCGACAGGCCCGCCGGCGCATTGGCCATCGGCAGCGTAATGGGCTCGCGCGCCTCGCGCTCCAACACGACGGACAGCGCATTGCCCGACGTGGCAATGGTCGCCGGGATCAGGTTCATCGCCGGCGAACCCATGAAGTCGGCGACGAACAAATTGGTCGGGTTGTTGTAGATCTCGGCCGGGGTGCCGAACTGCTGCACCTCGCCGTCGCGCATGACGGCGATCTTGGTAGCCAGCGTCATCGCCTCGATCTGGTCGTGGGTGACGTAGACGATGGTTGTGCCAGTGGTGGCATGCAGGCGCTTGATCTCGATGCGCATGTCAACGCGCAATTTGGCGTCGAGGTTGGACAAAGGCTCGTCGAACAGGAACAGCTTAGGGTCGCGCACCAGCGCCCGGCCCATGGCGACGCGCTGGCGCTGGCCGCCGGAAAGCTGGCTCGGCTTGCGCTGCAGGAGGTGGCCGATCTGCAGGACCTTGGCCACCTTGTCGATCGCCTTTTGGCGTTCGTCGGCCGGCACGCCGCGCATCTCCATGCCGAAGGAGATGTTTCCGGCCACCGTCATGTTCGGATAGAGCGCATAGCTCTGGAACACCATGGCGATGTCGCGCTTGGATGGGTGCAGATCGTTGATGGCGCGGCCGTCGACGCGGATTTCGCCCTCGGTGATCTGCTCTAGGCCGGCAATCGTGTTGAGCAAGGTGGACTTGCCGCAGCCGGACGGGCCGACCAGCACCAGGAAGCCGCCCTTTTCGAGCTCGACATCGATGCCCTTCAGGATCTCGACATTCCCGAAGCGCTTCTTCAGCCCATCAATTTCCA
The DNA here is from genome assembly GCF_040323635.1 of Mesorhizobium sp. M0037. NCBI lineage: Bacteria > Pseudomonadati > Pseudomonadota > Alphaproteobacteria > Hyphomicrobiales > Phyllobacteriaceae > Mesorhizobium > Mesorhizobium sp. M0037. The sequence goes on along the minus strand of NZ_JAMYVB010000016.1, from coordinate 13,698 downwards.
GAAAAGCCATCAGATTATCCTTTGACCGCGCCCGCCATCAGGCCACGCACGAAGTAGCGGCCGGCGACCACATAGACGAGAAGGGTGGGCAGGGCTGCGATCATCGCCGCAGCCATGTTGACGTTGTATTCGACGACGCCTGTCGAGGTGTTGACGACGTTGTTGAGCGCCACCGTCATCGGCATCACGTCGCCGGAGCCGGCATAGGCGGAGGCGAACAGGAAGTCGTTCCAGATGTTGGTGAACTGGTAGATCACCGTCACCACGATGATCGGCAGCGAGTTGGGCAGCATGATGCGCCGGAAGATCTGGAAGAAGCTTGCCCCGTCGATCTGCGCCGCCTTCACCAGCTCGTTCGGAAACGCTTCGTAGTAATTGCGGAAGAAGAGGGTGGTGAAACCGATGCCGTAGACGACGTGAACGAACACCAGGTTCACGGTCGGATTGCCAAAGCCGAAGGTGAAACCGGTCGCGTTCTGCAGCTTGACGCCGAACCGGCCCAAGCTGCCGAGGATCGTTGCCATCGGCAGCAGTACCGACTGGAACGGGATGAAACAGGCAAACAGCATCAGCCCGAACACCAGCGTCGCCCCGCGAAAGCGCCATTTGGTCAGCACATAGCCGTTGAGCGCGCCGAGCAGGGTCGAGATGATGACTGCCGGAACCACCATCTTGATCGAGTTCCAGAAATAGCCCTTCATGCCGACGCAGGTCAGGCCCGAGCAAACTTCGCTCCACGCCTTTATCCATGGGTCGAAGGTCGGCGCCTGGGGCAGCGCCAGCATGTTGCCGTTCTGGATCTCCTCCATGGTCTTGAACGAGGTCACCAGCATGACGAACAGCGGCATCAGGTAGAACAACGCAAACAGCGCCAGCAGTCCGTAGATGACGATGCGGTTGAGGGTCTTGGTGCTCATGCCGCTAGAGGCCTGGCGGGCAGGGGTGGCAACGGCGCTCATTGCGGCTTCTCCCGCAGTTCCGAATAGAGATAGGGCACGATGATGGCGACGATGGTCATCAGCATGATCACGGCACTCGCCGAGCCGACAGCCATTTCGTTGCGCTTGAACGTGTACTCATACATGAAGTTGGACGGCAGCCAGGCCGAGCCACCGGGGCCGCCGCTGGTCAGCGCCACCACCAGATCGTACGACTTGATGGCGAGGTGGGCGAGCACGATGAAGGCCGACAGGAAGATCGGCCGCAGCAGCGGAATGACGATGCGGCGGTAGAGCTGGAAAGTAGTGGCGCCATCGATCTGCGCCGCTTTCATGATCTCACCGTCGATGCCGCGCAGGCCGGCCAGGAACATCGCCATGATGAAGCCGGAGGCTTGCCAGACGCCGGCGATGACCACCGTGTAGATGACGAAATCCTTGTTCTTGATCCAGTCGAAATGGAAGCTCGTCCAGCCCCATTGATGCAGGGTCTGCTCAAGGCCGAGGCCGGGATCGAGAAACCATTTCCAGGCGACGCCGGTAACGATGAAGGACAGCGCCATCGGGTAGAGATAGATCGGCCGCAACACGCCTTCGCCGCGGATCTTCTGGTCGAGCAGGATGGCCAGGAACAGGCCGAGCGCCAGGCACATGGCGATGTAGAGAAAGCCGAAAATGCCCATATTGACGATCGACGTGTACCAGCTCGATGGCGGGTCGGAGTCGAACGTCCAGCCCCATAGCCGTAGGTAGGCGCGCGGTCCGGTGATGACATAGGACGGAAAAGTCTTGGAATTGGTGAAGGACAGATAGACCGTCCACAGGATGAAGCCATAGACGAAGACGATGGTGATGGCGAAGCTCGGCGCCAGCACGATCTTCGGCAGCGCGTTCTGCAGTCGCGCGCGCACCGAGGGGCGCGACCGCTCCGGCGTCAGCTTGATCTGGGTTGTCGCTACACTGCTCATGAGGCTCCTCCCGTTTCGGGTTGTCCGTGCTCTGCCGTCAGGCGGCAAGGCGACCCCGTGCATACGGGTCTCTGGTCGGCATGGTGTTCAAGAGCGTTTTCACCGTTTCACGGAAACGGCGAACCTCTCTAACTCTTTCTTTTACGCAATTCCGGCCGGAAAACCGCTCACACTTTTCCTGGAATTGCGCCAGCTGGCCAATCCTTAGGTGAAACCTTCCCCGCCGAAGCGGGGAAGGTGTGTTTCTGGCTAGCGCTTACTTGGCGTCGTCGATCGCCTTTACCAGTTCGGTCACGGCTTCGTCCGAGGTCTTGATCTGACCATGGACGAATTTCGAAACGACGTCCTTGTAGGCATTGGCGACTGCCGGAGGCGCGCCATAGCCCTGGGCAAGCGAGCCGAACAGCGTGCCGCCTTCGTTGGCAGCCTTCAGGTCGGCGATGCCCTTCTTGCCGCACGCGTCGAAGTCGGTGTCCGGAACGTCGGTACGGGCGGGAACCGAACCCTTGACGACGTTGAAGGCCGACTGGAAGCTCTTCGACAGGGTGGCGGTGGCCAACGCGACCTGGGCGGCCTTGCGGTCGTCCGGAACGTTGAACATGCCGAACATGTCGGAGTTGTAGACCACCGAGCCTTCCGTGCCCGGGAAGCGATAGCACAGGAAGTCGGTGCCCGGCGTTTTCTTGGCGGCGTTGAACTCGCCCTTGGCCCAATCACCCATCACCTGCACCAGGGCATCGCCCTTGATGACCATGGCGGTGGCAAGGTTCCAGTCGCGGCCCGAGAAGTTCGGGTCGACATAGGTGACGAGCTTGGCGAGGTTATCGAACGACTTCTTCATCGTGTCGGACTTGAGGGACTCGTCGTCGAGGTCGTTGAAGGCCTTCTTGTAGAACTCAGGCCCGCCGGTCGACAGCACGACCGAGTCGAACATGGTGGCTTCCTGCCAGTTCTGGCCGCCAAGGGCGAGCGGGATAACGCCAGCCGCCTTGGCTTTGTCGAGCAGGGCGACGAAGTCGTCGAAGGTCTTTGGCTCGGTGCCGCCGATCTTGTCCATCACCGCCTTGTTGATCCACAGCCAGTTGACGGAGTGGACGTTGACTGGAGCAGCGACCCACTTGCCATCATAGACGGAGAACTTTTGCAGGGCTGCCGGAACCGACTTGTCCCAGCCTTCCTTCTTCGCCGTCTCGGTCAGGTCGCCCATGACGCCGGCCGCCGCATAATCGAGCACGGTGTAGCCGAGCATCTGCGACGCGGTCGGGTAATTGCCGGCCGCGACCATCGCCTTCAGCGCAGTCATGGCGGCGTCGCCGCCACCACCGGCCACCGGCACGTCCTTCCAGGCATAGCCTTCCTTGGCAAGGTCGCCCTTGAGGACGTTGAGAGCAGCCGCTTCGCCGCCCGACGTCCACCAATGCAGCATCTGCACTTCCTTGACGTCCTCGGCATGGGCCGAGAAAGCAAAGGCCGTCGCCAGAGCCGTTCCGATAAACAGTTTGCGCAACATGTTCTACCTCCCTTGTTGCATTACATGACCGGTGGAAGCCCACCGGGTTCTTCCAAACTCAGCCGACCCACCAACCGGTGCGCTGGCCGCGATGAAACTGGATTGTCTTTTCCTCGGTATAATCCTCGACAGCGCGTTTGCCGAGTTCGCGTCCTATGCCGGACTGCTTGTAGCCCCCGAATGGCAACTCGGGAAAGCCTTCCATGAATGTGTTCACCCAAACGGTCCCCGAACGCACACCACGCGCCACCGACATACAAGTGTCGATGCTGGCGCTCCACACCCCTGCCGACAGACCATAGGGCGTGTTGTTGGCGATGTGCAACGCCTTTTCAATCGATCCAAAAGTCAGCACGGAGAGCACCGGGCCGAACACTTCCTCGCGCGCAATAGCCATGTCTTCGGTAACACCGCGGATGATGGTCGGATCGAGGTACTGGCCGGCATTGGACGCCAGCTGGCCGCCACCGCAATAGACATTGCTGCCGTCTTTTGCTGCCACCGCGACGTAACCCGCGACCTTGGTCAGATGATCGGCTGATATCATCGCGCCGACCTTGGTTCGGTCGTCGAGTGGGTCGCCGACCGTTACCTTGGCGGTGAGGGCCTTGACAGTGGCGAGGAAATCGTCGGCGATGGCTTCATGCACGATCAGCCGACTGCCGGCATTGCAGCATTCGCCGGCATTGAAGAAGCCGCCGAAGACAGCCGCGTCAGCGGCCGCCTCGAGATCGGCATCGGGGAAGACGATCTGGCCGTTCTTGCCGCCGAGCTCCATCGAGACTTTCTTCAGCGACTGCGCGGCGGAAGCCATGGTCATCTTGCCGACGCGGGTAGAGCCGGTGAAAGAAACCATTTCCACCAGCGGATGGCTGACCATCGGCCCCCCGACATCGGCGCCGAGGCCGGCCAGGATGTTGACGACGCCCGCGGGCAGGCCGGCCTGCATCAGGATGTCGCCGAGCACGAAGGTCGAGGCCGAGGTCATTTCGCTCGGCTTGACCACCGCGGTGCAGCCGGCGGCGAGCGCGAAGGGCAGTTTCTGGCTGACGATCAGGAACGGGAAATTCCACGGGGTGATGATCGAGACGACGCCGATCGGCTCGCGCAGGACCACGCCCAGCATGGCGTCGCCGAGATTGGCGTAGCTTTCGCCGTGCAGCGTGCGGGCGAGCGAGGCGGCATAGCGCCAGATGTCGATGGCGCCGCCGATCTCGCCGCGCGCCTGGGCGATCGGCTTGCCGGATTCCAGCGCATCGAGTCGGGCGATGTCTTCGAGCTGGGCCTCGATCAGGTCGGCCGTCTTGAGCAGGATGGCGGCGCGCTCGGCCGCCTTCGTGCGCGGCCACGGGCCGGTCTCGAATGCCTTGTGCGCGGCCTGCATGGCCGCCTCCACCTCGGCCTCGCCGGCCCGCGCATAGCGCGAAACGGTGAAGCCATGGCCGGGGCTGTTGCGCGCCAGCGTGCGGCCATCGCGGGCATCGACATGCTTGCCGTCGATCAGGAGCTTGTAAGCCTTCGGCGCCTTGGACGCCTCGGCTGGCATGGAAATGTTGAGCGGTGCGTTCATCGTGCTTTCTCTAGGATCTCGAAAAGGCCGGCTTCTGCTTGGCCTTGAAGGCGCTCACGCCGGCTTTGAGGTCGCCGGTCAGCGCAATGAAGCCGCTGGCGAGCGCCTCGGTGGCGGCCGCACTTTCCTCGCCTTCGGCGACTGCGATCATCAGCTTGGCGGCTTCCGTTGCGAGCGGCCCGCGCCCGGCGATCTTTTCTCCCCACGCCTTCGCCTCGGCCAGCGCCTGGCCGGTCTCGACCACACGATCGACAATGCCGAGGGCGAGCGCGTCGGGGGCGGCAAAGACCTCGCCGCCGAGCGCCATGCGGCGCACGATCTGCGCACCGAAGCGGCGCACGGCGCGCTGCGTGCCGGACCAGCCGGGGACGACGCCGATCGATGTCTCGGGAAAGCCGAGCTTCACCTGTGTTTCGGCCACACGGAAGTCGCAGGCGACCGCCAGTTCCAGCCCGCCACCCAGCGCATGGCCGGAAAGCACCGCGACGGTCGGCTGCCGCAGCCGCGCCAGTCGGTCGAAGACGCGGTGGCCGTAGCGCACCCATTGCACCTGAAAGTCGGCAGCGCTCATCTCGCCCCAGGCCTCGACATCGCCGCCGGCGCAAAAGCCTTTGCCTTCGCCGCGGATCAGCACGACGCGCACGCCTTCAGCCATTTCGGCCTCGTCGAGCGTTGCCTCGAGCGCGCGCAGCATCGGAATGTCCAACGCATTGAACTTTTCCGCCCGGCGCAGCGTGACGATGCCGATGGCGCCGTCCTGTTCGAAGGTGACGAGGCGCTCAGCCATGCGCGCCTCCGAGCGAAGCGCCGCCATTGAGCGACAGGCCGATCGGCCGATCCTGGTACAGCGCCGCCGGTGTCACCTTGAGGTCGTTGGCGACGCCGAGCGGTGTTTCGGACTGAGCCAACACATCGCGCTCGAGGTCGACGCCCGGCGCAAGTTCCGTCACCATCAGGCCGTCCGGCGTCAGCTTCATCACGCAACGCTCGGTGACGTAGGTGATGTCCTGGCCTTGAGCGACGGCGCGCTTGCCGGAGAAGGAGATGTGTTCGACCTCGTTGACGACCTTCTTGACCTTGCCTTCCGCGTCGATGCGGATGCCGCCATCGGCGAGCGAAAGCTTGGCGCCGGCGTTGAAGAAGCCGGAGAAGACGATCTTCTTCGCCCGCGCGGTAATGTCGACGAAGCCGCCGGCCCCGGCTGTGACATGAGGCCGTGCCGACAGCTTCGACACGTTAACCGAGCCATGGCGGTCGATCTGCAGGAAGGACAACAGCGAGGCATCGAAGCCGCCGGCCTGGAAATAGATGAACTGGTGCGGCGAGGGCATGATCGCCTCGGCATTGGAAGCGCAGCCGAACTTGAAGTCGAGCAGCGGCACGCCGCCGACGGCGCCCTGCTCGATCACCCAGGTGACTTTGCCGTGCTGGCCTTCCTCGAGAAGGATACGCGGCACGTTGGCCGAGATGCCGAAGCCGATGTTGACCGCCATGCCGTCGCGCAATTCCATGGCGACGCGGCGCGCGATTACTTTCTGGACGTTCATGTCGGCGTTGCGGAAGCTGGACAACGGCCGGAAGATCTCGCCCGAAATCGCCGGGTCGTAAGGAGTCAGCGTCGTCTGCAATTGGTCCGGCGCCACCACGATGTGGTCGACCAGGACGCCGGGCACGCGCACGTCATGCGACTTCAGCGTGCCGTTCTCGACGACCCGCTTGACCTGCGCAATGACGATGCCGCCATTGTTGCGCGCGGCGAGCGCCTGTTCGAGGCCGCCCAAATAGGCGCCTTCATGCTCGTAAGTGAGGTTGCCGCGCTCGTCGGCGGTGGTGGCGCGGATGATCGAAACGTTGGGCACGATCGAGCGGAAATAGAGCCATTCCTCGCCGTCGAACTGCTGCACCGAGACGATCGGCTCGCTTGCAGCCTCATTCATGGCGCAGCCCTGGTGGCGCGGGTCGGCAAAAGTGTCGAGGCCGACCTTGGTCAGCACGCCCGGCCGCTTGGCGGCAGCTTCGCGGTGCATGTCGAACAGGATGCCGGAGGGCACGTTGTAGGCGGCGACCGAATTGTCGCCGATCATCTTCCATATCTGCGGCGGCTCGGACGAGGAGGGGCCTGAGGGATAGGAGCCGCAGAGCGTGCGCTTCAACAAGCCGGGCTTGGCCAGATGGTCGATGCCCTTGATGCCATACATGTCGCCGGCGGCGATGGGGTGCAGCGTGGTGATGTCTTTGGGATGGCCTTCGGCGTCGAAGCGCTCGCCGATGGCGGCCAGCACGGCATCCGGGCAGCCGAGGCCGCTCGACGACGAGACGGAGACGGTCATGCCGTCCTTGATCAGGCTTGCTGCTTCAGCGGCGGAGACGAGCTTGCTCACGCGACACCTTTCGGATCGATAGTGACGGCCTTGCCGGATTTTGCCGACTGCAACGCTGCTTCGGCCGACGCCAGGGACCAGACGCCGTCCTCGCCGGTTGCGGAGGGCTGGCCCGCGCCGCTGATAGCGGCATGGAACTGGCGCAGCGACCTGACGTAGAGGTCTTCGCGGTCGAAGCTCAGTTCCTCCTCGCCCTTGGCGGTGCGTAGAAGCACCGAACCGACCGGCTTCTGCGTCATCACATTTTTGGCAATCAGCGAGCCTTCCGAGCCATGCACTTCGAAGCCGGTATCGGCGTAGCTGGTGGTGAAGCCTTCATGCGACTGGGCAATCACGCCAGACTTGAAGCGCCAGATGCACATGGCGCCGTCTTCCAGCCCGCTGCCGGCCATGCCGGCCGACTGGGTGAAGGCCGAAATCTCGATCGGGTCGTCGCCGAGCACGAAGCGCAGCGTGTCGGCATCGTGCACGGTGATGTCGAGCACCACGCCGCCGCCGGCTTCCGGTTTGGTGATGCGCCAGCCCTGCAGGTTCTCCGGCAGATAGACCGCATGGAACATACGCGCGGCAATCGGCTTGCCGATACGGCCGGCTGATATGGCGTCGCGCATGGCGCGGTGGGCGCCGGCATTGCGCAGATGATGGTTGGTGCCAAGCACGACGCCGGCTTCCTTGGCGGCAGCGACCATTGTGCGTGCGTCGGCGCTGGTCAGCGCAAGTGGCTTTTCGCACAGAACATGCTTTCCCGCGTCGATCGCGGCCAGCGCCTGTTCGAGATGCAGTTCGTTGGTGGTCGAGATGTAGACGGCGTCGATGTCGGCGCCGAGCAGGTCATCGAGCGTCGAGACGGCAAGCGGGATGTTGTGTTCATCGGCATAGGTCTTGGCACGCTCCGGGCTGGAGCTCATCACCGCTGATATTTCGCCACCCTCTTGCGCGCGAATGGCGTTGATCATGAACTGTTTGGCGATCGTGCTGGCGCCGATCAGTCCCCATTTGACGCTCATGCCGCGTCTCCCAATCCTGCTGATGTGTCCTGGGCGCGGCGATCGGGACCACAGCTGTCCCTGACGACCAGATTGACCGCGCCGACATGGTCCTCGGCATGCGTGATGCGCGACTGGATCATCTTCAGCATGACGTGAGCGGCGCGTTCACCGAGGCCGGGTGTGTCGACCGAGACGCTGGTCAGCGCCGGCATATAATGCTCGGCCTCGACCACGTCGTCGAAGCCGACGACGGCAAAGTCCGCGCCGGGCTCCAGCCCGCGCTTGCGCAGCGCCAGCATGACGCCGAAGGCGACGGCATCGTTGAAGCACAGTGCCGCCGTCGGCGGCTCGGCCATGGCAAGGGCGGTTTCCAGGCACGCGATGCCGCCCCTGCGGCTGGTCTCGCCTTCGACGACAAGCACGTCGCGCCTGGCAATGCCCAATGTCTCGCAAGCTTGACGAAAACCGCCCAGGCGCTCCTGATAGACGACTAGGTCGGAGGTGCCGCCGAAGAAGGCCAGCCGGCGATGGCCCTTGCCGATCAGATGGGCGGCGGCGAGATACGCGCCGCGATGATTGTCAGGCGCGATCACCGGGATGCGGCTGTCCGGCAGGCGGCGCATGGCGAAGACGACCGGCACGCCCGCCATCTCGAGGCGACGGAAGGCGCCCGGCGTGGTGCCGCGCGCCGGTGACACGATCAGGCCTGCGACGCCCTGTTCCATCAGCGACTTCAGCACTTCTTCCTGGCGCACCGGGTTCTCCGCGGTGTTGGCGATGAAGGGCACGATGCCGGCTGACTGGAAGACGCGCTCCATGCCGACCGCCAGTTCGGCGAAAAAGGGGTTGGTGAGATCGTTGATGACCATGCCGATGACGTTGGAATGGGCTTTGCGCAGATTGGCGGCGCCGCGGTTGTAGACATAGCCGACATCCTCGATCGCCTTGCGAACCTTGACCGCGGTTTCAGGCCGGATCAGCCCTGAGCCTTGCAGCACAAGCGACACCGTCGATTTGGACACACCAGCCTCGCGGGCGATGTCCAGGATCGTTGCCTTGGCCCGGCTGGCCATGTCGGTGGTTCCTCCGCCTAAATGGGCAAATCTATTGGAACGTTCTAATCACTCTGCCAAACGAGAGTCAATCAGGATTCTTGCGGAGATCGAAAAGGTGACGAATGTGGTTTCCAGCAAGGACTATTAGCCTTCTTCGGCAGTTGGACCGGTTCAATCGCCGGAATCATAAAGGTTCTTGATTTATTGGAACGTTCCATTTATTGGATGCCTAAAACGGAGGTTGCCATGGATATCACCCTGCCTACGCAGAATGGCGGCCGCGTCAGCTACAAGCTCGCGGGCAGTCCGGTCGAGGCTGCAATCGGCGCGGTTTTCTCGCGCATCGCCTATGCCGCGGCCCATGTCGTCGCCGACCCTTTCGCGATGACCGACCCCTGGTCGAAGCCTGCGGTCGATTGGGACAAGACGATGGCGTTTCGGCATCATCTGTGGCGGCTTGGCTTCCGCATCGCCGAAGCGATGGACACCTCCCAGCGCGGCATGGGTTTCGACTGGGCGAATGCGCAGGAATTGATCCGGCGTTCAATCATCGAGGCGCGCAGCGTCGAAGGCGCAGACCTCGCCTCGGGCGCCGGCACCGATCATCTGGCGCCGGGAGCTGCCAAAACCCTCGACGAGGTGACCGCCGCCTATGAGCAGCAGTTCGCTTTCATAGAAGGGCAGGGCGGCAAGGCGATCATGATGGCAAGCCGGGCGCTGGCAGCCGTGGCCAAGAGCTCAGATGACTATGTGCACGTCTACGATCGCATCCTCAGCCAGGCATCCGGCAAGGTCATCCTGCATTGGCTGGGCGACATGTTCGATCCGGCACTGAAAGGTTATTGGGGCAGCGGCAATTTCGAGGCCGCGCTCGACACCGTCGTCGCCATCATCGAGCGCCATGCTAATAAGGTCGAGGGGATAAAGATATCGCTGCTCGATGCCGGCAAGGAAGTTGCCTTGCGCAACCGGCTGCCGGAAGGCGTCGTCATGTTCACTGGCGACGATTTCAACTATCCCGAACTGATTGCCGGCGGCGGGAAGCGGCATTCGCACGCCTTGCTCGGCATCTTCGACGCCATCGCGCCGGTCGCCAATGCGGCGCTCGCAAAACTGGCTGACGGAGACCGCGCCGGCTATGACGCGCTGATGGCGCCGACCGTGCCGTTGTCGCGCAAGATCTTCGAGGCGCCGACCGAGTATTACAAGGCCGGCATCGTCTTCATGGCCTGGCTCAACGGCCATCAGGACCATTTCGCCATGGTCGGCGGCATGCAGTCGGCGCGCGGTATCCTGCACTATGCCGACATCTTCCGCCTTGCCGACCAGGCAGGGTTGCTCGCCGATCCCGAGCGTGCGCTGGCCAGGATGAAGCATTTCTGCGCGATTGCAGGTGCCTGAGAACGACACAATCGCTGGCTGAAACCTGTCCCCCGTATGGGGGATTTGCGTTCTCGCGCCAAATCTGTATTCGGTTGCCGGGATTGGATGCGGACGGAGTGGCAATGATGGAAAAAGTGGCGCTCATCACCGGTGTAACCGGGCAGGACGGGGCCTATCTCGCAGAATTGCTTCTGCAGAAGGGCTATATTGTCCATGGCGTCAAACGCCGCTCGTCCTCGTTCAACACCGAGCGCGTTGACGACATCTATGTCGATCCGCACGAGCGCGGTGCGCGTTTCTTCCTGCATTATGGCGACCTGACCGACGCGACCAACCTTATTCGCCTGGTGCAGGAGACACAGCCCGGCGAGATCTACAATCTCGGCGCCCAGAGTCATGTCCAGGTGAGTTTCGAGACGCCGGAATACACCGGCAATGCCGATGCGCTGGGAACACTCAGGCTGCTCGAGGCGATCCGCATCCTGCGCCTGGAGAAGTCGGTACGCTTCTATCAGGCATCGACGTCGGAGCTTTACGGCAAGGCGCGCGAGGTCCCGCAAAGCGAGGCGACGCCCTTCCATCCGCGCTCGCCCTATGCCGCGGCCAAGCTTTACGCCTACTGGATCACGGTCAACTACCGCGAGGCTTACGGCATGTTCGCCGCCAACGGAATCCTGTTCAACCACGAAAGCCCGACACGCGGCGAAACCTTCGTCACCCGCAAGATCACGCGGGCCGTCGCCTCGATCCATCACGGCCTTCAGGCCACGCTCTATCTCGGCAATCTCGACGCCAAGCGTGACTGGGGCCATGCGCGCGACTATGTGGAGGGCATGTGGCGCATTCTGCAGCACAGTGAAGCCGACGATTTCGTGCTGGCGACCGGTGAGGCGCATTCGGTGCGCGAATTCGTCGAACTGGCTTTTGCCGAGACCGGACGCACCATCCGCTGGCAAGGCGAGGGTGTCGATGAAGTCGGTGTCGATGCCGGTTCGGGCACTGTCCTGGTGCGCATCGATCCGCGCTATTTCCGGCCGACCGAGGTCGACCTGCTGCTCGGCGACCCCGCCAAGGCCAAAGCCAGGCTGGGGTGGTCGCACACGACCGGCTTCAGGGATCTGGTGGCGGAAATGGTGCAGGCCGATCTGGCGCGCACCGCCGGCGGCACGCGGCAGAACAGCCGTTCTGCGTGAGGCAGGTTCATGGACGCGACATTTGATCTGAAAGGCAAGCGTGTCTTCGTCGCCGGGCATCGCGGCATGGTCGGTTCGGCCGTCGTGCGCCGGCTGGCGAGCGAGGACTGCGAGATACTCACCGTATCGCGCGACAGGCTCGACCTGCTCGACCAGGCAGGGGTGCAGCGCTGGATGGCCGAGCACAGGCCGGATGCGGTGGTGATGGCGGCCGCCAAGGTCGGCGGTATCCTGGCCAATGACCGGTTCCCGGTCGATTTCCTGCAGGACAATTTGGTCATGCAGGGCAATGTCATCGACGGCGCCTTTCGCAGCGAGGTCGGCAAGCTTTTGTTTCTCGGCTCGTCCTGCATCTATCCAAAGCTCGCGCCGCAGCCGATCAGGGAAGACGCGCTGCTGACCGGTCCGCTCGAACCCACCAATGAATGGTATGCGATCGCCAAGATCGCCGGGCTCAAACTGTGCCAGGCCTATCGGCGCCAGCATGGCGTCGACTACATCTCGGCGATGCCGGCCAACCTTTACGGTCCTGGCGACAATTTCGATCTCCAGTCCAGCCATGTCGTGCCGGCCCTGATGCGAAAGGCGCATGCGCTGGCGCTGAGCGGCGGCAACAGCCTCGAGGTCTGGGGCTCGGGCACGCCACGGCGTGAATTCCTGCATGTCGACGACGCCGCCGATGCCTTGGTCTGGCTGTTGAAGAATTATGCCGGCGACAGCCACGTCAATGTCGGTTCGGGCGAAGATGTCACCATTGCCGAGCTTGCCCAGACCGTCGCATCGGTCGCCGGCGTCGAGGCTGATATCGCCTTCGATACGACCAAGCCAGATGGCACGCCGCGCAAGTTGATGGATGTTTCGCGGCTGTTTGCGACGGGATGGCGCCCGCGCTACGCGCTTCGCGGTGGATTGGAACAGACATATGCGTGGTTTCTCAACCATGTTGAGAAGGGTGATGTCCGCCTCGGCGCGGCCTGATTCCAATTTTCCTTGAACCATTTCGCTGCCGCCCGCGACCAAGCGGTGTGTAGCAAACACGGTCCATCAAGGAGAACGTCAATGTCTATCACTTCAAGAAACGCATTTCTCGCCGCCATCGCGGTTTCGGTGCTGGCAGGGTGTCAGACGGCACCGCCGAGGGAATGCGAGAAGACCAAGCCCGGTGTCACCTACAACGGCAAATGCTGCGGCATCGGCACCCCGTGCCGTGAAGGCAGCAACGCCCCTCATGACAAGCCCGACAGGCCCGATCCGCGGCCACAGTGATCCGCGAGCCAGAAACGTCCCGGCACGTGCCGGGACGTTTCGCCCCCGACAGGGCGGATACGGATCGGAAGGCCGCTACCCGGTTCCTTGCTGGCCGGCATTTGAACACGAAACGGGACGGCGGGGCAGTAGACGATGCGGTCGCGCAGATCGCGCGAAAACTTCCCGCCGGATCTGTACTTCAAGGGGCTGTTCGACTGTTCGAAGGGAAGGTCCCGTAGAAACTCAGATTTCGCTTTCCGTCGATGCGAAGGATGCTACTAAAAAAAATTCGAGATGCTCTTGAACTCATTTGGGGCGCCTCCTAATTCGATTTCCGCCAAGGCCATAAGGCTCGGCAAAAAATGGCGGCGCCGCACGGGGCGGCGCCCTTGTACCCATGTTGCTTCAAGGAGGATGTGGCTATGAGAACCTTTGATACTCTCTATCGCAGCACCGTCGGTTT